>JBDHCH010000102.1:0-13885 GCA_039592115.1 Gemmatimonadota bacterium | reverse complement strand
GCAAATGGCGAAGGTCATTCCCGGAGCTGAGCTTCGCCTGATCCCGAAGTCCGGTCACTCAATCCACCTGGAAAATCCGTTCGCCTGGCTGGCAGCGGTCAGGACCTTCCAGCCGGATCCGGCCTGACCCGTGTCCACGGTAGCACCCCGGGCCGGCGAAGAATCGCAGAGGATCTCCTCGGCATCCACGGATTTCTGGAAGTGGCTCTGGACTCCGCTCTGGATCATCCTGTTCGGAGTGTTCATCCTCCTGGGTTGGTTGGGTGTATTGGACGCCCAGATCCCTGTCGCAGGTCTCCTCGCCCTCTCCGGCGTCTGGCTGGGGTTGGGATCCTTTTTCGTGTTCTGGTCCATGAAGTTGGACCATGTCTGGCTGGTTGGTGACGAATTGAGGGTGGTTCGGCGGGGAAGGACACTCCGGTTCCCTCTTCGGGAAATCCGGGATATCTCGGAGACACGTTGGTCTCGGGTGAAGATCGTGACCCTGAAGCTTCGGCCGGGCTCCCCTGCCGGCAGGAGCATCTTCTTCATCCCCCCCTGGAGGCCGTTGCCCTTCCTGAGCCACCCCCTGGTGACGGAGCTTCGAGACAGGAGAGAACTGCTAGAATCGCACTCGGTCGGATCGCCGAAGTTCCCTCGGGACGATTGGCTGGACGCCGGACCAGGCGGTTTCCACGATGGACGGGATCCGAACAGGACCTCTCCCTGCTTCAGCCGGATTCCTCAGGTATCCTCGGAGTCTCATCTTCCGTCAGCTCCTGAGCCCTGAGGCCGAGTTTCTCCGCCAAGCTTTGGACTCTGGCGCGGCTGTTCTTGGACAAGACCCTCCAGATCGTACCTCCCAAACCCCATCCGGCCGTGGTTGTCGCCAGGGCCAGGAGAAGGCCGGGAGCAAAGCCCAGGTTCATCCCCTCCAAAGCGATGACGAGTCCTAAAAGAAATCCGTAGGAAGTGGGTACGCCGTGGAGTGCTCCCCTCACTCCGTCGTGGTATCGCTCCTCCACCCGAAGGAGGGTCTCGCCGTCTCGGGGCTCCACGGAGACCTGAGTGCTGAGGAACCGACCCTTACTGGTCCATCGAACGCTCCCCAGCGCTTCCTGGACGGTCCCCTGGTCCGGGACCTCTGCGTCAACCACGCGTACGATCTCGGCCAGCTCTTCCCTGGAAAGCACCCCAGGAACGGCCCTGATCTCTCTGCGGACTGTCCCGGGCCCGGCCAACGTCGATCCCGACTTCAGGCCTCTGGGACCCTGCATCTCCATGACTGCCTGGCCCACCAACTCGGGATCGATCCCGGCTTCCGACGCGATCTCCTTGAGGTCGGAGAGGGTGAGGCCGCGGCCGGATGTCGCGGCGGCAGAGGGAGAGCGTTTTTCGAGGTCGGCTGCCCGTCTGAGGATGAGGGCGACTTCTTTATCGGTGAAGCGCGGTTCGGTCACGTTCGACTCTCCTTTTCCTGCAATACGCCGGGGACACTGAACCCAATCACCTCAGCTCCCCCTCGGCGTAGGGCTTGAACCGCTCCGTCAGAAAGTGGTTCCACACCCTCTGCACGGTTTCCGCCCAGCCCTCCTCCAGCTCTCCGGCGCCCCGCACATCCAGCCGCACGTGGGTCCCAGGGCCTTCTGCTCTGAACTCCAGGGTGTAGACCATGTCCAGGGCGTAGCCACTGAGCCCCAGGGGGCCTCTCATACGGAGGGTCTTTCCCCTGGAGGCGAAGATGACCTCCGCATGCCGGACGCCGTCTCCCGTTTCATCGAAGATCTCGAAAAAGCCGCCGCCCGGCTTGGCGTCGATGTAGAATCGGATGGGATTCTCACTCACCCGGTGGTCCCACCAGGCATCGACCTCCAGGAACCGATCGAACGCCTCCCCGGGGGGCAGGGGGATCAGGACGCTGTCAGTGAATGCGAAAGCTCCGTAGGGTCGGCCGACGGGAGCGGACTCCTGGGAGGAGAGGGCCGAAGGGAACGTCGATACGGACAACATGCAGGCCATTGCGAAAACATGGAGAAGGAACCGGGGCATAGAGTGGCGCTCCAGTTTGAGAGGTACGGGGTCGGTGGCGAAGGGTATCGACCAACCCCTAGCTTGCCTGGTCGAAGGCCAATCTGCAATAACCGGAGAGAGGGCAGGGACGGCGATGAAGACCATCGGACTTCTAGGTGGGATGAGTTGGGAATCCACCGTGCCTTACTTCCAGGTGGTCAACCGTGAGATCGGGAGGCGCTTGGGAGGGCTCCATTCGGCGCGGGTCCTTCTCTTGAGCGTGGACTTTCAGGAGATCGAAACACTCCAACACCAGGGCCAGTGGGACGCCTTGGGGGAGATTCTGGCAAGGGAGGCCCGGACCCTGGAAGCAGCCGGAGCGGAGTTCCTGGTCCTCTGCACCAACACGATGCACCTGGTGGCGCCAGCCATCGAGAGCGCCATCCGGATTCCCCTCCTCCACATCGCCGACGCGACGGCCAATCGGATTCGGAGTGCCGGACTCGAGCGGGTAGGGCTCCTCGGGACCCGTTTCACCATGGAGGAGCCGTTTTATCGAGGTCGGCTCCAGGACCTCCACGGGTTGGAGGTGCTCACTCCTCCCCCCGGCGCCAGGGAAGTGGTTCATCGAGTGATCTATACGGAGCTGGTGTTGGGAGAGATCCGTGACGAATCCCGAGCCCAGTTCCGGCGAATTGTGGAAGGCCTGGAGAATGAGGGCGCCGAGGGGGTGATCCTCGGTTGCACGGAGATCGGGCTCCTCCTGAAGCCTGGAGACACCCGCCTCCCGCTCTTCGATACCGCCCTAATCCACGGGGAGGCCGCGGCGGAGTTCGCCCTTTCCTAAGGAAGGACTTCGCCCTGCGTGCGCAGACCATCTCTGGAAACCCCATCTCCAGCGTTGTTCTTGTCGGCTCCCCCACGTCCTATTATTCCGTTAGCCAGGCCGAAGGGGGTCCTCTGCTCCAGATCGAAGGAGGGGGTCTCAGTCGTCCGATGAGGAGGTCTCTGTGACCGTCGAGGAATTCCGAGAGAAAATTGCTGGAGGCGGGACGGTGCCTCTATCGGCTCCTGAATGGGAAGCACTGGCCCCTTCTTTTCCTGAGGTTGAGAAGCACGAAACGCTCCTGGCGGGTCAGCTTGTCATTTTCCGGGTGGGGGATGAAATGGCCGCTGTTGAAGCCCCGTCCAAGGCGGCCAGGGTCGCCAGGCTGCTGGGAGGGGAGGTCAAGGTTCGCGCTTTCGTTGCGAAACGTCTGGAGGAGTACGAGCGGATGTGGGACGGATGTGGCGTCAAGATCGATTACCATGAGCCGGTTTGAGGATTGGAGGTACTGTTGGACTCGATCCGTTACTGGGTAACGCTCCTCGTGCTCATGAGCCTCCCACCCTCCATCTTGCTCTGGTTCCTGATCCACCCCTTCGGAGGATTCTGGCGACGCTTCTCGCCGTGGGTGACCTACTCAATCCTCGGGGCAGTCACCGGTCTGATGATGTGGCGTATCTACCTTCTCAGAGGGCCCCTGATGGCTTCCGATTTCGGCACCAACTACTTCACCATGTTCTTTGGCGTGGTGGCCTGGATCCTCGGTTCGGTCATCGCCCTGAAGAGAAGACGGTATCTTACCGCGGCGGTTCTTTCCGGACTCCCTCAGGTTTCAGCCGGCAGGTATCCGGGTACCCTCCTTCAGGAAGGGATCTACGGCACCATCCGGCACCCCCGGTACGTTGAGGTGCTCCTGTGGGTACTGGGCTATGCCCTCTTTGGGAACCACTTGTCCCTATATGTTGGTTTCCTCCTGACGATCCCGAGCCTCCTCCTTGTGGTTGAGTTGGAAGAACGGGAACTGAACCAACGGTTCGGCGAGGCGTGGGAGGAGTACGCGCGACGGGTCCCACGGTTTGTTCCGCGACGAGGAAGTTGAAGAACCCCGGGGGGGCACCCCCCCCCCGAGGAATTGGACAGTCGGCTCGGATCGTTACCTCGGGAGGCGGATCAGATACCGGAACCCCCCGGGGTGGCGCTCATCAAGTGGACCCCAGAAAGGTGACACGATGCCCTCGGTGTGTTTGGCACATTGGTTGGAGGCGGAAGGGGTGGCCCGGAGGGGGGAATTGGAGGCCATGGGATTCTCGGTCCAGTACCATGCGGTGGATGCCGGGAGGCTCCTGGGAATCCTGAAGGCCGACCCGCCTGATGCGGTGGTTCTGGATCTGTCCCGAAGTCCGGCCCAGGGACGGGACCTCGCGGTTGCCTTGAGGATCCACGGATCAACGCGCCGGATCCCACTGGTCTTTGCTGAGGGGGCCCCTGAAAAGGTCGCGGCCGTCAAGCGCCTTCTCCCCGACGCCACCTACGCCAACTGGGGCACCCTCGAGGCCGAACTGAGGAAGGCCGTCGCAGAACCCCTATCCGACCCTGTGGTCCCTGACTCGGCGATGGCGGGCTACTCGGGCACCCCCCTCCCGAAGAAGTTGGGGATCAAGGAGGGAAGCCGAGTCCTTCTGGCAGGAGCGCCGGACGGGTTCCCCGACACCCTGGGCCACCTTCCGGAGGGCGCTCGCCTCCTCAGCCGCTATGGAAAGGAGACTGATCTGATTCTCTGGTTCGTGAGATCCAGACGAGATCTCGAGGGCGCACTGGCGAAATGGGTTCCGCGAGTCGGAAGAGGGGGGATGTGGATCCTCTGGCCCAAGAAGAGCTCAGGAATCTTTTCCGACCTGACCCAGGCAGTGGTCCGGAAAGCGGGGTTGGGGTCGGGATTGGTGGACTACAAGATCGCCGCCGTGGACGACACGTGGTCCGGGCTGAAGTTCGCTGTCCGGAAGGGGGGGAAGGGTGGCTAGCGAACGGGCCCTCGGCGCACTGGAGATTCCTGCTGCCATCGCCTTCATTCTGCTCATGGCCGTAACGGCAGTCCTGGGCAGCGGGGAGATCAGGATCCTTCGGCTGGTGGCGGTGATCACCGGCGTCGGGAGTCTCTCGCTCATCTTTCTTCCCATGTACACCCTCAAGCGGCACGGGGAGGTGGATGAGGGGGAGAGCTACATGGCCACAAAACGGGTCGTGGACCGAGGCCTGTTCAGCGTGATCAGACACCCCCAGTACCTGGGGTACATCCTCATGGGGATCACCTTCGCCCTGATTTCCCAACGCTGGTATTCTGTGGTTTTGGCGGCGCTGGGATCCTTCTTCTTCCTTCTCCACACGCGGCAGGAGGAGAGGTTCCTCCGGGACAAATTCGGCCCGGAATATGGGGATTATATGGCTCGGGTGCCGGGCTTGAATCTCCTCGTGGGGGTGGCTCGAACCTTCCGGCGGGAACAAAAGGGGTCTGGGAGCGGTTAGGAGGTTACGCACGGTTCCCCTCCAGAATTCGAGCGGCCGGCATGTGATGGGTCGCGGTGCCATCTTGTTCCCTCGGGATCTGGAACTGATATCTAAATCCCACTAAGATTCGGGACCGTCATCGACGGCAAGGCAGAAACCGTACACCGCAGGAAAGCAACAAGAACCATGGCAAAACCAACCGGCGCAACCGTTATCATCTGGCGGGACCTAGCTCAAGAGGGTTACACCTACGCAGAAATCGCCCGGAAATTCCCCGAGTACACGGTGAATCAGATCCGTCACTACTGCCTGGGAAACACCGGAAAGAAGCTTCCGGGGCCCATTCAGGCGTCAGGTCGATGGAAGGGGCACAACGTTTGGCTCCAAGGGGAGAAGTCCCCTCACGCGGGGATCACAAGGGGCCAAGCACTGGAAGTTCTGGAGGACTGGGATGAGGACCGGGGGAGGTTCAAGCATTCGGCCTCCTTCTGGGCCGAGACCCTGGGCGTCTCGCCCAGCGCGATCCAGCAGCTCCGGAGAGGTGATACCTGGCAGCATCTGAACCACCCAAATCAGAGAAAATCCCGGGAGCGACACCGGGACTGAGCCTCCGGGTTCCTCCTACGCCCCGGGTGCCAGGCGACTCAACTCCACTCCGATCTCCGCACCCGGAGAGCCATCCTCTCCCCTGATCTGAAGCCGGATCAGGGGAGTTGGATTTTCCCACTCGATTTCCACGACTCCGAAGTTCAATCCAGTGAACAGGGGTCCGGTCCGGAATCGATTCGGTTCTCCGTCGGGCCGGGTGACGAAGTGAGTCATCCCTGAAGAGGTGACCTCGAACAGAGGGTATTCGAGGGGCTCCGTCTCCAGCATGGAAATCTCCCCAAGATGCCTGTCGCCACTCAGGAGGATCACTCCCGGCACCCGGGAGTCGGCGATCAGACGAAGCAGTCTTGCGCGAGCCAACGGGAACTTGGCCCACTTTTCGAATCTGTGGTCGACTGGGAGGACCTGGAAGCCGGACCCGATGAGGTGAACCTGGGCGTTGCTTCGCCTGAGCTCCCCCTCGAGCCATTTCCACTGGGCATCGCCCAGAATATCCCCTTCTGGCCCAGGCGGGTCTCGGTGATACCGGACGTCCAGGAGGATCACCTTCACCTGCTTGGGAGGGGACCCGAACGTATAGGAGGCATATACGCCTTCCTGACGGCGTCGAGGGCTGTCCCGAGGTTCTCCGAGGAAGTCCAGGAGCGCCCCCTGGCTGCCGATCCGGGACCGGTACTCCTTTCCTCCATTGCCCAGGCCGTAGTCGTGTTCGTCCCACGTCCCCACCACAGGTACCCGAGCCACCAGACGTCTGTACCCCTCGTTCTCGCTGGCTGCCCGGTACTTTGCCCTGAGGATCTGCACGTTCTCCGAGTCGCCGTAGATGTTGTCTCCCATCCATACCCATAGTTGAGGATCGGTGGCGAGGATCGGGTCCCATAGAGGCTGCGGACGGTTCGAGTAGCTGCACGAGCCGAACGCCACGCGTGAGAGGGTGAGGTCGGGAGAGGGTTGTCTGGGGGTATGGGGCAGTGTCGAAGGCTCCAGACAGGTTGCCAGGACGGGCAGGGCGGAGAGAAGGAAGAGCCGGGGGGTATCAAGGAGGAACCTGGCCACGTTTCTTTTTGGGTTGGGGTTCACAATGGGTGGGTCCCCGAAACCGGGAGACTGGCTTTCGGAGCGTACATTGCCGATCCTTGTGGTGTAAACCCCCTGCCTGACAATTGAGTTACCAGGAGCCGGATTCGAGGAGGAGTGGGACTCCGGCTCGTACCCGGACGGGAGGAGATCTATGGCCTATTCGATCCGAAGAGTTGACTACTTCTATACCACTATCCGGGACCGACCCGGGGCGGCCTACAAACTGCTCTCTCAGATGGCGGAGATGGGGCTCAACATGGTGGCGTTCACGGCCGTCCCCATGGGGCCCATGCATACCCAGCTCACGATCTTCCCGGAAGACACGGAGAAAATGGCGGCCGCAGCCCAACGGGCCGGAATGAAGGTGGAAGGCCCGCACCCGGCCTTCCTGGTCCAGGGGGACGACGAGTTGGGAGCGCTGGCGGAGATCCACCAGGTGCTCTACAAGGCCAATGTCAACGTCTACGCCTCCTCAGGCGTGACGGATGGCCGCGGCACCTTCGGCTATCTGATCTATGTCCGGCCGGATGAGTACGACCGGGCCGCCGGGGCGCTGTCCCTCTAGGAGCCTTTCCCAGCAACGCGGCTCTCCCCACTACCGGGACAGGCTCCTTGGGTGTGAACTTCAGACGTTCTGGTCGGTACTAGTCCTTTCCCTCAGCGGCCCGGCTCTCCGCTGAGGTGGGACCGGCTGGCCTGGCCCGCACGGCCAGGCCACCGAGGGGATTCGCCCAAACCCGGTCGCTTTGTGTTCATGATGCTGGGAGGGATGAGGGGATGGAGACTGTTACGCTTGGGGGAGGCTGCTTCTGGTGTTTGGAGGCAGTCTTCCTGGATCTGGCGGGAGTCAGAGGAGTCAGCCCCGGTTATTCCGGGGGTTCGGATCCGGCCCCGACCTATGAACGTGTTTGTTCGGGGAGTACCGGTCATGCGGAGGCTGTCCAGGTGGAGTTCGATCCGGGGGTTATCTCATTGAAGGAGATCCTCGAGGTTTTCTTCGCTACCCACGATCCTACGACTCTGAATCGACAGGGCGCCGATGTTGGGACCCAGTATCGGTCGGCGATCTTCGCTCATTCCCTCGAGCAAGAGGAGACGGCGAGGGGAGTGATCGAGGAGTTGGGTAGGGAAGGAGTATGGGATGCCCCCATCGTAACCGAGGTGACCCGGTTCTCCGAGTTCTTTCCGGCGGAAGCCTATCACGAGGACTATTTCCGGAAGAACCCCCAGCAGCCGTATTGCCAGGCCGTCATCAGTCCCAAAGTCGCCAAGTTCAGGGCTCGGTTCGCTTCCAAGCTGAAGAGCGGCCACCCGTGAGGACCCATGCCTGAAGCAACGGCCGTCGAGCCACGGAGGGACGACCCCCGAGGGGAGAGTGGGGCGAACCTTACCGGCCCAGCGAGGGCCGCCCCCCCCCTGGATTCCCGGGCGGAGTTCCTCCGTCGGGGAAGGATTCTGGAATACCTGACGCTGGGGTGGAATTCCGTCGAAGCAGTTGTGGCCATCGGGAGCGGGGTTCTGGCTGGGAGCACAGCGCTCGTGGGGTTCGGAGTGGACTCGGTCATCGAAAGCTCCTCCGGGGCGATCCTGCTCTGGAGGCTTCGGGAGGGAGAAGCCGGGGAACACCGGGAGGAGCTGGCGCTTCGCTTGGTGGGCCTTTCCTTCCTGGCCCTCGCCGCGTGGGTGGGATGGGACGCCGTGGCCTCCCTTGTGCAACGGGAGCCCCCCGACGAGAGCATGGTAGGGATCGTTCTGGCGACCCTTTCCTTGATCGTGATGCCCCTCCTGGCCCGGGCCAAAAGGAAGGTGGCACGGGGGCTGGAAAGCCGTTCCCTGGAGGCGGACTCACGACAGACCGATCTCTGCGCCTACCTCTCGGCCATTCTCCTGGTGGGACTGGGGCTGAACGCTCTCTTCGGTTGGTGGTGGGCAGACCCGGTGGCGGGGTTGGCCATGGTGCCGATTATCGTGAGGGAGGGAGCGATGGCACTCAGAGGCGAGGCATGTTCCGACTGCCACCTGGATCTTGCGGTGGAGGGGAAAGGGGAGTGCCCGGCCGACGGGGAAGGAACCTGCGGCTGTTTGGATTCGGAAGGGTAGCCCTCCCGAGTTTCACCTCGAGGAGAGTTGGGCAAGCCTGCCCGACTCACCCCCCGGTCCGGGCTTCCACCAGCCGGTCGATGACCGCCTGGAATGCACTCCACGATGTTCGCCGCTCGAACCCCCGATCCGGTCCGACCGCGGTTTTGTGGGCGATGACCATGTCGAGGGCTGGAAGGACCGTGATGTATTGGCCGTAGGCGCCTTGGCCGGTATATCCGCCCTGGAACGCCCACTCCGTCTCCGGACCGTCGAAAATCCACCACATGTACCCGTATCCGAAGGGCCCCCGGCGCATCCGTTCCGGGTTCATCTCTTCCAGGGGCGTCACTACTGAAGAGATTTCCCTCGCCCAATCCGCAGGGATCACCTGCTCTCCCTTCCAGTTCCCTTCCCGGAGCATGAGGTATCCGGCCCGGGCCATATCCCGGGTGGAGAGGTGCATGTGATAGGATGGATACAAGGACCGCTCCCGGTCGCCGCCCTTCCGATGGAGGCTCCGATCGAAGTCCTGAAATTCCAGTGGCTCGGCGAGATCAGTCTGGAGAGCATCGAAGATGTCACGCCCCGTCATGAGCTCGAAGGCACCGCCGGCGGCGTTGAAATCCCAATTGCTGTAGAGCATGTAGGTCCCGGGCTCCTGGGACCCTCGGGCGGGGGCGTCAGCCAGGTTGTCGCCGGGGTTGGACGCCGGATGGTAGACTCCTGATCGGGCGGTTACCAAGTGGAGGACTTTCGCCTGCCGCTCGACGGGGAGCAGCCCCCCGACGTCGTCCATCCCCAGCTCCTCCAAGGTCTTTTCGAGGTCGATGGTCCCGTCGGCGACATAGTTTCCGTACAGCATCGCGAGAATGCTCTTTCGCACCGAAGCCAGATAACTCACCTCCTCCACGTCGCCATACTCGAACAGAACCCTTCCGCCCACGACCACCAGGAGCCCTGTGGTAGGAATCGTCTCAGCGTATGTCCGGACTCTCTCCAATCCTGCGGCTGAGTACCCAGCGTTCTCGGGATCGGCGATTCGCTCCCATCGAGCCCCGGGGTACACCTGCGTTTGAGCTTCGGCAACCGCTGCTTGGGCGTGAAGGTCATAAGCGGAGGAAAGATCCGACCCGAAGGGGGCTGCCAAAGCGAGGCAGATGACGATGAGAGCACTACTGCGTATCGCCCGGCCGGGATCTTGGAACAGGGCTTGGTGGAACGAGGGGCGCACGGGCACCTCCCTGGCAGGTGATTCGAACGGAGATGACGGAGGGAATCTGGTTTGTTTCGTGATGTTGCGCGAGGATCCTGGAAATCTGGGGCTTCCGATGGGAGGTTGCACGCTGGCTCCGACGGCAGGTACGGAGACAACAATGGAGGAGGAGTGACAACGTCGATAGGGGCGGTGAGGCCTGCATCTACCTTGATCCCCGCCACGATTGTGAGTTCGAGAACCTCCGGAGCGCCTCGGACCTGGAAGGCGTCAGCCTGTCTGTGGTTCCCCACATCTCCCCCGCCGAATGGATCGACCTGGGACTGGGTGTTGGCGCCAGCTTCATGCACCTTGGCCTGGAGATCGAGGCCGAGAGCAATCGCATCGTGAACCTTCTCAAGCCCACTGGAGGACAGACTGGGGCGTTCCTCGTGGGGCAGGTGAAGATCATTCCCTTCCGCAGACTGCCCCTCGTGCTGTCCGCGGGGTACCAGACTCAGTGGTTTCGTTTCTCGGGGTGCTCGCCCGATCCTCTCACCTATGAGCCCTACTGCGGAACCACCAAAGTGAAAGAGTTTCGTTTGGGGGCGGGGTACCGAGTGGGTGGATAGGCGGGGTTTCTGTCAAACGGGCATTGGAAAGGGGACAACTCCATGGACCAGGCTCGGCACGTTGTCGCGATTCTCGTGTTGGTGAGCTACCCGCCGGCCATTCTCTTCTGGTACCTTCTTCACCCCTTTGTCGGGTTCTGGCGTCGTGTGGGACCGGGCGTGACCTATACACTGACCGTCACCCTCCTGGCCCTACCCGTCTGGGCGGGTTGGAGCTTCCGGTCGATCTTGCTGGGGCGGGACCTGGGGACCAGCTGGACACTTGTTGGTATCGCGGGGGTCTTGATGACTGCGGGCCTGACGGTAGAGGCCCGGTGCAAGAAGGTTCTGAAGCGCTCGACGTTGGTGGGCCTTCCGGAGGTGAGGGGAGAGAAGGGGCCGGGGCTTCTGACCCAAGGGATCTACGGCCGTGTCAGACATCCTCGGTACGTCGGTGCGGTCCTGGGCTTATTCTCTTTGTGCCTTTTCGTGAACTTCTCCGGGGTTTATGTGCTCCTGGGGGTTTCCCTTGCTGCCCTTTTCGGCGTGATCAGACTGGAGGAAAGGGAGCTGCTGGCCCGGTTCGGTCCGGCCTATGAGGACTACATGGCGGAGGTCCCGTGTATACTCCCCCTTCGAGGTCGGGAGCCTTGAACCTGCCGGTTCGGTGCGGGTATTTCTCATGCTGGACACATCAGGGGCGTTTTTGAGAGGAGGCGGATCGAATGATGGAATACACGGGATCGGACGGCCATCCGGCCCTCACCGATCCCCAGACAGGACTACCAAATGCACTGCATTGGGACACCTTTTTCGAGGTCATCTTCGCATCAGGGCAAAGAGGCCTTCCCCTCACTCTCCTCTTCCTGGACATCGACGACCTCCAGGAGTTTCTGAGCCGGCGTGGCATTCAGGAGGCTGATGGCGTTTTCGAACTTCTGGGTGAGACCATCAGGGCGAAGACACGCCAGAGCGACCTGATCGCACGCGTCGGGGAAGAGCGATTCGCCTTCCTTCTCCTGGATTGCAATCTGGACGGTGGTAGACTGGTCGCGGACCGGCTGGATATGGCCCTCGGGCCCGTCCGTGACGTGTCGGGGCTTTCGTTTTCCATGGGAGCAGCCGGGTATGATCGCGAGATGAATGCGCCGCAGGAATTGGTGAAGGTTGCCGAAGACGCGCTTCGGACAGCAAGACGTCGAGGAATGAACCAGATCGAGATCGGTGTCTAGAAGGGTGTTGACTCAGGGTGCCAGGGGGAGGGTCGAAAGGGTATGACGACGGACACGCATTTCAGTGGAAGAACGTTCGCTTTCCTGCGCGAGTTGGCAGAGAACAATGACCGGGAGTGGTTCCAGGCCAACAAGTCCCGGTACGATGAGGTCGTGAAAGAACCGGCCATTCGGTTCATCCTCGAGTTCGCTCCCGCACTCAAGTCCATCAGCCCCCACTTTCGAGCCGACCCCCGGGCGAACGGCGGTTCCCTCTTCCGGATTCATCGCGACATTCGGTTCTCCAAGGACAAGAGTCCCTACAAGACCCATACGGGGATCCAGTTCCGCCACGACTTCGGGAAGGACGCCCACGCACCTGGATTCTATCTCCACCTGGAGCCAAGGGCCTGCTTCGTGGGATTGGGAATCTGGCGGCCGGACGGGGCCACGCTCCGAATGATCAGAGAAGGGTTGGTGGAGGATCCGGAGGGATGGCGGAAAGCTGTCGGGGGGAGGGCCTTCCGGACCCGCTTTCAGCTGTCGGGGGACTCCCTGATCCGACCTCCCAAGGGATTCGATCCTCTGCATCCACTGGCGGAGGATCTCAAACGAAAGGATTTCATCGCTGTTTGTCCCCTGGCGGAGGATACCGTAACGACCAAGGGATTCCTGAAGACCTTTTCTTCCATCTGCACTGCTGGGAAGCCATTCGTGGCCTATCTGTGCAAAACGCTGGAGGCGCCCTTCTGATGGCCCGGCGAGGCTCCCTGCGGGCGCTTTGGTTGGTGGCGGGCGGCGCATCTCAGCTGTTCTTCATGGGATGCGACCCTGCTGATCCGACGGACGAGTTGTTCGCCTTGGCAGCGAACTCTCTCGGCCAGGAAGCCCATCAGGGCCGGACCGTGGTCGTGAACCCCCTCCTTCTGGCACCTGAGAACCCACGGATGCCCGAGGCGGCCCTCCGATCGCTCCAGGGCCAGGGGTTTGAAGTCATGGGCCCGGATGGCATGGAAGACCCCGAAAAGGCGACGGTCTACTTTTCTCCCCCTCATGCCATGGGAGATGGTCGGTTCACCCTGAACGTGTATGTCTCCCTAGGGGCCCGCCCCGGGCGGATGCGTCGGGGCGATACCTGGTGGCGGGTCGTGATTGGTTGTGAGGAGGTCTGCTCCGTCGCTGAGATCGCTCCCACCGCGTCCCCCTCCTGAGCCCCAACCCTGTCCCCGAAGCAGTCCCTGGAAGCGAGAACACTGGCATGAGAACCGGTCAGGCCTTCATCGAAGAATCGCGCAGATATCTGTCCGAGGAGTATTTCCCCAAGATCCGGCGGTCCCTGGAAGGGCTGACTCCAGAGGAGTATTTCCCCAAGATCCGGCGGTCCCTGGAAGGGCTGACTCCAGAGGATGTCTGGTGGCGGCCCAACGAGGAGTCCAACAGCATCGGCAACCTCATCCTCCACCTGGCGGGGAACGTGAGGCAGTGGGTGGTCGCTGGAATCGGTGGCGCCGAAGACCTGCGGGAACGGCAGGCTGAATTCGACCGGAGGAGCGGCGGGACGACTGAACAGCTCCTCGATCATCTCGGCGACGCGCTGAAAGAGGTGGACGAAGTGTTGGCCGCCCTGCCCGAAGGCCGCCTCGCGGATCCCCTGATCATCCAGGGACTCCCAGTCACGGTACTTCGGGCCCTGTACCATGTCGTGGAGCATTTTTCCATGCACACCGGGCAGATCATATATCTGTCCAAGCTCCGGTCCGGTAAGGACCTCGGGTTCTAC
>JBDHCH010000101.1:0-13362 GCA_039592115.1 Gemmatimonadota bacterium | reverse complement strand
TCCCGAACCTTCATGAGGAGAACCGTTGCCGACCGACAGGTACCCGACGGAACGTGGAAACGCCTGAGCCGGTCTCACCGGAACTCAGACTACCTCAGACCTACAGATTAAGAGATAAGAAAAGCACATTCGCTGAGAGTTCGGGAGGTCTCCTAAGTTATTGTGAGTTATGGCACTCGGTGATCGGCCCTTCTTTGGAGAGCTCCTGAGATATGGTCAGTTGCGTCGAGTTTGGGGTCCCTGGTGGGGGCCCAAGGGGCCCGCCGAAACCGGCTGTCTGGTCAGAGGCTATGAGCCATGCGCTGACGCCGGAAAAGGATGTATTCCAACCCTACCTCCGCTGGACATGTCTCATCACATACCGAGCTTGGATATATCCATACTGGACCTATCTATCCTGGATACTATACCATGAAGACCAGGTCGTCGGATTCGCCTGGGCCCAACGCTGCAACCTCCGACGAGGCCCTTACCCCATCCCAATTCCGGATCCTCCTGACCCTGGCCGAGAGTAGCTGCCACGGATATGGGATCATGCAGAAGATCGAGTGCCGCACCGATGGCGCGGTGGAACTGGGGCCGGGTACGCTGTACAGGTCCATCAACCAACTTCTTGCCCGGGGCCTCATCGTTGAGGGGGATGGCGGAGGCGACCCTCAACCCGAAACCGGCAGGAAACGCCGCAGCTACATACTCACCCCCAGAGGGAAGGCGCGCACCGCCGAGGAAGCCCAGCGGCTTCGGGCGCTGCTGCTGTGGGCCGACGACGCCATAGGGCTGGAGGGGGGACGGCCATGAGAAGCCTCTTCACCCGCTTGGGTCGTTCCCTCCTCAGAGTCTTCCCAAGGAATTTCCGGGAGCGCTTCGGTGGCGACATCGCCGATCATTTCAGCACCCGTTCCAGGGAGGTCCGGGCCCGCCGGGGCCGATTGGGAGTGATTCGCTTCTGGATCAACAGCGTCATCGACGTGATCCAAGCAGCTGCGGCCGAACGACGAGAGGAAGGAGCAAAACGCACTGGAACCACGCTATCCGACCTGAAGCTGGACGTTCGCTTCGCCATACGCGCCCTCCGGCGAACGCCGGGATTCACGGTGGTGGCCCTCCTCACCCTCTCTCTGGGCATAGGAGCCACCACGGCCATGTTTTCCATCCTGAACACGGCCATGGGAAGGGCGCTTCCATACTCGGAGCCGGATCGACTGGTTCTGGGCCGGGGCACATACAACGGGAATGTGAACCCCTTGGCGACCCTCCCTGACTACGAGGACTATCGGGACCAGGCAGCGTCCCTGGAATCGCTGGCCGCCATAGGTGGGGGCTCCGGTTTGGTCACTATCACCGGAGCGGACGAGCCGGAACAGGCCCGACTCACCGACGTCACTGGCAACCTCTTCGAGACCCTGGGGGTGCCTCCCGCGTTGGGCCGCACCTTCACCATCGAGGAGCGTCCCGAGGGGGGAGTCGGAGAAGTGGTAATCAGCCATTCCTTCTGGCAGCGCTGGTTCGGAGGATCCCAGGACGTGCTGGGCCAGACCCTCATCGTCGATGGGTCTCCGGCGGTCGTGATGGGCGTTATGCCAGCCGGTTTTCGCTTCTACTTCGACGTGGATATCTGGGAACCCCCTTGGTCGGGCGCTTCCGGCCCTCTCAACCGTCGTTACACCAACTGGATCATGGTAGGGCGTTTGGCTCCAGACGTCTCACTGGACGCCGCCCGTTCGGAAATCGATGTCATCTCGACGCAGCTCCAGGGAGCCTACCCTGACACCAACCGGAACAGGGCCCTCCAGCTCGACACCCTTCACGAAGCGCTGGTGGAGGGATACCGACAGTCTCTCATGGTTCTGGTAGGGGCCATCGTCTTGGTGCTCCTCATCGCCTGCAGCAATGTGGCCAGTCTCCTCATGGCCCGGGGCTCCACCCGGGCCTCGGAGCTGGCCGTCCGGGCCTCTCTGGGGGCCAGTGGGTCACGTCTCGCCCGCCACCTACTAGCGGAGTGCATGATCCTGGCGCTGGCCGCCGGAGGGATGGGAGTCGCCATGGCCGTATGGCTCCAGGATGCCATCCTGGGCTTCCTCTCCATGGATCTCCTGGGGGTCGGTGAAGCAGGGCTCAGCGCCACCATGCTGGGCATCGCCATCGCCGTGTCACTGGCTACGGTCCTCCTCTTCGGCGTCTTCCCCTCTTTCGTAGCATCACGGCCGAACCTCGCCGAGGATCTAAAAGAGGGTCCCCGGGGATCCACCTCCGGGAGCGGGATCCGGTACCGAAGCGGGTTGGTGGTCCTTCAAGTCGCCCTCTCACTGATCCTCCTGGTGGGCTCAGGCCTCCTCCTCAAGAGTTACGCCAGAATGAGCGGCGTAGATCCAGGTTTTCGGGTGGAGAACGTCCTCACGGCCACGGTCTCCCTCCCGTCAGACGAGTATTCCGAAGCCGAGCTTCAGACCCAGTTCTTCGAGTCCCTGAAGGATGGCATCCAGGCGCTACCTGGAGTCCAGTCGGTGGGCTTGGTCAGCCGGTTGCCCATCCTCCAGATCTGGGGGAACGCAGCATTCTGGTCGGTCGAGGAGCCGCCTGTCACTCGACGGGACGCTAGCACGGCGGACCAGCGCACCATCCTGCCCGGGTACTTCGAGTCGATGGGGATTCCACTCGTGGAAGGGCGGGTCCTGGAGGAGACCGACGGAGCCGATTCAACCCCCGTCATCGTCCTGACCCGGAGGGCCGCCGAACTCATCTTCGAAGACGAGAGCGCCGTGGGCCGTCTGGTGGCAGTGGATATGTTTGGCGATGAGCCGAGCATCTTCACCGTGGTAGGTGTGGTAGAGAACCATCAACTCACCTCCTTGTCCGGTGGGGTTAGGCCGGCGGTGTTCTTCACCCAAGGCCAAAGGCCGAGGGGAACCATGCGCCTGGCGGTGGCTACTGCCGTGGATCCAGACAACCTCATCCGGCCCGTTCAGGAGCAAGTATGGGCGCTGGACCGTGACGTCATGCTTAGCGAGGCCCAGAGCATGGAGGCTGCTGTTAGCAACTCCATCTCGACTGCCCGCTACGTCACCGCCATCATCGGTCTGTTCGCCTCCGTGGCTTTCGCCCTGGCGGCGCTGGGTTTGTATGGGGTGCTGGCCTTCTTCGTCACCCAGAAGTTGCATGAGATCGGGATTCGTGTCGCGTTGGGAGCCAGCGGAGGGAACGTCCTGCGGCTCATCGTCAATCGGGGGATCTTGCTAGTGGGCGTCGGCTCGCTCCTTGGAATGGGGACAGCCATGGGCGCCACCCGCCTCTTGGAGGGATTGCTCTTCCAGGTCAGCGTCACAGATCCTGCAACCTTCGCTGGCGTGACCGGCTTCTTCCTTCTGGTATCGCTGGGCGCCTGCCTACTGCCAGCCTGGCGGGCTCTGAGAGTGGATCCTGTGGATGCATTTCGGGCAAAGTGATACGTGCCCTTTCTGTTCCATTGTTGAACCGAGCGGCTACGGCAGGGGAAGGAGGATTGGCTGCCTCCGTTGCGGACGGGAAGCAACCTGCTTTCAAGAGCCAACGCTTCGGAATCGTTTTCCGCGCTGAGAAGCGTGCCGGTGCCCAGGGGAACGGCTTTGGAGGAATGGGCCTGCGTAGACTCGAACTACCGACTTCACGCTTTTCAGGCTCTCATCACCTAACCCCGATCAACGCAAGCTTCACGGGATAACTACCAAAACAGGGGGTCGGCCGCGTAACCTGCACACCCGGTATCCCCCTCATGAGCAGCCTGCCAGGGCTCAATTGCGAGCATGTTCCGACTCATGCTCTTTGATGATTCATTGAGTTTTGGGATCTCAACCCGCCCGGATGAAGTTCTTGCCCCTCCCCTGACCTCAACCAATCTTGCCCCTGTGTGGCTCACCGGGCTCGAGCCCGCGGCCTCCTCTCGCGAAGTCATGTACGTGGCTTCCGTGTTCCCGTCATTCCTTTCCGACCCTAGTCGGCGAAGGGGTCCCGCATGACAGAACAGATTCTGGCCGCATTCTTCCTAGGATCTGCTTTCCATGAGTGAGAAGCGGACTCGGCAACTCGTTGCCATCATGTTCGCGGACATGGTTGGTTACACGGCCCTTATGCAGGGGGATGAGGCCGATGCCCGCACTCAAAGAGACAGGCATCGGGCCGTTCTTTCCTCTGCGGTGCAACGACATCACGGAGAGGTCCTCCAATACTACGGTGATGGCACGCTGTCCATCTTTGCCAGTGCTGTCGAGGCCGTACAGTGTGCGGTCGAAGTGCAGCTGGAGTTGGCCGGAGAGTCCCTGATTCCGCTCCGGATCGGGATACACATCGGCGACATCGTCCATGACGCTGACGGTGTTTTCGGGGATGGCGTGAACATCGCATCCAGGATCGAGGGCCTCTCCGCTCCTGGCGGCGTCATGGTGTCCGGCAAGGTGTTTGACGAGATCAAGAACCACCCGTCCCTATCAGCTGTTTCCGTGGGAGTCGTGCGGTTAAGGAAAGTCGAATACCGCCTCAAGATATTCGCCATTTCAAACGAGGGGATCACCCTTCCGACCGAAGGCGAGGTTCGGGCGAAGGCAGAGAGGGGAGGGGAGGGAGAGTTCTGGCCTGTCGAAGACCAGATCTTGGGTGAGGTTGGTACGCCGTTGCCAGGCCCTTCTGTCGGGATTGGCGAGGCCTTCCTTCAGCGGATCAGGGACCGGGCCCTTATTCAGTGGGGCCTGCTTTACTTGGCCGGAGCCTGGGTGGTCCTCCAGGTTGCTGGGTTCGCTGCTGAGCGATTCTCCTGGTCTCCCCTGATCCCTCAGAGCATCGGTCTCCTTTCGTTCGTCGGCCTTTTCGTGACCCTCGTGGTGGCGTGGTACCACGGAGAAAAAGGGCGACAGCGCGTGCGGAGAACGGAAATTTTGTTGATCACTGTTCTCCTGGTAATCGCCGCGGCGGCACTCTCGCTTTTCTCCTCGGATGGCTCCCCGGGATCTCGGGACCTGCCGGGGCTCAGTTCTTCCGCGGCCCTCTCCGCCGACCGTCCTTCTGTTGCCGCGCTTCCTTGGGTCAATCGAAGCGGGAACGAGGAGGACACATACTTCACCGATGGCATTCACGGTGAGATCCTGACCCGGATGTCGAAGATTCGGGGCCTCCGAGTCATATCTCGACAGTCGGTAATGCAGTTTCGCGATGCTCCCATGACGGCGGGTGAAATCGCAGCGGAACTGGGTGTGCGCTACATCCTCGAGGGGGGTCTATTAAGAGCCGGTGACTCGGTGCGACTCAACGTGCAGCTCATTGATGCTCAGACGGATGACCATACGTGGGCAGCCTCTTTCGACCGCTTCCTGTCGGTGGCCAACCTGCTGTCCATCCAGACCGAAGTCGCCCAGGCCATCGCCGATACTCTCCGCGCCACCGTAACCCCCGAAGAGCAAGCGGAACTTGGGCGGATCGGGACCACCAACCTGGAGGCGTACGACTTTTATCTCCAGGGACGCGGGTACGCTGCTCGCCCGGGTTATCATCAAGACGATTTCAGGGCGGCAGAAGCCCTTTTTGAGCAAGCCATTGCACTGGATCCGGAGTTCGCACACGCCCGCGCATCACTCTCTTGGGTCCACGGTTCAATGTTATGGGAGAGATTCGATCCGTCTCCTGAGCGCTTCGAGGCCCAAAGGGCAGAGGCAGAGGAAGCGCTCCGTCTCCAACCGGATCTGCCCCTGGCCCATGCTGCTATAGGTTGGATGCATTACGTCAGAGGCAACTTCCGGGAAGCGCTGGAGGAGTATGAAACGGCTCTGGAGGGGCTGCCCAATGACGCCGAGATCGTATCGCGCATCGGGTACACTCACCGCCGCCTGGGGAATTGGCCCGAGGTATTTTCGGCTTTTGAGGATGCGTCCAGGCTAAACCCACGTGACGCGAATCTCTTCTACGACCTGGGAGGCCATAGCTTTGGGTTTACTCGACGTTATGCCGATGCAGTGAGGGCATATGACCGGGCGTCGACTCTCGCGCCCGATCTTTACGATGCCTCTATCCAGAAAGGCCTTACTTATCTCCACTGGCAGGGACAGCTCGACACTCTCCGGGCGGTCATTACCGATCTTCCCAGGGACCGCAATCTCCCGGAGATCGATCTTGCCAGAATCAACCTGGCGCTCTGGGAAAGAGATTCCGACGGTCTGCTTCGCCTCCTTGAAGCCATCCCGGCACCGGTCTTCGAAACTCAAGTGGCCTATCTCCCGAAGCCGGTCTACGCAGGGTGGGCACACCGGCTCCGCGGGGACCAGTCCGCTGCCCAGGCAGCTTTTGATTCGGCCCGTGTGTTGCTGGAACCTCTAGTCCCGGAACGCCCCAACGATGAACGCGTTCTTGTTGCCCTGGGGTATGTGTATGCCGGATTGGGCCGGCGGGATGATGCAGGAAACAGGGCGGCAGATGCCGTGAGGTTAAGGCAAGAAGAGGGGGATGCGCTTTCCAGACTTAGGACGATCGAAGCTGCGGCCAGGGTTCTGGCCCAGGCTGGCCTCGCCGACCAAGCCCTCGTCCACTTGGAGACCGTAATGGCAAGCGATTCGCCCGTCAGCGTCCACACGCTGAGGCTAGATCCACTCCTTGATCCCATCCGCGACCATCCCCGCTTCCGGGCCCTGCTGGAGAGGTATGAGGATGATTTGGAGCACTAGCTGAGTTCTGATCCCTCCCGGCTCTGATTCTCGCCCAACAATACTCTCCCCTGAACCGGGAGCGCCCGGAGGAGCGCGTATGAGGGGCGTTGGTGCATGGCTCGGAGCTGAGCAGAGCCCCCCCCCCTTCCCCACGCGGATGCCATACCACGCGGTAGCTATCGGGCACGCCCGAGATTGGTCATCGTGTTCAGGATCATACAGTCGAGGCCGACCTCGGTGTTAGCGGCGGCCCAAGATTGCTCAGTTGTGGCGGCGAACCCTCAGGATGTACCCACATCCGCAGGCATGCAGCAGCACGCCTGCGAGACGACACGGGTGATGAGATGGACGTGAAAGGTCTCTGTTACGACTCTGCCATTGCGTCCAAAGGATCCACTCGGGCGGCTCGTCGAGCTGGCAGATAGCTGGCCGCCAACGCAGTGGCGAGAAGAAGGAACGAAACGATCGTCAGAGTATAGGGATCGGCTGATTCCACATCGAACAACTGGGATTCGAGCAAGCGAGCCAGAGCAAAGGTGCTCACCAGGCCAAGAAGCAAGCCCGCGCCGGCAAGTCGCAGTGCTTGCCCCAGAACCAACTGGTTCACACTCCTCTGATCAGCCCCCATGGCCATGCGAACTCCGATCTCCCGTGTTCGTTGACTCACCGTGAAAGAGATGACCCCGTACAACCCCATGAGTCCCAGAGCGAGGGCAATACCAGCCGCGACGGAGAGAAGCACCATGCTGAATGACGTCCGCGCGCCGGCTTGGCCAAGGATATCCGACATGGTGCGTATACGCGTGATCGGTAGGTTCGGATCGACCGACCATACGGCTCTGCTCACGGATCCGGTGAGGTCACTAGGAGAAACACGGCCACGGACGGCAATGCTCAGAGCTTCAGAGAAGAGTGGCTCGGTGTTTGAGGAGAAATCTAGTGGTCTCAGCGGATAGTAGATGACCTCTGTTGGGGGCTTCTTGATGTTTTCGTGGCGAACAGAGCCAACAACACCGACGATCTCGTACCAAGTGCCAGTTTCTTCGTACCGCGCAGGGGTAAGCCGTTTCCCGATCGGGTTCTGGTCTGGCCAGAGGCGCGCAGCCAGTGGTGCGCTGACCATGACAGCCATGCTATGGCCATCGAGGTCGGAATGATCGAAGGTCCGCCCAGCGACCAACGGAATCCGTAGCGCCTCAAGATACCCCGGTAGGACAAACAGAGTGACGTAGTTGGTGATGTGGTCGTTCGGACCTGGTGGGAAATCCTCGAAGCTGTGACCCAAGAAGTCACCCCCGGCGGCGAGGGGGAGTCCGGAAATTCCGCCTGCAGTCAGGACTTCAGGGACGTCACGTACCCTTTCGATAATTTCATTGTAGAGAGACACCGTCTCTTCATTCGTCGGGTATGTACCCTTCGGGGCACGTAGTCGAAAGGTCAGAACTCCTTCCGACTCGAACCCAGGTTCGATGCTGTGTAGCTTCTGGAAGGTGCGCACCATTAACCCTGAGCCCGCCATCAGGACCAGAGCGAGACCCAATTGAGCCACCGCCAGCCCGTTGCGTACGTACGTGCGCCTGAGCCCTCCTGTGACGCGATACCCACTTCCCTGAAGCGTGCTCGCAGGACCTCGAACACGGTGTAGGGCTGGGATCAATCCGAGCACAAGACTACCGAAGAGCGATACCCCCAGGGCGAAGAGGAGAACGGGACCGCTGATTCCGACACCATCCAGCCGGGGGAATTGATGGGGAGTGAGCGCCAAGATCGCTGGGGTGGAAACCGCAGCCAGGACTAACCCGAGTGTGCCTCCCGCGAGGGAGAGAATCGCACTCTCGGTCAGGAAGTTGAGGAGCAGGGCTGCCCGGCTGGCCCCCAAAGCCGTGCGAAGTGCGACCTCCTGCAGCCGCTCCTCAGCGCTGACCAAAAAAAGATTGGTCGAGTTGGCGCATGCAATCATCAAGACGCAGCCCACACTCCCAAAAAGGATCCAGAGAGACAGAGAGATGTCACCTACCACATCGTCCCTGTATGGGCGGACCAACGCTGACAGTCGCAACTCTTCGAAGGTACTCGTCACGCTTTCGGGATCGGGATACGCTTCGGGGAGTCGTCGGACAAGGGCCGTCATCCCTATCCGGGCTTGGGCCAGATCGATTCCGGGCGACAGACGTCCGATAACATTGCAGTTCCAATACGAACGATCCGGGCGTGCGCGATCAATCTCCATGGGTAACCACAGTTGCGTCTCGGAATCCGGGAACTGGAACTCGGGAGGCATCACACCGATCACGGTACGACTCTCGCCATCGACCCGTACCGTCCGCCCTATGACTCCTCGGTCGGCTCCGTAACCCCGGGTCCACAGCCCGTGGCTGAGAACCACCGTGGGCTCGGCACCCGGATATTCCTCCTCTTCGAGAAACCCCCTCCCCAACTGCGGTGTCACTCCAAGCACCGCGAGAGTCGACGCTGAGACAATCGTTGCCGCAAGTTCCTCGGGGGAGTCACCATCGATCACGTTGGCCAAACTGGTGCGGTAGGCACCCAGGTCATCGAAGAATCGGTTGTGTTCCCGGTAGAACAGGTAGCTGATATGGGCGTGTCCCCACTCGGGTGTGACAGGATCAGTATGCCACACCCCCACCAAACGCTCCGGCTCCGGGAAAGGCAGAGGATCGAGAAGAACTCCATGAACCAGGCTGAACACCGCGGTGCTCGCGCCTATTCCAAGGCCCAATGAAAGGACAACTGCCACCGCGAGCGAGGGTCTCCGTGCCAATCGGCGGAGTGCCTGACGGGATTCCTGCCCAAACAGTCGGATCCAATCCCCTCCTCCCCACATCGAGCTAGGCCTTTGGCTTCGTCTTGGACCGGAGCGCTTCAGTCGAGCATATGAGATATGCTCGCCCAACCCAAACCAGACTGAGTGCAGCAACGTGCGGAGCAGGAAGAAGGAAGAAACGATCATCCCGCGGTCATGAGCGTCCCGCATTTGATTGGCGAACACCTGGTGCATCCCGTTCGTGTCCTGCTCGCGGCAGCTCCTCGGATACGCCAGGAGTGACCATCGGAATAGCCGTTGTGAAAGCGGCTCCTTTGAGGTGCGGCTGCCCCTTGTCATGTCGTACCCCCACTCGACATCAACCCGAGCTCTCTCGTAAGGGACACCAGTCCTTCCAGTCGATGGCTCTCGGCCGAAACCACCTCTCGACCGAGTGTTGTCAAGGCATAGTAGGCTCCGCGGCGGGGATCATCATCCGGGGGTCGGTTTTCGGATTCCTCGATCAATCCCCCGTCCATCAGCTTCCTCAAGTGACGGTAGAGCGGGCCCGTCTCCAGGAGAATCCGGCCAGACGATCGCTCGCGAACCGCTTGAACCACGCCGTACGCATGGGACTCCCGCTCGGCGAGGGAAATGAGAATGTGATGTACCACCGGTTTCAACGGAAGCCAGGATTCGACTGTGGAGAGCTGATCATCGGCCATGGAAACGTGCTCCTACATAAAGGTACGGATAGTACCCGTACGTATTGTACCTATTTTGAGTTTCAAGAAGCGTTGGTTCATCGCTCCCGATTGGAGGATCGAGCGAGAACCATTGACTAATCTCGTTAGGGGTCATATCCTGGCATGGAAACACTAATCTCGCTAGTCATGGCTCAGTCTGGCACCCGTTCGGGAAGACTTCATGGCAAAGGATCTGTTGGGAGAACTGGAGCACCATGTCCTTCTGGCGCTGCTTCGACAAGGGGCTGAGGGGTACAGCGTCCCCATCGTTCTGGAGTTGGAGGAGTGCACGGGCCGGGAGGTCGCCCCAGCAGCCGTCTACATTGCACTTCGACGCCTGGAGTCAAAAGGCTTTTTGAAATCGGAGCTCCGGAACGCACCGCCAGCAGATGGGGGAAGAGAGCGCAGGTATTTTTCCGTTACCGCATTGGGAATTTCCCGCCTACGTGAGGCAAGAGGCGGATTCCTGCGCCTCTGGGACGGCCTGGAGCCGGTTTTGGAGGGAGACCAGTGAGAAGACTCGTGGTCATAGCCCTTCGGCTCCTTCTTCCCCGCCCCGACCGGGAACATGTCCTCGCCGAGTTGGATGAACTTCGGGTGGTCAAGGCTGCGAGGCTGGGGCCTGAGGCCGCCGACGCCTGGTTCCGGAAACAGGCCATCATCTTCATCGTGCGGATCCTGACATCCCGGACGGAGGCCCGGACGGGGGTACCACAAAGACGGCCCGGCGGAAAGACGCCGGGCCGAGGACTGCATACATCCCAGCTCATGGACCTCTCTCGGGAAGTGGGAATCTCCGCCAGGACGCTCCTGCGGGCTCGCGGATTCCTGGCCCTCACGGTGTCCTGCCTCGCCCTGGGCCTGGGAGCCGCCACGGCCATCTTCAGCATCGCCAACGCCCTGCTCCTCCGGCCGCAACCGTTTCAGGATCCGGAGCGAATCGTGGGTCTGATGCAAGGGGACTTCGGGAATCACTCCTACCCGAATTTTCTCGGTCTCCAGGAGGAGTGCGCCTCCTTCATGGACCTGGCAGCCTATGACGAAACCTGGTACGGAGAGGGAGCCGACAAACCGGTCTTCCTGAGGGAGGGCGCCAATGCCACGCAGGTGAGCGTGGGAATGGTGAGCGGAGAGTATTTCTCAGTCCTGGGCGTGGCTCCCGTTATGGGCAGGCCGCTCCTGCCCCGCGATAATCTTGTCGCCGGCGGGAATCCGGTAACCGTACTCAGTTGGTCCTTCTGGCAGAGGCAGTTCGGGGAGGAACAGGGGGTGGTAGGCCGGGAGATCGATCTTAGTGGTACCACTTATGAGATCGTCGGAGTCGCTCCTGAGGGGTTCCTCGGCACTAGTCACCGGAGCAGCACGGATCTCTGGATCCCAGCGGTCATGCGAAGGGCTGTGGAGCCCCCGGATGCAGAATTCGACATCGTGACCCGGGCTGACTGGCACTGGGTGAACATTCTCGGACGGTTGAAGCCCGGGGTGGCGCCGGAAATCGCCAAGCCACGCCTGGACGCCATCGTGAAATCGTCCCCGCTCCTCTCTGAAGGTCTGAAGGAGGACTCCATCAGTCTTCGTCCCATCAAAGAGGCTGCAATCATCCTGCCGCTGAGGGAGCGCACCGTCTCCTACCTGAGGATACTCCTCTTCGCGGTGGGCCTGGTGGTCGTGGTGGTGTGCGTGAACGTGACCAGTCTCTTCCTGGGGCGGCTTGATGAGAGAAGAGCCGAGATCTCCGTCCGAACCGCTCTCGGGGCCGGTCGGTCCGCATTGGCCAGACAGTTCATCCTGGAGGCGACCCTCGTGGCAGGCATCGGCGGCCTGGGTGCCTTCCTCCTTTCATTATGGTTCTCGGACCTGCTTTTCGGGATGATGGCCCGGGGAATGCGCTTATCCGCCTCGGCCGCCGATCTGTCGCCGGACCCCCGGGTGTTCTTGTTCACCTTGGGGCTGGTGGCCGGCTGTAGCCTGGTAATCGGAGGTGTGACGGCACTCCGATACCGGCCTGAACGCGTGGGCCATCTTCTTCGTCCGGGTGTTCGGGTGCCCGCTCGTCGGAGTGGTCTCATTTCGCTGCCCAACCTGCTGGTCACGGCTCAGGTGGCTGTGTCCATCGTGCTGCTAGTGGGGGCCGGCCTGATGTTTCGCTCCTTCCTGGGTCTTCAAGACCAGGAGTTCGGGTTGGAATACAGGAACACCCTGGCGCTCACGGTGGACAACGAGCGTCTTCCGCTGAGTCCGGAAGCAGGGGCTGCTCTTTACGAGAGGGTTCTGGAGAGGATCCAAGCGGTTCCCGGTGTCGAGGATGCCAGCCTGGCCAAGGTAGTCCCCCTCTCTGGTGTTACCTGGGGAGGGATTATGGAGTTCGAAGGATACGATCCGGGTGAGGGAGAGCGGGCCCGGGCTTCGGAGAACTACGTGGACCCGGGGTTCTTCGAGATGATGGGAATCGAAGTCCTGCAGGGTCGGGGCATCACAAAGGGAGACGTCCTCGGGAGCGAGGGCGTCGTGGTCGTGAACGAGGCCCTGGTTCGCCGGTACTGGCCGGACGTGAATCCACTGGGCAGGACCGTGCGCTGGTGGGACGGCCAGGTCTTCCGGGTGGTAGGCGTAGTCGGAAACCACTTCTATTCCAGCCTTCGCCGGGGCGTAGAACCGCTCACCTACTACCCCTTGGCGCAACAATACCTCAGGAGCCCAACCATCCTTGCCCGGGGGTCTTCTTCCCCGACTGCTCTCGGTCCAGCCATTCGGGAGGCGGTCGCGGAGATCCATCCGGATCTGACCCTCTTCAACGAAACCACGCTCGAGGCCCTGGTCGAAGCATCTGCCTCCCGCGAACGGGTCACGACCGTCCTGCTCTTCTCGTATGCTGGATTGGCCCTTCTTCTGGCCATCATCGGTACGTACGGGGTGACTTCGAGAATGGTGGTCCGACGCTGGAAGGAGATCGGAATCAGGACCGCTCTGGGGGCCCAACGAGGGGAAGTGGCTTCGCTGATATTCCGCACCGGGATGCGTGTAGTGGTGTTCGGCCTGGTCACCGGACTTGTGAGCTCGATGGTCGTAGGGGTCCTCCTCAGGAGCATGATATTCGGAGTAGCCCCAGCGGATCCTCTCACGCTCGCGGCCGTGGGGAGCATGTTTCTCGCGGCGGGGGCCGCAGCCTGCCTGATCCCGATCAGAAGAG
>JBDHCH010000100.1:0-20394 GCA_039592115.1 Gemmatimonadota bacterium | reverse complement strand
GGATTTTCCTCGAGTAACGCTGGTGGGGGTGGTGAATGCGGACGTCGGTATTCACCTGCCGGACTTTCGAGCCAGCGAGCGGACCTTCCAACTCCTCAGCCAGGTGGCCGGGCGCACCGGAAGAGGCTCCCTCGGCGGTGAGGTCCTGATCCAGACTTCTCTACCTGATCACTACTCTGTGAAGGCCGCGTTGGAGCATGATTTCGTATCCTTCGCCGAACGCGAGTTGAATGAACGGACCTCGCCGTGCTACCCTCCCCATGTCCGCCTGGCCAACGTGGTGGTGAGCAGTCCGGACCCGAAAGCGGCCGCGGGGGAGGCGGAGAGGGCTGCGAATTGGCTCCGAGCTCATCTCTCCGTGGGCGACCAGGCAGTGGAAATGGTGGGCCCGGCCCCGTCGCCCATCGAGAAGCTCCACGGACGTTGGCGCTGGCATTTCATCGTTCGGTCCCCGGTGGCTCGGGACCTTGGCTCCGCCCTTTCCGCTTTGAGCGACGAGTTCCGGGTCCGAGGGAGGGACGTCCGAATGCACATCGATCGGGATCCCACGGCCCTTCTTTGACGGCTGATACCACATCGAGACTCCGGCCTGCTCCACCCATGTTTGATCGCATACCTACAAGATCTTGGGGTCTTCTCTCCTGAGCGACGTCAGATATCGTATTTGGACCCCGCCCCAGGGGTGGTCCGTTACGGGACCCCCAGGATTGCCTCTGCCCCGCCCCTCCAATAATATCCGGACATTGGTTCCCGGTTCGGGAGTGTGACTCTCTCGAGCAGCACGGGGGCTCCCTGGACGGTTTGTGGGGTTCCAAATAGAGGGAACAACTCGGTGGGCTCCGAAGGGGTCCCCGATTCGAGAGGAGTCCGAGCAGCAGCATGGGATGCCTGGCGCTGAACGCATCCTTCGAGCCTCTGACCATCGTCCCGGCTCGGAGGGCTGTCCGGCTGGTTCTGGATGGGAAAGCGGAGATCCTGGAAGTGGACGGGGACCGAGCGTTCCGCTCGGAAAGAGACGAGGTCCCCTGCCCGCTGGTGATCCGCCTGGTACGCTTCGTCCATGTTCCCCGGAGATTTCGACGGCAGGTCACGAACACGTTTTTGTTCGCCCGTGACGACTACTCCTGCCAGTACTGCGGCCGACACCGAAGTGAGCTGAGGGGTCGGCAGTTCCTGACTCGGGATCACATCCTTCCCGTCTCCCGGGGTGGTGGAAACGGCTGGAAGAATGTCGTCACCAGCTGCTCCCCCTGCAACAACAGGAAGGGAGATCGCCTTCCGGAGGAAGCCGGGATGAGGATCCTCTCCTCCCCCGGAGAGCCGAACCACGTTCACCTGGTGTGGGCGGTCCGGAGGGTCACCCCTGTTCAGGCCAAGTACATCGGCATGTTCTACGGGGAAGAGACCGTGGCTTTCCTCAAGTTCGGTCCGGGGGTGGCCGGGTAGGGGGAGGGGCCAAACCAGAAAACGACAACGGCGCCCCTCCGCGGAGCGCCGTTCTCCTTTTTCGGCCGAGGATCCGGGTCACTCGTCCAACCAGGCGTAGGGCCGCTCGTAGAACTGACCGTACCCCCGAACGATCCCCTGCTCCGTGTACTCCTTCCATGAGATCACCCAACCTCTCACCGAGTCCTGGTGGACCCCATAGGAAAACCGCGGGTTCTGGGTCCGCTCCGCGAGAAACCTGGCTAGTGGAGCGGGGAGGTTGGAAACCCCCTCGACCGAGATCTCGCTGGGATCCGTGAGCAGCTCCTTCTGGATCTCGGACTCGAATACCTTCAGCTCCCGGATTGCGCCCTCCACCGAGCTCGTGACCCGGCCGAAACTCTCCGGGGCCGTGCTGCCGGTTCTGCGCCGGAGTTCCCTCAGGAGCGTGAGGGTTGTGGGGGCGCCCAACTCGTCCACGACCTCCTGGAGCATCCCGAGAAGGCGTTCCTGGATCCGGAGGAGTTGGGAAAACTCCCGCAGGCCCGAGCCGTTCTTGTCTTCCTCCTGGGTCATTCACCTATCCTGTGGCCGAGAGTGGACCGCATGAATCTATCGGCCTTCCGGGTCGGGGTAAACGGAGTTGCCCGGGGCAATGGTGACTCGGGCGTCCACTGCCACCCCGCCGTCGGTGAAAGAGAGGAAGGGATTGATATCCAACTCCAGGATTCGGTCATGATCACCGACCAGTTGAGAAATCCTCTGGACAACTTCCACCAGAGTCCCGAGGTCGGCACCGGGCTCCCCCCTCACTCCCTCCAGGAGAGGGAAGCTTCGAATGGAGCGGATCATCTCCTCCGCATCGAGTCGGGTCACTGGCTGGACTCGGAAGGCTACGTCCTTGAGAGCTTCCACATACACTCCCCCCAGACCGAACATGAGGATCGGACCGAAGCGGGGGTCGGTCGACATTCCGACGATGACCTCCCTCCCCCCTTTCAGGTAACTCTCGACGAGGACGCCCTTCATCCGGGCTTCCGGATGATGCTCCCGCACGGACTGGAGGATGGATCGATAGGCGTCAGCGACCTCGGCGGCCGACCGTAGGTCCACGCGAACCCCTCCCGTGTCCGTTTTGTGGACCACATCGGGGGAGAGAAGCTTGACCACGACCGGGTAGCCCAACTCCTTTGCGGCCTCCAACGCCTCTTCCAGAGAGTGGGCTACCCGATAAGGGATGGTGGGGACCCCATATGCGCGGAATACCTTGAGCGCCTCAACTTCGGTGAGCTGGGCGCGGCGGGTTGCTTGGACTCGATCCAGGATCAGCTCCACTGCCCTCCGGTCTACCGGGAAGCGCTCCGGATCTTCGACGGGACGCTCCGTCCACCTCCGGTGCCGGTGCATGGCCGCCAGCGCCCTGGCTGCGGATTCCGGGAAGATGTAGGCCGGTATCCCCGCGTCCTTCAATTCTGCCCTCCCCTCCGGGAGACCCTCCCTCCCCATGAGCACGGCCAAGACGGGCTTTTCGGTCCGATTCTCAACTGCGGACACGATGCTGGAGGCGATGTCGATCTGGCTGATCCCCAGCGGCGGGACGAACGCGGCGATAGCCGCGTCAACGGCGGGATCGTCCAGAACGATCTTGAGGGCGACTTCATAGCTCTTTCCAGTGGCCGAGGCGATCATATCCACCGGATTTCGAACCGAAGCTTCTGCGGGAAATACTTCCCTCAGCCCCGCCTGGGTCTTCTCGGAGAGCTCGACGACCTCGAGCCCGAGGGACTCGCACGCATCCGCTATGATGATCCCCGGGCCTCCTGCGTTGGTGACGATGGCCACGCGGTTTCCGGCGGGTTCGGGGAGGTGCTCGAAGGCCATGGCCATGTCGAACAGCTCCTCTACCGACTCGGCCCGGAGGACCCCGCACTGAGCCAGGAGGGCGTCGATGGCCAGGTCCGCGCCGGCCAGGGCCCCGGTGTGGGAAGAAGCCGCCCTGGCTCCGGCTTCCGTACGTCCGGCCTTCACCACTGCAATGGGCTTCTTCCGAGAGACTCTCCGGGCAATTGGGGTGAAATGTCGGGGGTTACCAAAACTCTCCAGGTACATGAGGATGACCCGAGTGCCTGGATCGTTCTCCCAGTACTCGATGAGGTCGTTGCTGCTCACGTCGGGCTTGTTTCCGATGGAGACGAACTGGTGAATCCCGACACCGTACTCGGCAGCGTAGTCGAGGATCGTTACTCCCATGGCGCCGGATTGGCTCAGAAAGCTTGTGGCCCCTGCCGGCGGCATGGTGGGGGCGAAGGTGGCGTTCATGCTCACGGTGGGGACGGTGTTCATGAGGCCCATGCAGTTTGGACCCACCAGGCGCATCTTGTGTCGGCGGACGACCTCAACGAGGGCCTCCTCCCTCTCGAGCCCCTCTCCTCCTACCTCTCGGAAACCGGCCGAGATGACCACCACGGCTCGCACGCCCTTGGTTCCGCACTCTTCCGCGACGCCAATCACCAACTCTTTGGGAACCACGATGACGGCCAGATCCACCGACCCTGGGATGTCGGAGACGGACGGGTAGGCGAGGATTGAGTGGATGGCGCTCGCATTGGGGTTCACCGGGTACACCACGCCCTGGAATCGGTGATGAACCAGGTTGTCCACGACCTGATAGCCTATGGTTCCGGGATTTCTGCTGGCGCCGATCACGGCGACGGATTGTGGCCGAAACAGAGGATCCAGAGAGGATGCCATGGCCGGATCTCCAGGGGATGGGTTCGCGTTTGAGGAGGAAGGAGAGAGGTCGGTGACCCTCTCCCGACAGGAATTGGATGTCGAGAAGGTACGCCTCAAAGCCCCGGAGCTTCAAGGCTCGCCCGCCGTGACAGGGCCAGTCCGATGCGTCCTGGCCGAGGGTCCCCTGTTCTTGAGTTCGAGGGCATTCTCCAGCAACTTCATCCAGGTTCAGGTATTCGAGTTGCCTCGGTGGATCTGGCTTCGGTGCTCTCAGAAGGTTGATCGGGACGTAGAGACGGGAGGAAATGGAATGGGTGAGAACGAGCCCGTTGGCCCTGGAGACCGACGTCCGACCCCGGTTCGCGTGGTCATGGAGGCCAGCGAACAAGAGGAGGAGGGAAAGAGCGCCGGCGTTCGGGAGTTGAAGGATCCCAGAAGCGGGGAGGACTGGGTGGCCAAGGTCTCGGGGCGTTCCACCAGCGGCGTCCTACCACTCAGGATGATTCCTCTGATGGAGGTGGGGTTCGCAAAAGCTGCCCGGCCCGACCTCCCCCTTCGGCGCGCACTCATCCAAGGGGCGTCCCTGGAGGAGTTGGATGACGAAGAGCTTCTCAAGCTGTTGTGGGTCTCGGGTCCGTTCAACTCCCCGTCCCCTGAACCGTCGCCCCACGCTCGAGGCGACCGGAGGGAAAAGAGACGCCGCAGGAGCTGAACCCCGTTTCCGCCCCTGAGCCACATTCCCGGGGTCGTTCTCAGGGGACTCCGCTCCGTGTCGGATGAACACGGGCGGTGTCCTCCCCCGGATACACCTCCACCGTAGACCACTCCGTCCCTCCCCCCGTTAACTGCATGGGAGATAAGGGTTTCCCAACCCCCGCCGGGTTCGGCACGTGCGCTGCAATAATACTGAGGTTTTTGCGTTGTCGGGTTGTGCTATCGCGTTCGCCCATTTGCTACCGGGTAGGGAGATCATGCGCAAGGGAAGAGGTAGGGGTGTTGAGGAGGAGTTCGTTGGAAAAGAGACGGTTCAAGGGATCGTCGTAGTGGACCGGAAAGCCGAAGGTACGGGAAACGGAAACGGCCCGAGGATCGCGGCGTTCATATGGGGTGGAAAGGTCAAGCCGACACCGACTCTTCCCTACGGACGCTGGAAGGGCGCGGCCTGAGCGTCTGACCACCGTTTCCCGCAACGCGTGCGAGGGGGCACCTCTCCTGAGGGAGGGGTGCCCCCTCTCCATGTCATTTAACAAATCCAACCCTGGGGCATCCATTCAAGTAGAGCCGGGGCGAATGTGGGTCTGGTGCCCACCGTCGCGGATGGGGGCCGGGAAGGCCCCAAGTAACCGAAACCAAGATGATGGGGTTTGAGCGACTCCCCATCCGAAGGAGGGTGAGAACGATGACGAAGCGGAGTGGTAGCGTGGTCTTGGCGTTGGCGTTGGCAGTCGGACTGGGGGCCGTGCCCCTCCAGGCCCAGCGGGGTGCCGGATTGAGGGGCCAGGCGGCAGGCCCCAACGCAGGACGGTCTCTGGATGTTCTATTGGAAAACCAGGAGAGCCTTGGGTTGTCGGAGGATCAGGTGGCCCAGCTTCAGCAGTTGAAGGGCACCGTGGACGGAGAGGTGACCCCTCTGGTGGAGGAGATGAAGGCTCTCCGGGAACGAATCAGGGCCGGCGAAATGGACGCGGATGAAGGTGCCAGGGAGTTCCAGGCGTTGAGAGGTCGGCTCACCACAGCCACCGCACCACTCCGCGGCCGCATCCAGGAGATTCTCACCGTCAAACAGCACCGGGACCTCCAGGCTGTGGTCCGAGAAGGACGGCCCGGGCGGGGCCAAGCTGGGGCTTTTCAGGGCCGAGGCGGAAGGGGTGCGCCTCGAGGACAGCTTCGCGGAAGCCGGGGTGGGATTGGACCCCGGCAGGGATTCAACGGGCAGGGCCGGACCCCCGCCTTTGGCTTCCGCCAAGCCGCCCCAGAGGGACGCTTCTTCGGTCGGGGGAGACGGGTCCCAACTGCCCGGCCCTTCTTCAGGCGTGGCGGAGGAGGAGGCGTCCCCATGGTATCCCCTGGGAGCGGCGGTCTTTACCCCAAAGGGTAAAGGGATAGAATAGAGTCCGGGGAGAACCCTGGAAGCCTCCCGGTCTCACGACCCTGTCAAGGAGAGGCATCCACTCGGCCCATCGGGTGGGTGCCGTTTTTTTGGGGATGGGGTAGTACCTGAGAACGCTCGACGGTCGGAGCTCATGTCCGCCGAGGCACACCAGCAGGGTTGCCCCTCAACAAGATGGGACGCTTCCGTGTCAGAGAAAGTGCATTGAGAGAGCGAACCGACGGTGAGCTGGTCAGGGCCGCCCTGAGGGGGGGGCAGGAAGCCTTCGGGCTCCTGGTGACGAGGTACCAGCGTCCCGCTTACCTGGTCGCACTCTCGGTCACGGGGAACGTTGAAGATGCCGAGGATGTGGCACAGGAGTCGTTCCTGGTCGCTCTCAAACGGCTGGAGGACAATCGGGATCCCGACCGGTTCGGCGGGTGGTTTCTGACGATTGTCCGAAACCGGGCTCGCAACCTTCTTCGGAGGGAACGGATCCGGAAGACCGAGGATCTCGTTCCCGAGCTTTCGCCGGGGCAGGGCGGGCCGGGTAGGGATCTGAACAGTTGGGAGATCCGAGACCACATCGAACGGGCCCTTGAGGGGCTTTCGGAGGTGAGGAAAGAGGTTCTTCTCCTCCACGACCTCGAGGGCTGGAAGCATAGAGAGATCGGAGAGAGGTTGGGAATCCCCGACGGAACGGTCAGATCCCACCTTCACTTTGCCCGGAAGTACCTGAGGGAAAGGCTGACGGTGCTTCGGGGCCAACCTCCTAAGGGGGAGGTCTGATGAGCGACCTGGAAGAACACCTGTCTTTGGAGCCGCTGGATCCTGCCTCGGGAGACCCGGGCTTCTGGCTCCGGTTTCATAGCCGGGTAATGGGCGACGCCCAGGCCGAGCTCGCCCGGCGACGGATGACCGGCGACATCAGTGTGGTGGACGTTGTATTCGCCTGGCGAAGGGCTCTGGTTCCCATGGCACTTATGGCGGCGGCCATGGCCGGCATCCTGATCTTGGGGCACCAACCTCCGCTGGAGGTCCAGGTCGTGGCCCTGGAGGAGGTGTTCAATCAGGATTTTAGCGTTCGGCCCATGACGGCGGTCCTTTCCGGTGACGACGGGATCCAAACCGGTCTGCTGGCCGGCGCTGAGGAGGGCTTTTGACATGAGCCTGGAAAAAGGCACGAGAACCCGACTCACGACCGTGGTGATTCTCTTCCTCGTGTTGGCCACGGGGTCCGTACTTGGAATCGCCGTTGATAGACGGTTGGATGCTCGGGGCGCCGTTGCCGACGCACGCTGGCGTGGGCTTTCAGGCAGGGGAGCTGGGGTGGACCGGGCCGGCGCCGAGGAGGAGTCTGAAGGGACCAGGAGGCAGCGGAGCCTGCTGGTGGAGCAGGTCGGGCTCACGGATGTCCAGAAGGAACAGGTCGATTCCATCGTAGCACACTACCGAGGGGAGAGGGACTCACTCCAGGCTCGTCTGGAAGCCGATCTCCGGGAGGCCTACATGCCCCGCCTCAGGGAGCTCCTGGAAGAGACTCGCGAGGAGATCAAGAGCGTCCTCACACCTGACCAGCGGACGGCCTACGACTCGCTTCTGGTGGAGCACGACCGGCGCCGGGAGGAGCGGCGGATTCGTGACTCCATTCCGGGTTCGGGAGGATGACGGGATGAGCTCATTGGGTGGTGCAGGTCGGAGGGGGAGGACTCTCCTTCCAGCACTGCGTCTCCTGTCCGGCACCGCCGAAGGAACGGCCCGGGGACAGCCCATGGTCCCGGCTCGCTGTGACTTCGCCCTGGCCAAGGCAGACCTTGAAGCACTTTTCTGGAGAGCGTTGTGAACGACATCATTATTCGGACCGAAGGCCTCACGAAGGACTACGTCTTGGGCGCCGAAACGGTACACGCCGTCAGGGGCGTGGATATCGAAATATCGAAGGGGGAGTTCGTCGCCGTCATGGGGCCTTCCGGGAGCGGGAAATCCACGCTCATGAACCTTATTGGCTGTCTCGACACGCCCACCCGGGGCGAGTACTGGCTCAACGGCACGGCGGTGAAAGAGCTGTCGGACGATGAGTTGGCCAGAATCAGGAACCGAGAGATCGGATTCGTGTTCCAGACGTTCAACCTCCTCCCCCGGGCCACCTCTCTCCACAACGTGGAGCTCCCCCTCATTTATGCCGGAATTCGAGGCAAGGATCGGAGGGAGAAGGCCAGAGAGAAGCTGGACCTGGTAGGATTGGCGGACCGGGTGGACCACAAACCCCCGGAATTGAGCGGTGGCCAGCGCCAGCGGGTCGCCGTGGCCAGGGCCCTCGTGAACAACCCGGCACTCCTCCTTGCGGACGAGCCCACGGGGAACCTCGACTCCAAGACAGGTACCGAGATCATGGAGGTCCTCCGGGGCCTCAATGAGCAAGGACAGACTATCGTCCTGGTGACCCACGAATCCCACATCGCCGCGTATGCGCAGCGTCAAGTTCACCTCAGAGACGGGCTGGTCGAGAGGGATTTCCTCAACGGACACGAAAAGCACGCGGGAGCCGAAGCATGAAGGGATATATGAAAGGTGGAGCCCGTCGGCTCCTGAGCGGGGTTCTTCTAGGTGGGACGACTTTGGCCGCTTCGGCCTGCGGTAGGGGAGAGGCTTCGGAGGCCCCTGCGATCCAGACCATGGAGGTGACCCGGCAGAACATGCGGATTACCGCCGAGGCAACCGGCCAGGTAGAGCCCATCCGGCAGGTAGAGGTCAAGTCCAAGGCTTCGGGGGAGATCCTGCGTCTACACGCAGATATCGGGGACAGGGTAGAGCCGGGAACGCTCCTGGCCGAGATCGATCCCCGGGACGTCCGAAACTCCCATGATCAGGCCCAGGCGGACCTGGAGGTTGCCGAGGCACGGGTGGACATCTCCCAGGCCCAATTGGACCGATCCCAGGAACTCCTGGCCGCAGGCGTGATCACCCAGCAAGAGTTCGAGAGCCAGCGACTGGACTACGCCAACTCCAGAGCCCAGCTGGTGAAGGCTGAGACCAATCTCGAACTGGCCGAACTCCGGCTCTCGGACGTCACCATTCGGGCTCCGATCTCGGGAACCCTCCTGACGCGGAGCGTGGAGGAGGGGACGGTCATCCAGTCGGCTTCCTCCAACGTCTCCGGGGGAACCATCCTGTTCATCATGGCCAACCTGGACCGGATGCAGGTCCGGACCCTCGTGGATGAAACGGACATGGGGCAGATCCAACCGGGCCTGACAGCCACGGTTCAGGTGGAGGCCTTCCCTGGCCGGACCTTCCAGGGTGTCGTGGAGAAGGTGGAGCCTCAGGCCACGGTGCAGCAGAACGTGACCATGTTCCCGGTGATTGTTCGTCTGGACAACCGGCAGGGCCTGCTGAGGCCGGGGATGAACGCCGAAGTGGAGACCCTCCTGGTGGAGCGCCCCAACGTCCTCGTCGTGCCCAACAACGCCGTCGTCCTCCCCCAGGAGATGGCCCCGGCCGCCAGTGTTCTGGGGATGGATCCGGAAGGAATCCAGTTCGATCGATCGATCTATTCTGAGATGGCCCGGGATGCCGGGGTCGGGGGCGTACAGGGGATGGGTCGGGGAGGCTCCGGAGGTAGGAGGTCCGAGGGGCAGGAAGGTGATGGGCCGGGAGAGGAGGGAGGTGCCCCTATGCCTTCCCAGACCGGCGACGAACGGTCCGGAGCACCGGCCGGGATGGCGGGGTTCAGGGCCCAGATGGACACGCTACGTGCGCAGGTTGAGAGAGGAGAGATCTCACAGGACTCCCTGGATGCCGTGAGGAGTGCGTTCCGGGAACGTATGGCTTCCCAGGGCGGGGGTAGGACCGGTGGAATGCAGGCGGGTGGGGCAGGGGAGGTGTCGTTGGCAGAGGCGAATCCTGCGCTCAGCGGTCTCGTGAACACCACCGGGGCCCCGAGGGCTGCTGTAGCCTTCGTTGTCCTGGCCGACGGCACCCTGGAGATGCGGCCTGTCCTCATGGGCGTGAACGACTGGGACAATACGGAAATCCTGGCGGGGCTGGACGAGGGCGAGCACGTGGCCCTCATCGGTGCGGCCCAGTTGCAGGCCGAGCAGGAGCAGATGATGAACCGGATGCGGGGCATGGGAGGTATGTTCGGCCCCGGCATGCGGCGATAAGGGGACGGGATATGTTTGGACAAAAGGGATCCATGCTCGTCACCGAGATTGTGGCGGTGGCCTTTGCGGCCATCAAAGCCAACGCCATGCGCTCCGTTCTTACCACCCTCGGGATCATCATCGGCGTGGCGGCCGTGATCTCCATGGTCTCCCTGGGAGAGGGGGCCTCACAGCAGATCCAGGAGCAGATCGAGGGGATGGGTACGAACGTCCTCTCCATCTCTCCTCAACGGCAACGGGGGATGGGGAATGTGGCCTCCGGGTCGGCGCGCCTCTATGTAGATGATGCCGTGGCCCTCAGGGACAACTCGGGCGGACTCCTGAAGGTGGCACCCCAGGTCTCCTCCCGGCTCCAGGTCACGTACCTCCGCTGGAATGACAACCTGGAAATCTACGGGCTCTGGCCCGAGTGGTTCGAGATGAACCTGATGGAGCTCGAACACGGCCGGCTCTTCGACCTTGGTGAGATCCAGGGCAGGAGACGAGTGGCCGTCCTGGGAGCAGAGGTTCCCGAGAGCTTGGGCGGGGTACCGCCGGAGCTCCTTGTGGGGCGGAGCATCCAGATTCGGGGCGTCCCATTCGAGGTCATCGGCACCTTGAAGCTGAAGGGGTCATCCTCTCACTGGAACAACCCCGATTCACGCATCTACGTGCCCCTTTCCACGGCCCAGTACCGGGTCATGGGAGGTCGGGATTATTTGAGCGCCATCTCCGTTCAGGTTCCGAGCCAGGATCTCATGGATCGGGCCTACGCCGAGATCGACCGGATTCTACGGAGGGAGCACCAGATCCCCCCTGGGGAGCCAGCCGACTTCGACATCCGAAACTTCGCCGACCTCCTGGAAACCTTCCAGGAAACCCAGCAGACATTCACCTTCCTCCTGGCAGGGATCGCCGCCGTGAGCCTCTTGGTTGGGGGGATAGGAATCATGAACATCATGTTGGTGAGTGTCACTGAGAGGACGCGCGAGATCGGGGTCCGGAAGGCCTTGGGAGCCACTCGGATCAACATCCTGCTCCAGTTCCTGGTCGAGGCAACTGCCCTCTGCCTGCTCGGCGGCCTCTTGGGGGTGGCCGCGGGCTGGGGCGGAGCGCGCCTCCTGGCCAACATGGGGAATTTCAACACCGCTGTGGCTGCCGACTCCATCTTCGTAGCTCTCGGGTTCAGTGTAGCCATCGGGCTCTTCTTCGGGATTTGGCCTGCGCAACGGGCGGCGAAGCTGGATCCCATCGAGGCCCTCCGGTACGAGTAGGGGGCCAGAGGAGGCCCGGGACCGGGGCGTCAACGCCGGGCAGCCGCGGGCTGGCACCGGTGAGACAGTGCGGGAATTCTCCTGATGCGAGAAGCCTCCACCCGAATTGGGTGGAGGCTTCTTTCGATTGGTCTCGATCGGGGCGGGGCGGTGTCCAGGGTTTGGACCTCCGTCCGATCTCCCGGCTCTACTTCTTGATCACGATATCTACCGGTGAGCCTTTCCGAACGACTCTCAATTTGATGGGACGCTCAAAGTACCCGATGCCGAATCGAAGGTCCCTGAGGGAGGTGACGTCCTCCCCACCGACCCGAACGATGACATCACCCGCAACAAGTCCCGCTTCGTATGCCGGAGTTCCCTCCAGAACTTCCGTGACCAGCACGCCCGAGTCCACTCCGAAGTATTCGGCCAAGGTCGGGTTCAGCGGCGTGGTCTGGGCACCGGCCACAAAGCTCTGGCCCAGAATGATGTGGTTCAGGGGTCGCTGAGACTCGTACTGGGCCTGGAGATCCCGCTCCCTGGCCCGAGTGGCCTCGTCGTACTGCTCTCGGGCTCTCCGCCTCGCATAGTTCTCCGCACGGCGGGCGTCTTCCATGGCCTCCTCCTGCTTGGCCTGGATCTCCACGTACTGGCGCCGCATGGCCATTTCGCTGGCTTTCTGGAGCTCCTCCGAGATGGCCTTCTGCTGTTCGACCAGTTCCTGTTCCCGCTGCCGGATCTCGAGGAGCCGGGCGTCGCGAGCGATAATCTCCTCCGTGGGGCCCTGGATGGAGGCCCGGATCTCCCTGACCCTGGCCAGCTCTTCCCGCCGGGCTTCTGTGAGGAGCTTCCGGGACTGCCGGAGCTGTTCCCGGAGTTCTTCGGTTTCTTTGGACCCCGTCACGAATGCGGCGAAGGGGACCGAGAGGTCCGGCTCCACCATAAAGGCCTGGATGTCGGGCACCGCCCAGGTGGAGTCAAAGTCCGGATACCGGAATCGATAGGTCAGCTTTTCCCAGTGGTCCGACTCGGGGGGTTGGGGCGGCGCCTTGAGGACCCGAATCGACACCTCCCCGGACGAATCCACCTGCAACCCCGCAATGCTCAACCGCAAAGAGTCGAGGTTCTGGAGGATCGCGCCCCTCACAGAGTCCAGGTGAATCACCATCTGCCCGGTGTAGGGTGTGGTGACCTCCTGCCCCTCGGGCCAGGCCCCCGCTTCCACCAGCACCTCTCTGGGGCGACCGTCCCGACGGATTGTGAGCCGGACCAGGTCTCCCACCTCGAGGCTGCGGCTCAAGGATGCGAATACCTCTTGGGAGATAGGCTGGCCATCCAAATGGGTGAGCGTGTCGCCCACTTGCACCCCTGCCTGGTCGGCCGGACTCCCATCGACGACCTCGTCGATCACCACCACCGTATGCTCCTCTCCGGAGAAGAGGGCGACGTGGTAGTTGAAGTAGATTCCGATCCACCCCTTGTTGACCTGGATGCTCCACCCTACCTCCTGAGCCGTTCCCGCCAGGGGGAGAGCCAGGAAGACCAGGAAACTCCAGAGCCCAAGTTTCCGGTTGAACATCAAAAACCTCAGGGAGGCGTTCCGGAGGATGGCCTCCCTTTCTGCCAGTGCGCTCACAAGTACTCCATTCACAAATGGATCAGCCGGGGCTTGTTGGACGGCTGCCCGGCCAGCTGCCACGATCCCCTCCAGGGCCGCGAAGCGACTCGTGGGATCCCCGATGAAAGCCGGTTCGCCCTGCGCGTCCATGATCTGCCGGTACTGGACCAGGGCATCGATATACTGCCGCTCGGCCAACCGGACCGCCTCTGCTGCGTCCGTAAGATTCGAAACGGGGGTTGGGGAGCCGCCCACGGGGACCAGTTGGAGGTTGGATGGCGCCTCACCCAGGGCACTCTGGGCACCCGGGTCGTCGGAGGTGAACAGGGAGCCCATCGTGGTCCCGCCCACGAACAGAACGAGTGCCGCAGCGGCCTGGAGCCATCCAGAGGTTCTCCACCGGTTCACGTGAAGGGACAGGCCACTGGACCGGACAAGCCCTTCGGCCACCAGTCTGGCTTCCAGGGCTTCCCAGTCCCCGGTGGGAGGGCGGAGGTCGGGAAGTCCACCTAGCGCCTCCGTTTGAGCCCTGAGGGCCTCCAGGTCGTCCTGGCAGGACGAGCAGCCTTCAAGGTGCTCCTGCTCCTCTGGATACGGCCCCTCGCTCACCATTCGAGCGAGACTCTCTGTGGTCAAATGCCCCATGCTTCAACTCCAGTCTCTCCGTCGGCTTCCGAGGCCATGGAGGGCTTCAGAAGCTCTCTCATCTTTGCCCTGGCCTTGAACAGCTGGGACTTCGACGTCCCTGCCGTTACTCCCAGGAACTCCCCGATCTCCTCGTGGGTGTACCCTTCCACGTCGTGGAGGATGAGGACCTGCCTCATCCCGTCCGGGAGTCGATCCATCGCCCGCTCCAACAAATCCCCTAGAAGTGCGTCCCCATGGGCTGGGTTCACCGGGACCGCCTCGGGCATGGGCGCCTCTCTCTTCTTCCGAGTGTCGGCTTTCCGTAACGCTTGGAGAGCCGAATTCACCGCGATGCGGTGCAACCAGGTGGAGAAGCGAGCGTCCCCGCGGAAGGTCGGTAAGGCCCGGATCGCCCTGATCCACGCTTCCTGGGCATAGTCCTGCGCCAAGTCGTCATCCCCTGCGATTCGACGCACAACTGCGAAGACCCGAGGCGAGTAGCGCTCATACAGGGCCCGAACTGCGGTGCCGCTCCCTTCGCAGGCTTGGCGGATGATCTGGGCTTCGGTCATTCTCCACCCTTCTGGGGTCCACGAATTAGATCCGTCCCCCCTTCACAGGGTTGCCTGGAGCCACCCCACGTTCGCAAACCCGCGCTACTCCTTTCGGGGATCACCGATTCCAGCGATAGTAGAACCCCGGCAACGGAATCAGACGGTGCGTCGGTGGAGTATCGTCACGAGGGTCCTTACGACGAATCCAGAGCGCTCGATTCAGGCTCAGGTCGGCGCCGATGTGATGTTCGGCATCCAGATTCCAGTCCACGCCGATGGGGGCGCGGGCGACCAAGGCCGCGCCCCTCTGCTCACCGGGGCCATGGATGGGATTGAAAACGGCCCAGAGACCCACGCCCGCGAATGGCCTGAAGGCCCCTGGGCCGAAGTACTGCTTTCCGACGACCGACACGGAGAGATCACGAAAAGTCCAGGTGCCCACGGTGAGATCCACGCTTTGGTTTCCCCAACGGTACTCCATGATGAAGCCGATGAAGCTGATTCCACCAAAACTGATCCCCAGCCGTAGGTCCTCAGGGCCTGAGGGCTTCAGCGTCGATCCTCCCGCCTCTCCCGGTGCCAGGATTGCCAGGGTCAGGATCAAGGTTCGAAAGAGAGTGAAACGAGCCATGGTAGGGGAAGAATACGCTCTTCCCCTGAGAGAGTGCCAGCGGTCGCGCCCCGGCTTCCGCGTGGTCCCGCAACTGGAGTCCCGGCGGGGGAGCCGGTTCGCCAGGCGTGCGGGATCCGTGCTGGCCATCGCGATCTTGGCCGCGGGCTGTGATCCGCCGGACCATCCCGGCCGGCTCCCGGGGGTCTTGCCAGAGCCCGTGCGAACTGCCATCGAGCCGACCGATATGAGGGTCCTCTCACCTGGTGCCGGGGTCGCCTTCTTCGCCTTTAAATCCGACACCGGGCCCTGGGCCGTTCAACTGGTGAGGGTGGATCTGAACCGCTGCGAATTGGGTCTGGAGGTGGTGAGGGCCCCCGGGGAGGAGGGGATGGCCGGGGGCCGCGGAAGAGTATCCCAGCTCCAGGGACTCTCCCGCCGACCGGTCCTGGCCGCGGTGAACGGTGACTTCTTCACCCCCGAGGGCCAGCCCGTAGGCACCGAGGTGATCGGCGGGGTCATCCACCGGATCAGGGACCGGCCTGCGTTCGCCTGGCGCCCGGGGGAGGCTCCCTGGATGGGAATCCCCTCCAGAGACGGAGATTCCGTGCTGGTGGTGGGGTGGAGGGTCTCCAGGGACGCTCCCGACGGGGTCACCCAGGTTGTTGGTGGATTCCCCCGTCTGCTCTCTCTGGGTAGGCGGGTCGGGGACCTGCAGGTGTCAGCGCTGCCATCTTTCGCAGCGGCCCGGCACCCGAGAACAGCCGTGGGCTTCGACGCCGGCCTGAACCATCTGTGGATCATCGGTGTGGATGGGCGCCAGGATGGCTACTCGGACGGGATGACCCTCCCGGAACTGACTACCCTGCTGGAGGAGCTTGGTGCGACGGAGGCTGTGAACCTGGATGGGGGGGGGTCTACCGTGATGACCCTCCGCGGTGTCGTGGTGAACCGCCCCTCCGACGCGGAGGGAGAGAGATCCGTGGTGAACGCCCTCCTGGTTGTCAGAGACCCACTGTTCTGCGGGGCGGGGGAGTGAGGAGTAAACGCCCGCCGATGGCGACCTACGCTATCCCCCGTCCAGGACGAGGATCGGTTTGACCCCAATATAGAAGGCTCTGCCGGGCCCCGGTTCGAAGAATCGTCCGCCGAAGGCGTTCACTGAGATCGAGGCGGAGTAGGGTCGGTCGAAGACATTGGTGATCCCCCCGAACAACGACCAGTGAGCTCTACCGAAAGCCGGAGTTTCCACCCCTATCCTGATGTCCACGAGAGCGTAGGGGCCTGCGGTGGCGGTGTTCCCATCGTCCACCGTTACTGCACCCTGGTAGAGGCCCCTGATCTCCAGGAATCCCTCGGTCTCGGATCCGGGAAACGCGCCGGACCAGCTCCCGAGGCCCTCGACCCTGTGGGGGGCCACGCCCGGGATGGAATTCCCCGTCAAGTCGTCCCCGTCCAGGGTGAATTCCTCGAACCGAGATCTCAGAAAAGTGTAAGCCCCCCGGGCCCTGAACCCTCCTGGTAGTGACGCGTAAACGCCGACCTCGACTCCGGTATGCCTGGACTTCCCGGCATTCCGGAAGTAGACCCGGTCCGGCACGTCGGGAATCTGAAACGGAATGAGCTCGTCCTGGAGGCGGGTGGCGAAGAGGGTGACCTCCCCTTGAACAGCTTCCCGGATTCGGAGGAGAATTCCCCCCTCGATGCTCCGCCCCCGCTGGGGGGAAAGGTCCCGGTTGAAGCCGCCGGCTCCGGACGGTTGGTTCGCCAGCTCGGAGGTCGTAGGCGTTTGGAAGAAGGTGGACGCCGACCCTTTCAGACTCCATCCCTCCCCGAGCCTCACCCGGAATCCGAGGGACGGGCTGAAAGCCTCCACGGTCCTGGATCCCGAATCGTCGGGGTTTTCGACAGTGATGAGGTGGTCACGGGCTCTGAAGCTGAGGCGATCGTACCGTAGCCCGGTGAAGAGACTCCCCCGCTCACCGAAATCGATGGCCGCGTGAGCGAACCCTCCGCTCCCCACCACTCTCTCGTCTTGATCCAGAGTCAGGGGCCCAGCCTCTCCCCCGTCGTTCTCGAAGTTCCTCCGGTTGTCCCACTGCCCCTCCAGCTCTCCCCCGAAGCCCCAGGCGAACCGGATCGCATCTCCGCGGGCGTCCGACGCCCGCCACGCTCCCCGAAGCTCAGCGCTCAGGCCCCCGGCATTTCGTTCCAGCTCGATGACGGCAGGGGGAATGGGATTCCAGAGATCCCGGTGGATCCCATGGGTGCTCAGTCCGACCTGAACGCCCCGCCAATCGCCTGTCCATGAGAGCCCCACGGAGGTTTGGGCGACCTCCTCACCGGCCCCTTGCCGAATGTTGAAGGCATTCGCCTGGGCGGGGTCCTCCCTGAGAAGGGCTCGGCTCAGTGATCCGGGGTTTTCGGACTCCTGGTCCAGGAGGTTCAGAGTGAGCAAGAAGTCTCCTCCACCGAGCCTTCGGTTCAGCTGTCCGTTCCCGTTCCATCGTCGGAGCTTACCATAGGTGCCCCCCCCGGAGTCCTGAATCGTTCTGAATCCATCGAATTGAAGACGTCCGGCACTGATCAAGTATCCTGTCCTTCCCATGGTCCCGGAGGAGAGGGCTGAAGCCCTCCTGAGGCCGTGGGTCCCCGAGAGTAGGAAAGCCTCTTGCCGCAGCCGGGCGGAGGCCGGGGCCCGGGTCCGGAAACGGATCACGCCACCCGCCCCGTTCCCATACAGGCTCGCTCCGGGGCCTCGAAGGATCTCCACACCCCCCAGGGAAGGGAGATCCAGGTGGTCCAGTGTGGACTGGCCATCGGGGAGTGTCGCCGGGACCCCGTCGACGAGAATCCGGATCCCCCGCACGCCGAACTGGGTTCTGGACCCGACCCCACGAAGTAGGATCCGCTCACCCGTGGAGAAGTTGAACCGATTCTGGATTTGCAGGCCCGGGAGGGCTTGCAGTGCCTCTTCCAGGAACACTCCTGCTTTGCCGCCCGAGAGGTCCCCCCTCCCCAGCACCGAGACAGATAGGGGGGCTTGGTGGAGCCCCATGGGTGTCCGAAGGATCTCTACCCTCAGCGGAGCCAGGGAGACAGGCCTGATGGTGTCGGCCCCGACGGTGTCCACGGGAGAGACCTGGCCAGAGCCGGGGGAGGGACCGGCCGTGAGCAGGAGGACGGTGATCCAGCGGGCGGTGGACCAGAACGCACTGCGGCGGCATCCGGACCCGGTTCCCGGGGACGCACCCCGTACGAAGGCTGCCAGGCCGTCCAAGCTGTTCCTCAATTTCTGATGGCCGTTGCGGCTCGGAGCGCCATACGGATCTCGGTCTCTTTCCCCGCCTCCCCCAAAGCCTGCCAGAGCTCAACCACCGTGTCTTTATCGACGAAGCCATTCGGGGACCCGTCGTCCGGGGTGGAGAGGCCTCGGCTGCTTCTGAAGCGGTCGACGGCTTGTGCTGCTTCGGGCGTGAATGTGTTCGCGTCGGCATCCCGAACCAGCGTCTCCTGGTCCGGCCGGAAAAAGCCCAGGCTGTGGAGAATCACCTTCAACTGCCACACGTCGGACCCGGCAAAGACCTGGAGGTCCCGATACCCCAAGGTTTGGGATACCGACTCGTGCTGACGCCTGACCTCGGCTACAGGATCGGCGTGTTCACATACGCTCAAGAACACCGTCTGCCCGTCGGGCCTGGTGGCTTGGCCCTCCCGGGGATCGGCGACGATGACCGCAGCGGACTGCCGTCGGCCTTTCCGGGCATCCCCTCCGGCCGCATGGCCAGCCTCCAGCGCGGCGATCAATCGATGCGCCAGGCTGTGGCCAGACGCCCTGGTCTCTTCCATCACTCTGACGACCTCCTGGAGGACCTGCGGGCCGGCCAGGAGATTCCCCTGTGTGGCGAAGCCCTTCCCGGAGCGATCCCCGGCCCACGCCGACGTGCCGTTACCGGTGTGCTGGGCCGTGGCTCCACTGGCGCCCACCACCCCCACTTGTCTCCTGGAAGCCATCTGGTCCCCGGAGACCGCCTCTCGCAGGGCCTCTTCCGGGGTCATCCCTTCCGCCATCAGATCCAGGATTTCCTTCCCGTACTCTGGCCGGGTGAAGGCTTGGGTGGCCACGGCACCGACTCCTGCCCGCACCCACGGCACGCGGTTCCCTACGCATGCGTTCCGGGTGGTGACGGCCACGCCCACCTCCCCGGTCTCCGGATCCATGGCCACGATGGAGAAGGTGTGGTCCAGGAGGGTCTCCGCGACCTCGAGGTGTAGACCGACCGATTCGTCGCCGGCCGCCCGGCCCTGCGGGCCCGAAGGGATAGGGGAGGACGGTGCCAGGGGTCCCTGGGGGCCAACCAGCAGGAAGGCCAGGAGAATGACTCCCAGCCCGCCGAGAAGTGGACGTGCCGTTTTCACGGGGTCTCCCGGTTTGGGGTGCGGTGAGGTGGAAAGATGGAAGGGAGGCGGGCAGTGGGGAAGGTGGCCCGACCGGGCGCCGGTGCCCCCGTCGGTGCCCTGCCGCAATGCGTTCCGGCTCAGCGATCTGGTTCGCCCGCGTCCCTTCCTCCTCGGCGGGTCTCGATGACGAGGGCCCCGTAGCTCCCGTCGATTCCATACCTGAACTCCGCCTGGACGGGAGAAAGCACTCGAACCGACTCGATCTCCTCCGGATCCATTTGAAGCACCAGGGCGGAAGGAGGGATCTGAGGGCCCCCATTGATTGGGTGGCCGTCCAATACGATCAGCATGGGCTGACACCCCCCACCCCCCAGCTCATGGCGAAGCGACGGCCGTCGGCGGGACCAGGTCATACAGAACCCCAGGGGGAACCCCTGTGGCCCGAATTCCGTGATCCTGATCCTGGGGCTGCCCATCCTCCGGATCACATCCACGATGTTCGTGGTCTGATCACGGAGCTCGTCCATCTCTACGGGGGTGAGGCGGTCAAGGGTGGCCCCGGTGAAGCCCTCCGTCCGGATTTCGCGGTCGATCTGAGAAAAGACCTCCACCGTGATCCCAGGCACAGCCAGGGCCTCCGGGGGAAGTCGGATTTCCATCTGGAGGGGCCGGTCGGGTCGGATCTGGATGGTGTCGGTGACCGAGTGCCGCCCCAGCATCTCAGCCCTGAGAATGTGCCTACCGAGGGGGATGTCACCGAGCAGGAAACGCCCGTTCTCATCGGAGAACGTACCAACGCCGAGGTCTTCCAGGACCAGGCGGACCCCCTCGAGAGGGCCCTGGTCTTCCAGGTCCACGGCCAGCCCTACCAGGGATCCCGTGCCGGAGCGCAGGATATTCAGGTCCTGGCTCAAGAGTCGAGACCCCGGGGGGACCCTG
>JBDHCH010000099.1:0-13428 GCA_039592115.1 Gemmatimonadota bacterium | reverse complement strand
CAGGCCCCCGGCTTCGACGACCCGATCGGCTTGGGCCCCGGTGAGCTCACCCATGGCGACGATCTGCTCGCCCCGGATGAGAAGGTCCTGTTGAGAGACGGCCTGTTCCACAACGAGACGACCGCCGCGGATCAACGTCGAACCGGATTGCTTTATGTTCACGTCAGCCATGGCATGCCTCGGACTCCGAAGGGATCGATGACCGGGTGGCACGGGGAAGTTGGGTTGGTTTTGCCGGATTCGCGAGTGCTGGTGGGGAGGGTCGGCGGTGCTCACGGGGTTGCTCGCCCCATGGTCATGGAGTGGACCCCGACAGCCCGGGAGAGGGAGAGGGGGGAAGGGGAACGGCCCGGCCGGGGGACCGGACCTTCCCCGAGCCCGATCACCGCATACGGGCTCTCACACGAACTTCGATCCCCTCCTCCCCAGCCAAAAGGCTGACGAGCTCGTCCGTGTTCGTCTCGCCAAAATGATAGGGGTAGAGCACCCTTGGGCGGAAAGCCCTCGCGGCCTCTGCCACCATCTCCGGCGTCATGGTGTAGGGGAGGTTCATGGGGAGGAACGCTATGTCGATTCCATCGAGGGCCATCATCTCGGGGGTGTCCTCGGTATCTCCCGCTACATAAACCCGGGTGTCACCGAAGGTGATGACGTAGCCGTTTCCGCTTCCCTTCGGGTGGTAAGGCTGACCCTCTGAGCGCATGTGCACCACGTTGTAGGCCGGGACGGCCTCGACACGAAAGCCTGCGGCAGTGGTCTCCTCGCCGTTTTCCAGGACAACGGCTTCCTCCAGTCTCCCCTCACACGACTTCGAGACGACAATGGAGGTGTTTTGCGTGAGAATCTCCGCGATGGCATCGACGTCCAGGTGATCACCGTGTTCATGGGTCACCAGGATCAGGTCTGCGTCGGCCAGGACCGAATAGTCTCCCTCCCTGCCAACGGGATCCACGTGGATCACTTTTCCCCCGTGCCGGAACATGAGGGTGCCGTGGCCAATGAAGGAGATGGTGAGGTCACCGGCAGAGGTCTGGACGGTATCCTCGGCCGTCTCTTCCTGACCGGTTGGGGTGGAAGCGAGAAGAGGGGGAAGGAAAAGGAGAGGCAGAAGCAGAATAGTCCCTTGCATTTCAGAATCCCTCCATCCGGGATGTAGGCGTTCTCGGACAATCTCGTTCCCTCCCTCATCTCACACTACCCCTGTGCACGGCCGCACCCCGCTCGTGCAGACCTTCCCTAGGTGCCTTGGACTTGGATCCAACCATTTCCGACGCTCAAGCCGATAAATCCGTCGCCCCCTCCCAACAACCCGCTGAGAGCGTGAGGACTTCCTATCTGCGCGTGGACCGTGAGGCCGAAGATGCTGATGGTACCGTTCCCCACCTGTGCGGACAGCTCCGCGGAGACCTCTCGCTGGACCTTGAGGTTGATGCTCCCATTGCCGACGGCCTGGTCCACCGTTTTCCCCCTGGGCAGGAACACGTCGGTGTTCACCTCTCCGTTGGCCACCGCCACCCAGACTCCACCCACGATGTGATCCAGGGTCACATTCCCGTTCCCATTCTCCACCCACACGTCTGCTCCCACGTCCTCCACTCGGATCTCTCCGTTCGCCTGGACGATATCCACTTCGAGGTCGGGCGGAACCAGAATGTCGTACTCGACGACATAGGTGACGTCGCTGCCCGAGGAGGGTTGCGAGGTCTCGGCCAGAATGGCATTCGCGCTCTTCGATACCAAGACCCGCAGGGAGTAGAGGTGGTCCTCTGCCTGGGCCCGGGTGCGGGCCTGCACCCGTCGTGTCGCGTTCACGGTCACCCCCTCGGCGCCGGCTACCCCCTGGACACGGACGGAGCCGTTCAGCGCTACGACCTGAAGAAGGCTCTGAGTCTCGAGGTCCAGACTGAACACCTGGTGATCGAGAACCTCCACCCGGGTTAGGGAGTCCCCGTCGTCCACATCCAGAACTCCGATGACGCACCCCGAAGCCAGGGTGGTGACCCAGGTCAGGAATGCCGTTGCCACTATTCTTGGGCTGGGGCGGCTCATGGGATGACCTCTCTGGTTTTGCGTTTATACACATCCCGATTGGTCAACCACGCTAATCAGGTTTCGTGCCAGGGAGTCGACCTGCAGAAAACCCAATAACCGTGTCGTTTCCCGCAAGTCCCTTCCGCTGAGTGTCCTCCTGGGGGGACGGGCCCTCGTCTCGGACGAACACATCTCCGAGTCGATTGAACACGGATTTGGAATTATGGGGAACAGGAAGGCGGTGGAGGCCCCCTGGCGACTTCCTGGCGGTTCTGGAAGGGCGTTGAGAGACCGTTCAGCCCGGCCCCGTGGGGAGACCGGGCTGAACGAGAAGGGGGCGGACCCACTGGTGGCAACGACCAGAGATGAAGGTCGGGGAACGGCTGCTATCTAGTATCCTGAGTCAGAAGTCCGTCGGCATTCGAGCGCCGCTGCATCCGTTGGGGCAGCGTTGCTCCTCCTCGACGTAGCGCTGCTATGCCTCGTCGTCGCGCCTTGCCCCAGCGGCGCCCCGGCGCTCTCGGTACTTCAACGGATTTCTGACTCAGGACACTGCAGTGGCCCTCAACGCGCTCCGGGCTCGGATCAGTTGCCCTCCCACACCTCGATGAACTGATCGGACCCCTCAGCCTGCTGGATCAAGGCTTCGACGATCGCCTTGAGGTGGTCGTACGGCAACGTCCCGATGACCATCCGCCCGTTCAGAATCATCGTGGGCGTGGATCGGATGCCGTACTCGAATCCCTCCGCCGTCTGCTCATACTCCATCCCAGTGGCGATGAGCTCTTGAAGAAGGGCCTGGGTCTCCGGATCGGTCACCCCTTCCGTGACACCAAACCGCTCTCCCAGCTCTATCCGCCACTCTTCCTGCCGGGCTGCCGGCCATGTATCCCAGATCTCGTCGTGAATCTCCTTGAATTTCCCCGGGTCACACGTGGCCATGTAGGTGATGTCACAGGCTCCGGGGTGGAACTCCCGCTTCCGCCCGGCGGCCTCGTTGCAGAGGTCCAGTGGAAAGGGCTGGAAGACCACGTTCAGCTTCCCGGGAAACTCCTCGTCCAACTGATGAAGCTGATCGGCCAGTTTCTTACAGTCCGGGCAGAGAAGGTCGGCGTACTCGACGATCTGGACCGGGGCGTCGGTGAACTCCTCAGTGGACCTGATGGACCAGAATGGGGACAGGGTGCTGGGTAGATCCACTTCCGGGAGGCTGAAGTACTGGTCCACGATGCGATGGACCACGTCGCCGGTTTGGGCGTCAACCTTCGCATCGTGGAAGGTCATATAGCCATAGGCCCCGAACGCCATGACCACGGAATAAGCAGAAAGATGCAGGACCGACGGCCGGACCCACTTCCGCATGAATCCCTTCTCTCCGCCGTCGATCCCGTACCTCCAGAAGAGGATGAAGCTGATGATGGAGAAGAGGTAGAACCCGCTGCAGAGGAGACACAGGCTTCCCAGGACAGCCACTGTGTAGAACAGGAGACTCACGACTCCCACCACATTCAGGAGGGAGATGCTCTTGTTGGTGCGCTCGAAAGCGGGGGAAGGGAAGAGGGTGCCGAGGGCGACAAGCCCCCCGACGAACAATCCGAAGTAGCCGAGAGGTACACCGGCGATTTGCGAAATCGATGAGAACGCTGAGCTGTCACAGTTGAAGAACGCGTTGATGTCGCAGAAAGACCCCTCGAAAATGGTCTCGGGGAAGTTGGCTGCGAAGTAGTGTTCGATCGTCATCAAGGAGGCCACCATCATCCCCACCCCTGAGATAAAACTCAGAATTCTGGGAAGGGTGGTCCCGTTGAGAGTTAGAGATTTTTCCATCCTGTTATCCGATCTGTCTCATGGCCGAGACATGACGTAGGGGAGAACCCCGAAAACCCATGGGGCCCATATTGTCATCCACCAAACCGTCATTTCTACCGGAAAGGGAGGCTTGGGGCAAGGCCGGGCGGCACGAACGGAACTCGTGGCGAAATGCCTGCCCTCCGGGCATCCGGGCCCGGGGATCTCAGGAGCCGACGACCCGACTGCCGGGGCGGTGGTAATCACCGCCTCTGGGAAGGGCTCGTCGGACTCTTCGATGCACCCTGCACGGTGGGATCCCTCCGGGATCCGGAGGCCTACGGAGGGGGGAAGATCGTCCTCTAGCCAGGCGCTGGGAGAGCTTCGGCCAACGCATTCAGGACGATTTCCTCCGTGAGAATCGCCGGTAGGAGATCGGGCCGGTTGTCTTCCCCGCCAGGGTACAGCGCGTAGACGGGGACTCCGCTCCTGCCGAGAGACTCGAGGGCGGCGGTGATCACCGGATCCTGCCGGGTCCAGTCCGCTTTGAGTAGAACTACGTTCCTGGACCGGAACGCCTCGAGGACGTTCTCGGTGGAAAGAACCAAGCGCTCGTTGACCTGGCAGGTGAGGCACCAGGCGGCAGTGAAATCAATGAAGACCGGCTGGCCCCTGCCGAGCGCCGAGGAGAGGGATTCCTCTGAGAAGGCCTGCCAGTGATCCCCCACTGCCAGGGGTGGAGGCTCCTGCCCCGCCCCCCGCGCCACGGCCGAGGCGGCCAGGGCGAGGGCCAGTACGGATGCGACCCTGGCCAGGAGGCCGCTTCTGAGATCCGTTCGGTGCCAGCGCCCCACCATCCATCCGGCGGCGGCGACAAGGAGCAGAGCCGTAAGCAGGTAGGTGGCGCCACTCACTCCGGTCTGTTGGCCGAACACCCACACCAGCCAGACCACCGTTGCGAACATGGGGAACGCCAGCACCTGCTTCATGGTCTCCATCCACGGCCCCGGCCGAGGGAGCCGCTCGAGAAGCCCCGGAGCTAGGGAGAGGACCACGTAGGGAACCGCCATCCCCGCGCCCAACAGACCGAAGATCAGCAGCGTCTCCGGAATGGACCGGGTAAGGGCGAATCCCAGAGCGGCCCCCATGAAGGGTGCCGTGCAGGGGGTAGCGATCACGGTGGCCAACACTCCGGAAGCAAGGGATTCGCCGTAGCCCGCGGGGGCACCGGGCTTGCTTCCCAACCGGGTGAGGACTGCGCCCACCTCGAACACTCCCATGAGGTTCAAGCCGATCCCGAAGAAGAGTGCCCCCATGGCCGCCACGAAGACTGGAGACTGGAGTTGAAAACCCCAGCCCAATCTGGCACCTCCGGTCCGGAGCGCGATGAGCGCGCCGGCCAAAACCAGGAAGGATAAGACCACCCCCAGAGCGAACATGAAGCCCTGATTCCGGATGAAGGCCCGGTCTTCTCCCCCCTGTCCAACAGCACCCAGGATCTTCAGAGATAGAACCGGGAAGACGCAGGGCATGAGGTTCAAGAGAACACCACCGAAGAACGCGAACAGGAGGGCCAGGGAGAGGGTGAAGTCACCCGGCGGAGGGGATCCGCGGTCCGGCTCCTGCCCAGATGCCATAGCGTCTGGATCACCCGCTGTACCTTCATCAGGGAGGGGATCCGGGGCTCCATCCACGAGGACATCCACAGCCATCGCGACGATCCCACCCTCCCCATCCCACCCTTCCCCACCCTCAGCCAGGAGAACGCCCTGCAGAGGGTTGGACGGTTGGAGAGCGTAAGGAGACTCCTGGAGCCCGAGCGTGAATCCGGCTTCCTCCCGAACGAACTCCTGGGGCTCCGAGTGCGCGAGCACGTTGGTGCCGCTGGCGAAGAAGTACACGCGCTCCGGCACAGGCAGCCCGGGCTCGCTGGCCTGGACCTCCAGTTGATAGCCCCCCTCAGTGACTTCAGCCGACAGCTCCCAGCTTGCCACGGTCTTGGGCAGACGATCTCTGGTCTCGGCGAACAGGCTGGTCCATTGGGGGTCTGGCGCCGGAGCCGCATCGGTGACGGGGATGTCCGAGGCGACGTATGTGAAGGCCGGTAGACAGATCTCCTTGCAGATGAGCCAATTCACCCTGGCGTCCAAGGTCACGCTGGACCCGGGGTGCAGCACCGCCGGCGGGGTCACTTCTACCAGGAGGGCTACTTCATCGGAATAGCCGTAATCCACCAGGGGGTACGCGACGATCTTCTCGGGATAAGGCCACTGAATCTCCCCGGCCCGAAATCCCTCCGGCAGGTCCCATTCGATGGTCGTCGGGAGTCCCGAGTCCCCGGCGTTCTCCCAGTAATTGTGCCACCCGGGATCCATCTCGAACCGGATTGCCACGGTGAAGGGCGTGCCGGGCCGGATGGAGGTGACCTCGGGAACGAGCCAGGCATCGCTATAGGGGCTAGTGTCGTCTTGGGCTCCCACCCACCCGGGGATCCCTGCCCACATGAGGAGGACCAGGCCTAAGGTCCCCCTGAGCCTTCGAGGGATATGGGGGATGGACTTATGGCGCACGGTTACCCGAGACTCCTGGAAGTTTTGGAAGGACGACCGCTGAGTGTATAGAAATCAGGACCGGCTTTCCAGGGTTCCCGCTTCCTTGTGGTGGTCCAGGAAGTCTTCGGTTCCTTCCGGGAGGAGGAGGTTGTCGGAAATGGCAGCGATTTCCTCAGCGGCCCTCCAGGCGGCTTCCAGCGCCTTCAACTCCCCCTGAAGCGCCCGCCGCTCCTGTTCCTCATGGAGGGCCATTTCCAGCGCCAGCTTGGAATGCTTCGGGAGTTTCTGGATGAGCCCCATGTGCTTTTCCTTCATGGGCTTCCAGGAGCCGTCTCCCATGGGACGGGTCCAGAGGTTGCCGTTCGTACCTGCCGTGTCCAGGGAGGCGAGCTTCAGAAACTCCATGGGATGTCCGGCGTCCTCGATCTCACTGACGGCATCCTGGACGGTTTCCTTCCGAGCCCCGGCCCGGTTGATGGCCGGGATGATCTTGTTCGCCATCCGGAGCCCCTCTTCTCCCTCCCACCTGCGGTCGACGCTCCCCCGTTTGAGCTGGATGATCCAATCCGTCCCGTCTCCCGTAGAGAGGATCTTGGCCTTGTCCAGGTCCGGCTGCTTGAGCTTCAGGGTCTTCCCACCCTCTTCCCTCACCCGGACGAGGGTTCGCCCGTTTCGGTAGATGTTGAAGAAATTCCCGAATTGGCCGAGGAATACGCCGCTGATGACGCCTGTGGCCACCCCGGCGATGGCAACCGTGCCGATGACCGCGCCGGCGCCGGCGCCTACGATGATGGCTTTCTTCCTTCTTCTTCCGAACTGATCCCCGTATCGCCAGGCGGCGAACTCCGGTCGGAGCGGCTCTCCGATGCGAACCAGCTCGGTGCCCTCCCTGTGCCTGGCCATGCCGACATTGTCGGTGGAGGCACGCGTCCGGATGCCGTGATAGATGCGCTCGCAGTCGTCGATGGCCTCCCACCGCTCTTCGATGGGTGTGAGGTTCCAGCGCTCGCACTTCCGGCACACGACCCAGAGTCGACCCTTCCCTGAGTCAAAAGCCAGGCGCCGCCCTATGGGGAAATGCTCAACCAGCTGGTTCTGTCCCAGAGGTTGATTGCAGAACATGCAAGCCGAGTACATTTGATCAAACCGCCTGAGTGAAGCCTGGAAGAGGGCCCCGCGCCCTTTTCTGCTCCTATTACGGCTTCAAGTTAACCTGCCTTCAGGGGAAACATGGTCAAAACTGAATAAGACGTACCCTGCGGATTCGGATCAAGCTCCCTCAAAAGGGGCCCCACGGAGCGAGGGACGCGGCTCGCCCGATTTGTTCAAACCTCCCCCAGTTCCTTCCGGTAGGTCCAGTTCAACAAGAAAAGGATCCCCACCAGGAACAACGGACCCGAGATGAACACGTAGGCAGCCAACGGGAACCGACCCCAGGCCCAAAGAATGTAGAAAACCCCGAGGCCGAAGAATAGGATGCCCCCGACCCACTCCCGCCGCCACGCGACGACCAGAATGAGGGTGAGGATCATGTGAGGAATGAGGTGCATGAAAAGGGCCACGATGGTGCCGAAGAACCCGTAGCCCTCGTCGAAGACATCGAGCGCGAAGAGGCCCAGAAAGAGGATGAAGGCGATGGTCAGGATCCTCGGAGTCCAGAACAGGACCCTCTTGGTGGCGTCCGTCATTTCGCGACCCTCCTGGCTGAGCCGGCATTCCGGGGACCGGTACGCTCGAAACCCCCCCCCCGGGAGTCTACCTGCCCATAAGCTTCTTCGTCTCTTCGACCACCCGGGCCGGCGTGATCCCGTACTCCTCGAAAAGGACCTGCCACGGAGCCGACGCACCGAAATGATCCAACCCAATGGCGGCGCCCCCCGGACCCACCCAGCGATCCCAGCCCAGCGTCGTCCCAGCCTCCATCGATACTCTCACGGTGACCTCCGAGGGCAGGATCGACTCTCGATAGTCGGCATCCTGGTCCATGAACAAACGCCAGCTCGGCATGCTCACGACCCGCGTGGGAACGCCTGCGTCTTCCAGGACTTCCCGTGCCTCCACCGCCATGTGGAGCTCTGAGCCACTGGCCATGAGGATCGCCTCGGGAGTTCCAGATGAGGCCTCAGCCAGAACGTAGGCGCCTCTCCGGAGCCCTTCGGCTCCCTCTTCCCCATCCCGCTTCAGGCAGGGAATCCCCTGGCGGGTGAGGGAAAGAAAGGACGGTCTGTCGGTTTGCTCGACAGCAACCTTCCACGCCACCGCCGTCTCGGCCGGATCCCCCGGACGGAGATCCAGGACGTTGGGGATGGCGCGAAGCGTCATGAGATGCTCGATGGGCTGGTGAGTCGGCCCATCTTCACCCAAACCGATGGAGTCGTGCGTGAACACGTATATGGGGGAGATCTCCATGAGCGCGGCCATTCGGATGGCGGGCCGCATGTAGTCGGAGAACACCAGGAAGGTCCCGGCGAAGGGACGAATGCCGCCATGGAGAGCCATCCCGTTCAGGATGGAGGCCATGGCGTGCTCGCGGACCCCGAAATGGATGATCCTGCCCTCGGGGTTTTCGGCGAGGAGATCGCCTCCGCCCTTGATATCGGTCTTGTTGGAGCCGGCCAGGTCCGCCGATCCGCCGATGAGGTTAGGGATCCGGGATGCGAGGCCCTGGAGGACCTTCCCAGATGACCCTCGGGTGGCTTCCGGCTTCTCCAGGTGCACCAACTCCGGAACATCAGCGTCCCAATCTTCGGGGAGCTCCCCGGCCATCATCTCCTCGAACTCGGCGGCATCCTCCGGGAATGCCTCCCGGTATGCTGCGAAACGATCCTCCCAATCGGCTTGAAGCTCCTTCCCTCTGCTGCCGCAGTGGTCCCGGCACCACTCGAGTGCCTCAGGGTCCACGAAGAACGGTTCCAGGGAGGGGTATCCCAGGTTCCTCTTGGTGGCCTCGATCTCCTCTTCTCCCAGAGGTGCTCCATGGCTGCTCTCGCTCCCAGCTTTGTTGGGGCTTCCGAAAGCGATCTGGGTACGAAGGATGATGAGGGAGGGTTGGGAACTGGCCTCCCGAGCAGCTAGAAGTGCTCGGTCCATCGCTTTGCGGTCGTTCCCGTCATTCACCTTCTGGACGTGCCAACCGTATGCCTGAAATCGCTTCTCCTGGTCGATGCAGGTGGTGAGGTCGGTGTCACCCTCGATGGAGATCTGGTTGTCGTCGTAGACCCAAATGAGCTTTCCGAGCTGTTGATGGCCCGCAATCTCTGCCGCCTCGTGAGAGATCCCCTCCATCAGGTCCCCGTCGGAACAGAAGGCATAGGTGAAATGGCTCACGACCTCGTGCTCCGCACGGTTGAACCGGGCGGCCAACCACCGCTCCGCCATGGCCATTCCCACGGAGTTGGCCACTCCCTGCCCAAGAGGACCGGTTGTGGTCTCCACCCCGGGCGTAACCCGGAACTCGGGATGCCCCGGAGTCTTCGCCCCCCATTGCCTGAAGCTCTTCAAATCCTCGATGGATACCTCGTACCCTGTGAGGTACAGAAGCGAGTAGATCAGCATGGAAGCGTGGCCGAGGGAGAGGACGAAACGGTCCCGATCGGGCCAGGCGGGGTCCAGAGGATTGTGTCGCAGGTGTTCGGTCCAGACCTCGTACCCCAGTGGGGCGAGCCCCATGGGAGCCCCCGGGTGGCCGGAGTTCGCCTTCTGAATGGCGTCCATGGAGAGGGTACGAATCGCGTCGACGAGGTGCTGGTCCCTTGAGGCTGACATGAATTGGACTCCGGTGCACGGGTGAAGAAGAAACGACCCGCCACCCTCTCGAGCGCGGGCCGTTTCGGGTGGCGTCACCCCACGACAAAGTTTAGAAGGCGGTCTTTCACGAAGATCACCCGACGGATGGCCGAGCCCGCCAGGTGTCGAGTGACATTTTCCTGCGCTTTGGCCAGGGCGACAACGGCATCCTGCTCCGATCCGGCCGCGGTCTCCACGGTGCCGCGAAGCTTCCCATTCACCTGGACGGCGATCTTGATCGTGTCATCGGCTGCCTTTTCGGCATCGAAGGTGGGCCAGTTCGCACCATCGAATATGGATCCCTCATGGCCCAGCCTATCCCAAAGCTCCTCGGCCAGGTGGGGCGCAAAAGGAGCCACCAGGACCACGAGATCCTCCACCTCCGAACGGGTGGCCTTCCGGCCCCCGGCGCGTACCGCGTTCAGGTACTCCATGAGGGCGGCGATGGCGGTGTTGTACTGGAGGTTCGGCAGCTGCTCCGAAAGTTGTTTGATCGTCTGGTGAAGCTTCCTCTCCACCGCCGGGTCAGGCGCGGCTCGTTCGGTGTCTGAAGCGATGGCAGAGGCGACCGTACCATGAAGACGGTGAAGGAAACCGAAGGGGCCCTGGATGCCCTCGTCCCTAAAGTCCCCCCCTTCGGCGAAAGGCCCGAGGAACATCAGGTACAGGCGGAATGTGTCTGCACCGAATTCCTCGATGATGGGGTCCGGAACGATGACGTTCCCCTTGCTCTTGGACATCTTCGCCCCTTCACGGATGATGAGGCCATGCTTCCTGAATTTTACGAACGGCTCCTCGAAATCCAGGTGCCCCATGTCCTTCAGGGCCATGGTGATGAACCGGGCGTAAAGGAGGTGCAGGACAGCGTGTTCTTCTCCACCGATGTAGCAGTCCACGGGGAGCCACCGCTTGGTGATCTCCGGGTCCATAGGGATGTCTTCCCTGTCGGTGGACGGGTAGCGAAGGAAGTACCAGGAAGAATCAAGGAAGGTGTCGGAGACATCGGTCTCCCTGCGGGCTTCGGTTCCGCAGGAGGGGCAAGTGGTCTTGTACCAATCTTCCACCCGAGCGAGTGGGCTCACGCCGGAATCGTCGGGCTTGAAGTCCTCAACTCTGGGCAGGACCACGGGCAGATCCTTCTCGGGAACCCCGACAGGGCCGCAGTCATCGCAGTAGATGATGGGGATGGGTGGCCCCCAATAACGCTGACGGGAAATACACCAGTCGTGAAGGCGGTAGTTCACTTTCGCCTCGGCCAGGGATCGTCCCTCCAACCATTCCACGATGGCTCGAGCGCCGTCCTTCCAGGCCATCCCGTCGAAATCGCCTGAATTCACGAGGGTCCCGTGCCCGACGTAGGCTTCCTCCAGGGGAGTGTCGGCGTTCTCTCCCGGACCGGCCACGACCCTTGGGATGGGTAGACCGAAGACACGAGCGAACTCGAAATCCCTCTGGTCATGCCCGGGCACGGCCATGATGGCTCCGGTGCCGTATTCGATGAGCACGTAGTCGGCGATCCAAACGGGGATCGGCTTCCCCGTCGCAGGGTTGAGGCAGTAAGCCCCGGTGAAGACGCCGGTCTTGGTTTTGTCGTCCTTTTGGCGAGCCACCAGGTCCAGCTTGGATGCCTGCTCCTGGTAAGCACGGACCTCCTCGGCCTGATCGGGGCTGGAAATCTCGTCGACCAGAGGGTGTTCCGGCGCCAGGACCATGTAGGTGGCGCCGAAGATCGTGTCCGGCCTGGTGGTGAAGACGGAAATGAGAGGGGCTCCCCCAATGTCCTCCCCGACGCCGGCCAGCGCCGTCTCGGGAGCACTTCCGGCCAGGTCGTCATGGACGAGGATGGGGAAGTGGAGGGTAGCGCCCTCACTCCGGCCGATCCAATTCTCCTGGGCCTTGATCGTAGTGTCCGACCAGTCGATGACCGCCAGGTTGTCCAACAGGGGTTGGGCGTATTCGGTGATCCGGAAGAACCACTGGGCAATTCGGCGCTGCTCGACCGGGGTGTCGCAGCGCTCGCACAGTCCGCTGATCACCTGCTCGTTGGCCAGAACCGTCATGCAGGAGGGGCACCAGTTGACCGGTGCCTCCTTCCTCTCGGCGAGCCCCGCATTGAAGAGTTGAAGGAAGATCCACTGGGTCCATTTGTAGTACTCCGGCCCGGAGGTGTTCACCGTGTGATCCCAGTCGAACATTCCTCCGATGCGGCGAAGCTGACGAGTGAAGTTTGCCACATTGCGGGGAGTCAGATCCATCGGGTTGATCCCCTGCTTCAGGGCGAAGTTCTCCGAGTGGATCCCGAAGGCGTCGAAGCCGATGGGCTCGAACACCTGTTTTCCCGTGAGGCGCTGGTACCGTCCGTGGACATCCGCGCCGGTGAACGCGTAGATGTTTCCCACGTGAAGTCCCTCAGCCGAGGGATAGGGGAACATCATCAGGTTGTAGAAGGGCGCGTCCGCGGATCTCAACTCCCCTGGAGAAAAGCGGTTCGTACCGTCTTCCTCCCAGATCTGCTGCCATTTGGTCTCGACGGCGCCCGGCGAATAGCTGTCGGGTCGGTCCTGTTCCATCGTCTTCTGCCCAAACCGGGGCGTCGGCCGCCGTCTCCCGACGACCCTCCCCCCTTAAATGAATAAGCCGCCAAGTTACTTGGCCCGGGGATGGTTCTCAACGGGTTGTGGGGGATGTCTCGCCGGGCGTCTGGCTCTCCGGGGCCCCTGATGCCGCAAAACAACTTCCATCACCGGCCTGGCCTCCCTTCTGCGGGAGTGGGGGTTCGACGCTCACATGGGGGGGAAGGCTATCCAGGGAAGCTGTCGCCTCATCCCCGTTCCGGTAGAAGGGCGAAGGGGTCATCCACACCCGACGTCCCCTCTTTCAGCGTCCGGACCGCAGCCGGGAGGTCACCCCCGTGGACATCGAGAAGGGACTGGAAGTCGGGGAGGCGATGGAAGTAGCGGATCCGACTCAAAAGGATCGCATTGTTGAGGGGAGCCCCCAGGAAATTCAGGACGATTCGGAGGTCTCCCGGGTCACTGGAGAGGTGTTCATGCTCAGCCTGGGTCTCAACGAAAAGGGCTTCCCGAGCCTGGACCTTCTCCTGGCTGGTGAGGTCGGTCCGAGCGTATACGGCCTGAAGCCTCTCGACAAAGACGTCCAGGAAAGCAGAGAAGGCTTGATACTCGGCCCACCGGGTCCGGGCCCGCTTACAGTTCTCGGGATCCGAGGGGGTCTCGCCGGGACCGCAGTAGAAGCGTATGGCGCCCACCCT
>JBDHCH010000098.1:0-13686 GCA_039592115.1 Gemmatimonadota bacterium | reverse complement strand
CGAGTCACCCCCACGTTTTGCTTGCCGTTATGTCGGCAAGAAAACAGATTGCCGAGTAGGTCGGACCTGTGCCGTGACTGTGCCGTGATTGTGCCGTAGATAAATGGAACCAGAGGGAATGGACCGGATGGCCCATCCCCCCTTTTCCCGATTTTTCCAACAATTCTGTGCCTTTTTTGTCCCGTGAGTCCGGCTGGATCCGATGATTCCGAGCCGTTTTTAGAACTTTGGAACCGGCGGTGGTGGTTCGAATCCACCCGGGCCAATTCTGAGATGCCTTTTTTCTGCTCCCCCCGGCGCGCCTCCGCCTCCCGGAGTGTATGTACCCTCCGGGCCGGCTTCCTTTCGCTCGTTCTTCCCCTGGTTCCTGGCCTCTGCACGGCTCAGGAGTTGCCGCCGGACTCCTCAGAGCTCCTCCGAGAAGCCCGGGAAGCTCAACGGGAGTTCGAGCACTTCCACCGCTCCCGACTCAATAGGACCCTGGATACCGGGACCGGAAATTGCGACGAATGGGTTGGTCGGATCTGCCTTCGATGGTCGGGGGGGGGAGGGTGGAACCCCACCTCGGAAGACTCCACGCTGGTGGCGGCTCGGGAGGACCTTCTGGTCGCTCTGGAGGGGGTGGGGAGGCAGATCCCAGGGGATCGCTGGGTGCTCGGGCAGCGGATCCGGTACCTGGGGCATATCGGGAGGTGGGAGGAGGCATCGACCCTGGCCGGCAATTGCCAGGGTGGGGAGGCGTGGTGGTGCGCTGCGCTTCAGGGGTATGTCCTGCATCGGTCCGGCCAGGGTCTGGAGGCGGCGGAAGCCTTCCAGAGGGCCCTCGAACAGATGCCACTGCGGCAGGCGGAAGGGTGGAGAGATCCTGGGGAGCTGCTGGAATATCCCGCCTCCCGATGGGTCCGGAATCCCGAGGGGATTCCTCGGGGGGAGGCCCTGGACCTGTTTTGGAGGCTGGCCGATCCTCTATTCCTCACCCCGGGGAATGAGCGGTTGACGGAGCATTTCTCCCGGATCTTCGGGGCCTCCCTGTACGAGGATTCTGCCTTGACGCTAGGCGTCCCCTGGGGGGGGAGCCTGGAAGAGCTCCTCATTCGATATGGGTTCATCGCAGGATGGGAGCGGGGGTGGCCCGAAATGAGTGAGGTGGGGGGAGGGGGAGTGGTGGAACACCACCACCCCGAAAGCAGGGGGTTACTCCCTCCTGTGGAGGCTCTCGAGGATCCTTCCGGCCTCCCCAGGGGAGTGTGGGTGCCCAGGGATGACCGGCCCCGCAGTGCCAGCACACCGGTCCTGGCTCCCCTCCTTGTGGAGGGACTGGCGCAAACTGCCGTGCTCCGGAGGGAAGGTGACCTGCTGGTGGTAGGCGCCTACGCCACCCCCACCGATACTCTCCTCCAACAACGTCGACAGCCTCCGGACGGGGAGGACGGGAGGGGTGGCGCCAGGAACCTCCCCCCTCCATGGGAGGTCAGCCGGGAAGGACGCTCACCGGACACCCTGTCCGGACTGTTCCTCCTGGCAGACACCGGGTCCTGGGCGCCCATGAGTGTCTTCTCCGGTGGAGGGGAAGGAATTCTACAATTGCGGGCCCCACCGGGAGGGTACCTCCTCAGCATGGAAGTATGGCATCCTGCAGGGGGCTGGGCGGCTCGAACGAGACACGGTATCCAAGGGGATCCCGTCCCTCCCGATGTGCCGGTCATCTCGGACCTGCTTCTCCTGGAGCCTGCGGAGGACCTTCCAGAGGCTCTGGCGCAGGCGCTTCCACGCATGAGGGCCGGCACGGAGGTAACCGCCGGGGAAGTGGTCACGGTCGCCTGGGAGGTCTACGGTCTCGGACGCCGGCGGGAGCCCCTGAGCTTCCGGGTGAGCCTCGTGGAGGAGGAGGGGAGTCTCATTCGCCGGGCTTTGAAGCGAATCGGCCTGTTCGCCCGTGCCCCGGCCCTGACCATCTCCTGGGCCGAGGGTGGGACGGCCGAGGTGGGCCCTCTCTTCCGGGCCGTCGATGTAGAGCTTCCCCCTCTGGCTTCCGGCAGGTACGTTCTCCGATTGGAGATGGAGATTCCAAACCGCAGTAAAGTCGTATCCCACCGGCGGATAACCGTTCGCTGACCCCGACGGTCATCTCTTTCGAGATTTTCATCACGAGTTGACGTTCATGGGGGTCATCTCTAGATTGGCGCGCTGTCACAACACTGGAAACCAACGGTAACGTCCCATGGACGACACCTTTCAACGCGGTCCACTCCTTCTCCTCTCCGGGCGGGCGAATCGTCCACTGGCCGAGGAGATAGGTGAGCTTGTCGGAAAGTCTCCGGATGGAGCCACAATCAGGGACTTCGCCGACGGGGAGATCTTCGCCCGTATCGACCGGAACGCACGGGGGAGGGATGTCTTCATCGTCCAGCCCACAGCGGCGCCCGGAGACAACACTCTTGAACTGCTGTTGCTGATCGATGCGGCCAAACGGGCCTCCGCGGCCCGGGTCACGGCGGTGATCCCCTACATGGGGTATGGGCGTCAGGATCGGAAGGACCAACCCCGGGTTGCCATCGGAGCAAAGCTCATGGCCAACCTGATCGTGGCGGCAGGGGCGGATAGGGTGGTGGGCATCGACTTCCACCAGCACCAGATCCAGGGGTTCTTCGATATCCCCGTGGATCACCTCTATGCTGCCCCCGTTCTGGTGAAGTATTTCCGGGACAAGGGTTTCGATGACCTCGTGGTCATCGCCCCGGACGTGGGGTCTGCAAAGATGGCCCGGGGGTTCGCTCGGAGGTTGAAGGCGAGCTTTGCCATCATTGACAAACGGCGGTCGGCTCCGAACGCGTCTGAAGTCATGAACGTGGTCGGAGAAGTGGAGGGCAAGCGGTGCCTGCTGGTGGACGACATGGTGGACACGGGGGGCACCCTGGCGAACGCCGTGGTCGCCCTTTGTGATCGGGGCGCAAAGGCGGTTTACGCCATGGCGACCCATGCCCTTCTTTCGGGACCGGCTGTGGAGCGGCTTTCCGCCGTACCGTTGGAGGAGTTGGTTGTGACCAATACGATCAACGTTCCACCGGAACGGCGCTTCGACGGACTCCGGGTCCTTTCGGTGGCAGGTCTTTTGGCCAACGCCATCCGGTACATTCACTCGAATGAGTCGGTGAGTGCGCTGTTCGAGGTTACCGAAGACGAGAAGTAGAACACGAGGTTATCCAAGGCCTGAATGGGGCCGGCCCGGTGGGCGGGCGGCAGCAGGGCCTCCACCGGATAGTGAGAGAAAGAAAGCATGACCAAGACTACTGTGCTCAAGGCGTCCCCCCGGATCGAGACCGGCAAGGAGTTCGCCCGGAAGCTGAGGGCTGAAGGGAGAATCCCCGCCGTGCTCTACGGCAAGGATATGGAAGCCCGGGGCCTGTCCCTGGATCAGCAGGAAACCGAGTACCTGTTCCAACGGATTTCGGTGGAGAACACGATTCTCGACCTCGAGATCGACGGGGAAAAGGAGCCGGTGCGGACCTTGATCCGTGAAATCCAGTCCCACCCCCACAAGTTTGGGGTGCTCCACGTGGACTTTCTTCGCATCCAGAAGGGCGTCGCGGTCGAAGTCGACATCCCTGTGAGCTTGGACGGGGTGCCAGTGGGTGTGAGGGAGTCCGGTGGGGTCCTGGAACAGGTCATCAACGAGATCCGGGTGAAGTGTATCCCCTCCAAGATTCCCGAGGTGGTCTCCATCGACGTGACGGGAATGGCGGTTGGCGATTCCTTCCACGTGTCCGACATCGACCTCGGAGAAGGAGTCGAGATCCTCGTGGACTCGGACCGGACCCTCTGCAACGTGGCGATTCCGAAGGTGGTCACAGCGGACGTGCCCGAGGCCGAGGAGGAGTTGGAAGAGGGCGTCGAGGCAGTCGAAGAGGCTCCAGCGGACGAGGGAGCCGGAGAAGATGGTGTCTCCGGCGACAGCGAAGGATAACCGGGCTGGACCATGAAGCTCGTGGTCGGGCTCGGGAACCCGGGGCCCGAGTACGACGCCACCCGACACAATGTGGGGTGGTGGTTGTTGGACAGGATGGCCTACGAATGGGATCTCCCCGTCTTCGAGAGGGATGGGAGGACCTTGGTGACCGAAGGGCTCAGAGGTGATACTCGATTCCGCCTCTTGAAGCCGCTCACTTTCATGAATCGGAGTGGGCAGGCCCTCTCCTCATTGGCAATGACGGAGGGCTTCCTTCCGGAAACGGACATGCTGATTGTAGTGGACGACGCGGCCCTCGATGTGGGCCGTGTTCGTTTTAGGGCCTCCGGGTCGCCGGGGGGTCACAATGGCCTAAAATCGGTTTCAGGGGCCCTGGGATCGGACGAGTATCACCGTCTCCGTATCGGTGTCGGAGTTCCTCCGGACGGTGAGGACATGTCGGCCTGGGTTCTCTCTGCGATGGAGCCGAACGATGAGGATATGGTCCTGGATCTCCTCCCGGGACTGGTAGAAGGGGTGGAGGTGTGGGGGACCGAAGGTGTTGAGGCTGCCATGAACCGGTTCAACCGGTGAGGCGGCCTTTTTTTTGCAGCAAGTGTTCAATGGAGTGAGAGTTCAATTGGGGTAGAGTTCAACCGTTAACACGGGAAAGCATCGCCCATGAGTGATTTCGTAAGCATGACAGAGTGGTCATGGATCATCGGTCTGGTCGGCCTATTGGTGGCCGGGGTGATCTACGTCTACATGAAGCGCCAGCCGGCGGGGACGGAGGCCATGCAGGACCTGGCCGAACAGATCCACGACGGTGCGATGGCCTTTTTGAAGAGGGAGTATTCCTTCCTCGCCGTCTTTGTCGTCGTGGTGGCCGTGCTCCTTGGAATGGCCATCAGCACCCAGACAGCCATCGCCTACATCTTTGGCGCAATCAGCTCGGTGTGTGCCGGCTTCTTTGGAATGAAGTCCGCTACCCGGGCCAACGTCCGGACCTCTCAGGCCGCGAATGAGGAAGGCGCGGGCAAGGCGCTCCGCATCGCCTTCTTCGGTGGGGCGGTCATGGGGCTCGCTGTTGCCTCCCTGGGCCTCCTGGGGCTGGGAGTCCTGTACTATGTCTTCGCTGCTGGAGCCGTCCCGGGCACCAGCGACCTTCCCAACTTCGCACAGATCATCTCTGGCTTCGCCATGGGGGCCAGCTCAATAGCTCTCTTTGCCCGTGTCGGTGGTGGGATCTACACGAAGGCAGCGGATGTCGGCGCCGACCTGGTGGGCAAGGTCGAGGCAGGGATTCCAGAGGATGATCCTCGGAACCCGGCCACGATCGCCGACAACGTGGGGGACAACGTCGGCGACGTGGCCGGCCTCGGTGCGGACATCTTCGAGTCCTATGTGGGCTCGATTGTCGCCACCATCGCCATCGCAGCCACATCAGTGGCTTTGGCCGGCACACCCGTGCAGGCCGTCGCCCTCCCCATCATCACGGTCGTGGTGGGGCTCATTGCTTCCATTATCGCCGTTGGGATGATGAAGGCTCTGGAGCGCACCGATCCAGCGGGTGCCCTTCGGAACGTCACCTTCATCGGAGCTGGACTTTTCCTGGCGGCGATGTGGTTCGTGGTCCAGGCCGTGGGCGTTCAGATCACTGATCCCCTCACCGGGGAACTGTTCCCGGTTGCGGGTCCCTTCTGGGCCATCCTGACCGGTAGCCTGGTGGGGATCTTCATCGGCCTGGTGACGGAGTATTACACGGCCGCCAAGCCCATTCGGACCATCGCCGAGGCCAGCGAGACGGGCCCGGCAACCAACATCATTGCCGGATTGGCCGTGGGAATGGAATCCACTGCAATCCCGGTCATCCTGATCGCTATCGCGATTTTCGTTTCCTTCGAGGTGGCCGGCCTCTACGGGATCGGGATTTCTGCTGTCGGCATGCTCGCCACGGTGGGCGTGACCATGTCCGTGGACGCGTATGGCCCCATAGCGGACAACGCTGGTGGGATCAGCGAGATGAGCGGCCTCGGACCGGAAACCCGTGCGGTTACCGATTCGCTTGATGCCATCGGGAACACCACTGCGGCAATCGGGAAGGGATTTGCCATCGGGTCGGCCGCCCTCACCGCTCTCGCACTCTTCAGCGCCTATGCGTCGGCTGTCGGCTTGCAGGACACGGGTCTCAACATCCTCAATCCCCTGGTGGTTATCGGGTTGTTCCTCGGGGGGGTCCTTCCGTTCCTGGTCGCGGCTTTCACGATGACTGCGGTCGGGAAAGCGGCCCAGGGGATGGTGGAGGAAGTGCGCCGCCAGTTCCGGGAAATTCCTGGTATCATGGACGGCACCGGAAAACCAGACTCTGCACGTTGCGTGGACATTTCCACGAAGGCTGCCCTCCGGGAGATGATCCTGCCCGGAATGACGGCGGTCCTTGCACCGGTAATCGTGGGGTACTTCCTGGGCGTGGAAGCCCTGGGTGGGCTCCTGGCGGGGGCGACCGTAACCGGCGTGCTCATGGCCCTCTTCATGGCCAACGCAGGCGGTGCGTGGGACAATGCCAAGAAATACATCGAGAAGGGCGCACACGGCGGCAAGGGCACGGACGCCCACAAGGCGGCGGTCTCCGGTGATACGGTGGGTGATCCGTTCAAGGACACTTCAGGCCCGTCCATGAACATCCTCATCAAGCTCATGAGTGTGGTGTCCCTGGTCCTGGCTCCCTGGTTCGTTCGGGTGCACGGCGAGGCTGGGGCTGAAGTCACCACATGGCTGGCTGACTTCATCAGGAGCTTCTTCGGCTAGTTCGAGGCACTAGACCTCGGGCGTTCTCTGAACGCCCGTCCGAGCGGGCCCGCTCCCTGCCAGGGAGTCGGGCCCGTTTTCTTTCCCTTCCAGGGACCCTAGCTTGGCCAGTGAGGTCTGCGGGACCGGCTCCGCGCCGGCCTTGAGGAGTCAGGGGACTCGACGGACCGTCCGTAGGAACCGACCCCAAAAAGGAAACACTCCCGTGTCCAGAGAGCCGACTTTCGAAAACGCCCTTTCGTTCGCACAAGACCTGGTCAGGATCCCGTCCCTTTCCGGTCAGGAAGGCGACGTGGCCCGTAGGATCGTCCAGGAGATGGAGGTTCTGGGATACGACGAGATCCGGCTTGACCGTCTCGGGAATGTGATCGGAGTGGTCAGGGGGACGGCCGGGGGGCCTCCGGTCATGCTCAATTGCCACATGGATGTGGTGGCCGAAGGCGACCACGACCAATGGGAGTACCCGCCGTTCGGTGGACAGGTGGAGGCAGGCTTTCTCCACGGAAGAGGATCCATGGATATCAAGGGACCTCTGGCGACCCAGACCTATGCCGGGGCGGCCCTGAAGGGTGTGGCTACTGGGGACGTTGTGGTTGCTCACACGGTCTTCGAGGAGCGAGGAGGGTGGGGGATGGAGGACCTCTTGGCCCGAAAAGAAGTGGAGCCCGCGGCCGTGATAATCGGAGAGGCCACGGAAGGCGACATCACAACCGGACATCGAGGGAGAGCCGAAGTGGAGGTCGTCCTGCGAGGCGTAGCCGGCCACGCCAGCGCTCCCGAGCGGGCCAGGAACGCCCTCGATCTGGTACCAACGACGCTCCAGGGCTTGAGGGGACTCGCAAACTCTCAACCCGAGGATCCGACGTTGGGGAAAGCATCCCTTGCACCCACCGCAGTCGACGTCAAACCCGAGAGTCGAAACGTGATCCCAGACGAGGTCATCGTGGTGGCGGATTGGCGAATCCTCCCCGGTTCCACCGATGAGGAGCTATTGGCCCTGGTGAGGATGGCCGTGGAGGAGGAGTTTTCGGGAACCGTGGAGGAGGCCGGGATCGAAATCAGGATGGCCACGGAGGTGCAGGCCAGCTATACGGGGATCTCCGAGCGGCGGAACCTCTTCACTCCCGGTTTCTTGATGGAGGCCCACGACCCCCTTGTCGTTGCGGCCGCTGAAGCGGTGGGGCGGAGGGGCGAGGACGGTGCGGCCACCGTCCGGCCCTGGACGTTTGCCACCGACGGTGGGTGGAGCATGGGCGTATTCGGGATCCCCACCGTGGGTTTCGCGGCCGGAGAGGAACGGTTCGCACACACGAACCGTGAGCGGTGGGAGTTGGAGGAGGCTGCATGGGCCTTTCACCGCCACCGGGACCTGATCCTGGCTCTTCAGCGGACGTTGGGCTGAGGTTGACTGGCCCAGTGGGCTCCTCGAACTCCCGTCTTTCAGGGACGGTCTTCCCGGCAGAGGTCTCCGGGGGGGCGTGCGCCATCCTGTTTCACTGCTAGGAGGACGATGCTAAAGGTCGGGATTGTGGGCCTCCCTAACGTGGGAAAGTCCACCCTGTTCAATGCGCTCACTGCGGTTGGGGCGCCGGCTGAGAACTATCCGTTCTGCACGGTTGAGCCCAACGTGGGAATCGTTCCGGTCCCGGACCCCAAGTTGGAGGTGGTCCGTCAGCTGACGGGCGCGCCCCGAGCCGTGCCTACCCACATCCAGTTCGTTGATATCGCAGGGCTGGTGAGGGGGGCGTCGAAGGGGGAGGGGTTGGGGAATCGGTTCCTCGCCCAGATCCGGGAAGTGGATGCCATCGCTCATGTTCTCCGGTGTTTCCGGAATGCGGACGTGACCCACGTCATGGGAGACCTGGATCCAGGGAGAGACCTGGAAATCGTGGAGACGGAGCTGGCCCTGGCGGACATGGACACCCTCGAACGCAGAAAGGAGAAGGTCGAAAAGAAAGCCCGTTCCGGGGACGCGGAGTCCCAGCGGGAGATGGCCGTCCTCCTGCCACTCCTGGAAACACTCCATAGAGGCGACTCCCTACGGTCTGCCGGCTTGCCCGAGGAGGAGCGGCGCCTTCTATCAGATCTCGAACTCCTCACACTCAAACCTGTGCTCTATGTGGCTAATGTGGGGGAGGAGGCTGACCTGGACGGCACGGGCCCTCTGAACGGGATCCTCACCGGGGAGTCGGGCTCCGCCGAAAGCTGGCACATCGTCGAGATCTCAGCCGGAGTCGAGGCCGAACTCGCCCTTCTGGATCCGACCGACCGGGACGATTTCCTCACCGAGCTCGGGTTGGAGAGCGCAGGACTCGATCGGATGATTCAAGCGGCCTATGAGCTACTGAACCTCATCACGTTCTTCACCGCGAATGAGAAGGAGGCCCGCGCCTGGACGATCGCTCGGGGCACTCCGGCCCCTGAAGCTGCGGGGGTGATCCATACCGACTTCCAGAGGGGCTTTATTCGCGCCGAGACCACCGCATTTCGGGATCTCCAGGCGGCTGGAGGTCCCAAGGCCGCCAGGGAGCTAGGACTCACCCGCTCGGAGGGAAGGGAGTACGAAGTGCAGGACGGGGACTTTCTACTCTTTCGGTTCAACGTGTGAGACGGACCTGCCCAGTTGTTCCTGACCGCAAATGATGATAAAATTCTTGGCTGATCCCGCTCCGCGAAAACGGCGGAGCCCGTAACCACTGCGGTCCGAGGGAACCACTATGAGGCTCTACGAAGCAGTCTACATTTTCGACGCTGCCCTGGATGAGGCGGCGATCAACGTGAAGCTGGAAGGACACCACAACCTGGTGACAGGTGATCGGGGTGAGGTCACCGCCGTGGACCACTGGGGCAATCGCCAACTCGCCTATCCAATCGAAAAGAAGAAGACCGGTTATTACGTCGTGGCCCAGTTCAACGGGGATCCTGAAGCGTTGCCGGAGTTCGAGCGGGCGTTGAAGCTCGACGAAGCCCTTTTGAGGTACCTAGTGGTCCTGAACGAGGGCGAACCCACGACGGGAATGTCGATCCTGGCTCCCCGACCCACCACCTTCACTCCGCCCGATGACGATGAAGAGGACGAGGATGAGCAGGTTCCGGAGGAGGAAGAGCTGGAGGACGATGACAGAACGAGTCCTCCAGAGTTTTCCGGTGGTCGGGGTCGACGCCGGAGGGTGGAGGGTCCCCGAATCCAACTTCTCAACTACAAAGATGTCTCCACCCTCTCGCGTTTCCTGACCGAGTCCGGGAAGATCCTCCCGAGGAGGACCACCAAGGTGACGGCAGGATTCCAACGGCAGCTGGGGCGGTCGATCAAGCGGGCCCGGTACCTTTCCCTTCTGCCCTATATTCGGGACCACGAGGCCTAGGGACCCATGCCCCGGAAGGGCTCAGGGAGGAAGTCGGGCTGGCCGCGGGCGCTGGGCCTCATGTTCGCGACCCTCGTCTTTGCTCCGGCTGTGAACCCGGGCGTCCTCGTGGCAGTGCCCCTGGCTTTGATGGCCCTGTTACTTCCGCCCAGGGGCGGTCTGGCGATTCTGACTGCCGGGCTCGGAGCCGTGCTTGTTTTCGGAGGAGGCCCGAGGTCGGGCCTATGGTACGCAGAGCGGGGATGGTCCCTACTTCTGGGTGGGTGGTTTCTGGCCCTCACCCTCCGGTGGCCCACGGCAGGGTTCTTCGGTAGGAGCCTGGGAGCCGTGGCTGGCACTTTCGCTGCCATCAGCCTCCTGTTCTGGGGCCGTCCCGGCCAATGGGCAGTGGTCGACTGGGCAGTGACGTCCAGACTTGAAGAGGGTTTCCTCATGGTTCTGGAGGCGGTGCGGAGCTCATTTGGGCCGGAGGTGGTTTCGGAGGACCTCCAGGCCAGAGTCCTGGAGGGCGTTGCACTGAACGGGTTCATGTTCCCGGCCCTTCTGGGTTTGGCCTCGCTGGCGGCGCTCGGTGTGGCCTGGTGGCTGTTCCAGCGGCTCTGCCGGAACGGGGACCCGGGCATCGGCCCTCTCACCGGATTCCGGTTTAACGATCAGCTGGTCTGGATCCTGATCGTAGGCTTTGCCCTTCTCTTGGGTTTCTCCGGATTCCTGGGCCGGGCAGGCACAAACACCGTGGTGTTCATGGGTGCACTCTTCGCCCTGAGGGGGGTGGCGGTGTGGCTCTTTTTTTCAGGGGGTCTTTCCGTGTCGGGTGGGCTCCTGTTCGCTGTTGCATTGGTTTTCTTCGCGCCGTTCATTGCAGCCGGCGCCTTCGTGTTCGGGCTGGGAGACACCTGGCTTGATCTGCGGGCTCGCTGGGGGGGACAAGCCCCGGGCGAGCCCCGGTAGCATGATCTGAGGAACGAATCCATGAAGCTGATCCTTCGGAAGGTAGTGGACAATCTGGGTGAGCCCGGAGACATCGTGGATGTCAAGCCAGGCTACGGTCGCAACTTTCTAATCCCTCAGGGGCTGGCCTATGAGGCCAGTGCGGGGAACGTCCGTCGTCTGGAGGAAGAAAAAGTCCAGGCTGAGGAGCGAGCGAGGCGGGACTATCTGGAAGCGAAGCGCCGGGCAGCCCAGCTGGACCATATGTCCCTGACCTTTCATGCTCGGGCAGGGGAGGACGGGAAGCTCTTCGGCTCTGTGACCGGCGGAGACATCGCCGACAGGGCCAACGACCGGGGCCTGGACTTCAAGGTAGAGCGCCGCCAGGTGACTCTCGATGAACCCCTGAAGACGTTGGGTGCCTCCATGGTCACAGTGCGTCTCCATGCCGAGGTCGAGGTCGAGATAGAGGTCAAGATCGAGCGGGAAGAGGGGTGATGGAACCTTCGGTGGAACCTCGAAGTTCCTCTGTACCAGACGACCTCCCCTCCGATGTCATCCGGGCGGTCGAGTCGGCCCTGGGTCGGAAAGCGGAGGAGGTCGTAGCGCTGGATCTCCGGGGAATCTCCTCGGCCACGGACTATTTCGTCTTGGCCACTGGGAACTCGGACATCCAGGTGAGAGCCATTGCGGAGCACGTGATGGAAGAGCTCGCAAAGCAAGGGGTCCGGCCCCTCCATGTGGAGGGTTTGGACCGGGCAAGGTGGGTCCTGATGGACTTCGTGGATTTCGTGGTCCACATACTCCATCCCGTTGCCAGAGAGTTCTACCAGTTGGAGCTACTATGGGGCGACGCACCGTCGACGGCCTTCGCTCCCTGATCCAAACGTTCTCAGGCGACTTTGGTCAGGTCTCGAGGGGGAAACCCGATTGCCCCTCCGCACCGGCCGACATTACCTTTTCGAGCGAGTAGGGGAGCGGGGAACGCCTGATTTTTCGCCGCTTCTGTCCGCGTCAGGTTCCATCCCAGTCCCCTGAGGTCCAATGGCCGACGGTATCGAAGGTTGGCGTTTCCTCGATGTGGAGTCCGGATTGCTCCCGGACCAATCAGTGCCCTCCGTCCTCCCGGGTGGCGGGAAGGGTCGGATGGTCGTACTGGCGGCGACGCCATTCGCTCGGATCGATGGGTGGGCGACCCGTGCGGGTGTCCTCATCGCAGGCGAGTGGGCTCGAGAAGGCCTTCGGGTATTTCTCATGGACCTGGGCTTGGATGATCCGTCTCTGCACGAGGCTGTCGGTCTTCCCAATGGGGAAGGGGTTTCAGATGCCTTCCTGTTCGGTGCCTCAGTGCAGCACATCGCCAAGCCAGCGCTGGACAATGCCATTTTCTTCGCACCTGCTGGGGCTCCACCCGCCGATCCTGAGGAGGTCCTTGGGCATCCCCGTTGGAATGACCTTGCCGGTGGCTTCAGCGAGGCCGACGCTACCCTTCTCCTCTTTCTTCCCACGGATATCCGGGGCGCCGGGAAGATTCTGAGCCGAGCGACGGACATCATCTTCCTTGCCGCAAGGGGGGAATCCGCCGACGACCACCTCGGGCCGGCATCCATCAAGGTGGTCGCCACCCTTGGCCCGTTGGGCACCCCCTCCGAGGGCGACCCCGGAACCGAGGTGAAGACTGGCCCCACGGCGGATGATGAGGCTCACCCGGAACCGTTCGAGGGGCTGCTGACCTCTTCCGACTTCGACGTCGAAGGCGGTTTCCAGTTGGCTGAGGGCTTTGGGGTCGAGGCGCCCGAGGAGGCGGTTTCCCTCGATGGCGAGGTCCCTGTCGAGGAGGTAGACGCCGAGCCTGACGGTGTGGAATCCGGAGAGCGGGAGGCGTCCCAAGCGCCGACGGCTTCTGGGAAGGACTCTCCCCTTGAAGCTCCGGAGGAGGAAACCTCGGGCGAAGGCATTGGACAGGCGACTGGCTTTGGGGAGGATTTGGTGATGGGCGCCTCCATCGCCGATCAGATGGAAGCCGGGGACGACGGACCCGTCGACGGAGAAACCGTCCATCAGAAAGCTCCGGACTTCGCTTCGGACTTCGTTGACCTCCCCCCTTCGGACCCCCTTTCCGATCAGGATCAGAGCGAGGTCCAGTTCGGAGAGGGTCTGGTGCAGGGTCCCGATTTCGGGGGCTTGCCCCCCCGCGGTTCCGAGACAGAAACCTCCGAACCCTCGGTCCCGGAAACGCCTCCGTACGAGCCGCCGCGGGAGCCACCGAGGGAGGCGCCAGCGCGCCGTAAACCCCCGAGGCGTAAACCGCCCAAGAAGAGAATCCCCTGGGGTCTTCTCGCGGGTGTCGCTCTGGCGCTTGGTGTGCTGGCTGCTGCCATCGGGACAGCTATGGGGTATCTGGACGTGCCGGGTTTCGCCGCGGTTCGGGACTATTTCTCTGAAATCCCGGACCCGCCCCTCACCCTGGCTGGGCCGCAGGCCAACGAGGAGGTCCTGCGGTACTCCCTGGTCCTGTTCACCTACGGAGAGGACGAGCTAGCTGATGGACGGGAGCTGCTCGATGCTCTCCGGGGCCGCCTCCCGGAACTTCTGCTGATGCTGGTGCCGAGTGAAGCGGACGGAGTGCCGGTTCAT
>JBDHCH010000097.1:0-25780 GCA_039592115.1 Gemmatimonadota bacterium | reverse complement strand
GGAGATGAGCGCCTGGGTGGAGGAGACCCTGGCGGGTCTGACCCTCGAGAAGAAGGTGGCCCAGCTTGTTTGCTCGGATATCGCCGGGGGGTACCGGGCCGAGGGCGATTCGCTTTTTCAGAGCTGGGTTCGCCTGGCTCGGGATCACGGGCTCGGGATGTTCGTGCTGTACGGTGGGGCTCCTCGTGACGTGGCTCACCTGCTGAACCGCCTCCAGGGGGAGGCGGAGGTTCCCATTCTGATCTCGGCGGACTTTGAAGGAGGTCCGGGCCAGCAGGTAGTGGGTGCCAGCGAGTTCCCCGCCAACATGGCGTTCTCGGCCGTGGGATCGGAGGAGTTGATGCACCGGGCTGCGTCCGTCATGGCCGTGGAAGGACGGGCAATGGGCATCCACCTGACCTACACCCCGGTGGTGGACATCTCGACCCAACCACATAATCCGGCCCAGAGCGTCCGCTCCTTCGGAGGCGACCTCGACCTCCTGGGGCGTATGGTCCGTGCCTACGTCAGCGGGTTCCACGAGAACGGCATGCTCACCACCGCCAAACACTTCCCGGGTCGGGGTGACATCGAGATCATGCCGGGCAACGCTCCCTGGACCTGGATCAACAAGCCGGCTCACGCCGTGGAGGAGCAGGACCTGCAGGCGTTCAAGCTGGCTATCGACGCCGGGGTGGACTTCGTCATGAGTGAGCACATCGCCATTCCCTCCGTGACGGAAGGGTCCGAGCGTCCGGCCAGCGTGGAGAGCAAGCTTGCGACGGGGTGGCTTCGGGACCGTCTGGGATTTCAGGGGATCCTCACTTCAGACGACCTGTGGTACGAACATGTGGTTGAACGGTTCGGTGCCGAGGAGGTCGCGGTCCTGGCGTTCGAGGCGGGGCACGACATGATTCTCAAACCGGACGATCCGGTTGCCACCATCCGGGCACTGGCGGAGGCCGTGCGATCGGGTCGAATCGAAGAAGCCCGCATCGACGATGCGGTGCGGCGACTCCTGACGTTGAAGGCCCGGCTGAACCTCCACCGGGTTCGATACGTGGATGTGGAGGGTGTGGGGGAAGCGGTTGGGACACCGGCCCATCTGGATCTGGTGCGGGAAGTGGCGGACCGGTCTCTGACACTCCTGAAGAATGAAGGAGTGCTCCCGGTGGACGCTGGGACGCTGGGGAGCGTCGTGAACATCAGCGTCCAGAAGGACCAGAACGACCCCTCCCCACCTGCTCTGGCGGCGATGTTCACCGAGGCATTCCCGGGAGCCCGGACGTTCACGCTGCGCCCCGGGACCGGGGCCCCCGTCTACGACGCTGCGTGGAACGCCCTGGGCGAAGCGGACCTGGTGGTCCTTTCCCTATTCGTCATCCGGGACCGAAACGGGGAGGCCACTCCGGTACCAGAGGATGACCTGGCCTTCCTCCGCCGGGTCATCCAGGCGAAGCCAGGTCGGGTAGTGGCCATGGCCTATGGGAATCCCCACCTCATCCGGGAGATCCCGGATGTCCCGGCGTTCCTGGTGGGGTACGGGGAGAAGGGGTGGTATGGGAACCAGCAGGTCTACTTCGACTCCTTCATACGGGTTCTCACCGGGGAGTTGGAGCCGTCGGGGACGCTCCCGGTCCGGGTCAGTGACGAGTACGCCCTCGGGAGCGGCCTCAGGTATTGACGGGTTGCCCCTACTGTCTCAGCGCCAGGGGATCGAGTCGAGCTCCTCCTGGGCCATGGGTGGCAACAGGGCTTCCCCCGGTTCGAGGCGGTGCCCGTCGGCATCCTGAACACAGAATCCCAAGCCGGTGACTGCGCCTTCGTCGGTCAGGCGGCCTCGAAGAGCACAGCACCCGTACTCCCCGTTCTTGTTTAGAGCCACCAGCTTCATCCCGAACATGGGTCGGCCGTTATGGCGGGAGGCCATGACCTCCAAGAGGGAGCGGCATGCGTCGGTTGGGGATAGGCCCTCCCCCATCCTCTCGACCACCATCCTGCTGGCGGAGAGCTTCACACACTCCTCGCCATGGCCGGTGGCTCCAGCTGCCCCGATTTCGTTGTCCACGTAAAGGCCGGCTCCGATGATGGGCGAGTCGCCCACCCGGCCCACGATCTTGAAGTGATGCCCCACGGTGCTGGTGACCCCGGCGATGTCGCCGTTGGCGTCCAATGCCAGGACATTGATGGTGCCCCCGCCCTCGGGCTTATTCGGGTCTCTGGGGGGGAAGTAGTAGTCCCGATCGCTCAGCGTCTCTTTCCAATGGAGCCAGTTCTTCCTGGCCTCTTCGGTGAGGAGGTCTTCCTCTTTCGAGGGCTCCTCGTCCCACCAGCATCCAGTGATCGGTCCGCTCCATGACCAAACGGGCTACCGAGCTGGGCGTCTTGATATTCTCCAGCGCCGCTACGGCACCGATGTTGTTCCCGTCCGCTCCGTTCATCACCGACGCGTCCAACTGATGGAAGCCGTCCTCGTTGGGATCTCCTCCGTAGCCCACGGTCCGGTCCCGAGGATCCAACTCCGACACATTGGTCCCCTTTTCGGCAGCGTCCATGGCCGAACCGCCGGCAGCGAGGATCTCCCACGCCGTTCCGGTGACCTCTTCTCTCACGGCCGCGTTGGTTTTGCTGGTAACGACCAGGGGACGGTTGGGCGGCCGGGTCCATCGCTCGCTCCGATGAGTCGAGTACTCTTCCGAGAGCCCGGTCCCGGGCTCCAGAAACGGCAGGGCGAGGCCGCCGCCAGCGAGAGTCGAGAGGAAGCGTCTGCGGTTGGGATCCTTGGATGACATGGGGTGTCTCCTTTCGACCGATGATTCCTGCGGGAGATCGGCACCATAACCCAGCGACGATATCCGGCCGGAACCGGGGCAACAAGGGCTTGGGTACAGCGTGGCTTCGGTGTGTCTTGCCTTTTCCCGACACTGGCGAAACTCTTGAGGGCGGGCGACTGACGGGCCGGGCGGTGCCCCCTCATCGGAGCCACCTCAGATGGCATCCAAGCTCTCGCAGTTTCTGGCCGAGCTGAAGCGGCGGAAGGTTACCCGCGTTGCCTTGGTCTACGCCCTGGTGGGGATCGGTGTCATCGAGGGTGCACAGCTCATCTTCGAAGCGTTGGAGCTGCCGCGCGTGGCGTGGCAGGTCCTGACCATCCTGATCCTGCTGGGATTCCCGATGGCTCTGGTTCTGGCATGGGCCGTGGAGCTGACGCCGACCGGTATACGTCTGGCGTCGACGTCTGAGGAAGACGGAGGAGGGCTCGCGTCCAGTGGCCGCGCCACTCCTGCTCCGTGGGCTCTGGCTGGTGTCGCGGTCCTCGTTGTCGGTGGCGGGGCTTTCCTGATCCGTTCTCGCGATGCCGGTCCGGTCGTGGCCGAGGGGAGAGTCCCCATTGCCGTCCTGCCCTTTGACAACCTCAGCGGCGAAGAGGGAGCCGAGCCCCTGACCAACGGCATCCACGACGACATCCTGACTCATCTCTCCAGGATCCACTCCCTGCGGGTGACCTCCCGGACCTCTGTGATGGAGTACCGGGACATCGACCGGAACCTTCGCCGGATCGGTGAGGAGCTGGGGGTGGATGCGATTCTTGAGGGCGGGGTCCAGAAAGCCGGAGACAGAATCCGGATCAACGCCCAGCTCATCGACGCTCAGACCGACGAGCACCTCTGGGCGGAGTCCTACGACCGGGCGTACTCGGTGGAAGGCGTCTTCGCCATCCAGAGCGACCTGGCCGGGGAGATCGCCTCGGCTCTTCACGCGACTCTGCTGCCGGAGGAGGCGGAGAGGATCGCATCTCTTCCCACCCGGGACACCGTCGCATACGGTCTCTTCCTTCGCGGCCGGGAGCTGAGGGAAGGGAGCGCAGCCGAGCTGGAGACGGCCATCGAGCTCTTCCACCAGGCCATCCGCATCGACTCCCTCTTCGCCACCGCCTACGCCGCCTTGGCCTACGCGTATTTTGAAAAACTGGTCTCCCACGGCGCGCCGTTGGAGTGGGCGGACTCCTCCCTCCAGGCTGCTGGCCGGGCGGTATCCCTGGACCCGGAACTGCCCATCGGACACAACGTACTCGGTATCGCCTACTCCACTCTTGGGAGGCCTGACGATGCGAAGGAGTGTTTTCTCCGGGCCGTTGATCTGAATCCGAGTTACGCCAGCCCCCTGAACAACCTGGGATTCGACGCACTGAACTATGGCCGCTGCGATGAAGCCTACGGGTGGCTCACCCGGGCGCATGAGGTGGACCCAAAGGGTTCCTACCCGCTGGTGAATCTTGCGGACGCCGCCATGTGCATGGACATGGATGAGGAGGCCGTACATTGGTTGGAGAAGTCCGCCGAGTTGGAGGAGCCATTCTATGCCCTCCCCGCCTATTGGGTCGGTCTCGAGTTGAAACAGGGCCGGCTGGAGGAGGCCCGTAGGCGGGCGATTGACTGGCTCCGGGCAGAGCCTGACGACCTCTTCGCCCGGGAGGTGAGCGCGTTCACCGCCCTGCTCAACCGGGATGTGGAGGCGGTTGAGCAGGAGTTCGAATCTCTTTACCGAGATGTCCCGGACTGGGGCCTCGGCTGGATCACGGCCGATATCCGATCGGGGCTGGCCTGGGCGCTTCTGGAGAGGGGAGAAGAGGACCGGGCCCTGGAGCTTCTGGAGGAGAGCCGACAGTGGCTGGCCGACCTTCGAGGCAGAAGCGAGGACGAGATCGGGATCCTCTACGGGCTCGCACTGGTTGCCGCGTTGTCCGGGGACAAGGAGGGGGCCTTGGCCCGACTCCAGGAGGCGGTGGACGAGGGAGGTGGTCGCGGTTATCAGGAAACCGCCATGGATCCGCGATTCGAGAGCCTCGTAGACGATCCCAGGTTCACGGCCATCATCGATGGCATGAAAGCAGACGTGGACTCCATGCGTGCCAGGGTGGAGCGGGGGGAGGTGGAGCTGGGGATCGGATGAAGCCGAGGAAATCCCGTTCGGAGCCTCAGTGCAGGGTCACCATCCAGATGTCCGCTTCGATCACCCTCCTGGAGAAGAAAGCCGTCTGCCCGTCTCGGGTGAGGCGTGGGGGGCCGATCAGGTCCGACTCGGTGGAATACACGCGCTGTGCCTCACGGGTGATGCGGTCCACGGTGTAGAACGCGTTGCCGCCTGTTACGAAGAGAATGGTGCGGGAGTCGGGGAGCCAGACCGGCCACTGGCCGAAGTCGGTGAGGGTATGGATAGATCCATCCGCCACATTGGCGACCCGTATGCCGTCGTCGCCGAAGGTAACGCCACCTGCCAGCCACGCACCGTCCCGGGACCAGTCGTTGGCCGTGAATCCTCCGAACATGGAATCGGGCAGGCGAATCGTATCCGGCACCTGCTCGTCCCAGGAGCGCTCAGGATCCACGATGAGGTCAGCTCGGGCCCCGCCTGCGACGACCATGCGATTTCCCTCCGGGGACCAGACTGCCACCGAGCCTCGAGGGCCGATCCGCGCCAGGTCGCTGCCATCAGAGCGGATCCTCCAGGGCTGAATCGTGCTGCCCCGTTGGGAGAAGAAGGTGAGCCACTGGCCATCGGGGGACCAGCGGGGCACCCGGTGCACGGCGGAGTCGGCAGTCACCCGGCGCAGCCCGGTACCGTCGCCGTTGATGATGAATATGACCCCCTCCGGTTGGGTGATGGAGTACATGGCAAGGGTGCTCCCGTCAGGTGTCGGGTCCGGGGAGGACCAGCGACGGGTGCCCGACGTGACCCACTCGGGCTCGCCCAGAGGCGTTCCGCTTCGGGGGTCCATGGCCATCCGCTGGAGATTCTGGGTCTCCAGAATGTTGCTGTAGACGAGGCGCTGCCCGTCCGCCGACACGCTGATGTGGGCCAGCTCGGTGGCCGGCGTGGTGACGGGTTCGGGAGGCCCCTGGACATGCCCGGTGCCCTCGTCTATGCCGATCCGCCAGAGGTTCATACTTCCCCCGCGGTTGCTGGAGAAGTACAGGTGCCGCCCGTCGCCGGCCCAGACGGGGTTCCAATCCAGGGCGGATCCATCCGAGACCGGCACCGGTTCCCCTCCCTGAGGATCGACGGTCCAGATTCCCCAGTGCTGCCATCCCTCACTCAGGCTCTGGGAGAAGTAGGCGATGCGGTGACCGTTGGGCGACCAGTTCGGCAGGCCACCGTCTCTAGGAGTCTCAACCCGGCGTACCTCGCCTGTGGCTACCTCCACGATCCACAGGCGACCCGTCCCATCGGAGTTCTCCGGTTTGTTCTCGATCCTTTCCGTGGAGTAGACGAGCTGGGTGCCGTCTGGAGACCAGGCGGGATTGAATCCTTCTCGGGTGATCCGCCGTACCGACTCTCCGGTGCGGGCCATGACGAAGATTCCCCCTCCGTCCGCCTCCGAGCGGAATGCGATGCGCTCTCCGTCCGGAGAGAACACCGGTTGATCCTGGTTTCCGGAGAGGTTGGCGGTGAGATTCAGGCTGTTCTCCCCCCCGATACTCCTCAGGTAGATGTCCCGCTTTCCGACTCCGACCCCCGCGTACACGAGCCAACCCCCATCGGGAGAGATACTCGGGAACCACTCCACACCCGGCTCGGCGGTGAGGGGTTGGACGCTGGTGCGTAATGGCTCGGGTCCCCCCCTGGCGGTGGGGGCCCACGTGTAGAGGCCCCACCCGACGGTGAGGAGGACCAGCCCGCTGCCTGCAGCTGTGAACCAGCGTCGGCGCCAAAGAGGAGGCGGACGCTTGGCGAGGGCGGCGACCTCTCCGGAAGTGAGGGCATCGGAAAACGTCTGGACCGTGGGGAATCGATCGGCCGGAACCTTGGCGAGCCCTCTTTCGATCACGCTCTCAAGACCCTCGGGCACGGTGTCTCGTACCACGCGGAGGCTGGGGACGGGGTCCACGAGCTTTCGGGCCAGAACCGACTGGGGTGTCGCCCCGGTGAACGGCGGGGACCCCGCCAGGAGCTCGTAGAGTACGGACGCCAGGGCATAGACGTCTGCCCTCTCGTCCACCTGGTCCTCTCCGGCAGCCTGCTCCGGACTCATATAAAGGGGCGTGCCGACGGGGAGGCCCGTGGCGGTGAGGCGGGTGCCGCCGGCCTCGGAGAGAGCGCGTGCGATCCCGAAGTCGGTGACCACTGGACGCCCGGCCACCATGAGGATGTTCTCGGGTTTGATGTCGCGGTGAATCACCCCTTGTTGGTGGGCGTACTCGAGAGCGTCGGCGACTTCCTGAGTGATGCGCAACGCCTCATCCACGGGGAGTTGGGTCTCCCTCGCGAGGCGATCCCTCAACGACTCGCCCTCCACATACGGCATCACGTAGTAGAGGTGCTCCCCGGCTTCACCGGAGTCCAATAGAGGAAGGATGTTTGGATGGTTCAGGCGGGCAGCAATGAGGATCTCCCGCAGGAAGCGCTCCTTTCCGATACCCTGGGCCAGGTCGGGGCGGAGCACCTTGAGAGCGACCTCGCGCTGGTGCCGAAGGTCCTCCGCGAGGAACACCATGCCCATTCCCCCGCGGCCGAGCTCGCGAACGAGCCGGAATCGATCCGGGAGGTGAGCCTCGAGGTCGGTGAGCGGATGCATTGCGGATCAGACCGGAGCCCGGGATGGGGGGCGCCACCGGGGAGGCGCCCGTACCCTACGGTAGGTCTGCAGGCTGCGTTAACGCAATGCTACGGCCGGGCCTCCAAGTGCGTGATGGTGAGCGTCGTCGCCTACCTGCCCCCTAGCCTCACCTCGACCCATTCCGGAGAACTCTCACCCTGAACCCCGTCTCGTGGGAGAAGGTTGTCCAAACGGTCTTGGAGCGGCGGGTGGGCGGTCGGTCATGTATCCACCCCCGGACGACCTCGGCGCTCAGCGGCGAAGGCCGCGTTCGGATGAAGCGTCCGCCCCCAACCGATCCAGCCATGGCCAGGCCCCAGCATCGTCTCCAGATTCCGGCCGGTGTCCGAAATACAAGTATTCTTGCGGAGAATTCATTATGGCCATAACTTCTGATATGGCCAAGATGACGATCCGGTCCACCTTTGCCCTGGACCGGGAAACGGTTGAGAACCTGGAGCGCCTCGCGAAGAAATGGGGGGTCTCCAAGTCGGAGGCGCTCCGCAGGGTCGTCGACGCGGCAGCTTGCGTCGAGGAGGTGGACGCGGCTGCCGATGCTCTGGCCGCTCTCGAGGAGCTCCGGGAGCGGTTGGCGCTCACGGAGGAGAAAGCCGACGCCTGGATCCGGGAGATCCGGGCCCAACGTGAGGCGAGGGGTCCGTGATCCGCCCCGCCATGATGGACATCCACCTCGATACGAGCTTCCTCATTCGTGCGTTCGTTCCCGGCACCGAAGAATCGACCAAGCTTTCGGGTTGGCTTCGCGAGCGCCGCTCGATTGCGGTTTCTGCGTTCGCCTGGGGGGAATTCCTATGCGGCCCCCTTGGGGAGTCAGAAGAGGAGGACGCGGGCCGAATCGCCCACAGGCACATTCCGGTGGGCACCGAAGAAGCCACGGCCGCGGCCGCCCTGTTCAACCGGGTAGGCCGCCGACGCGGCAGCTTTCCCGACTGCCTGATCGCGGCTACGGCCATCCTTTCCGGCGCCGAGCTCGCCACGTCGGACGTGAGCGATTTCGATCGTTTTACGGACGCAGGGCTGGAATTGGCGGAGTAGGCTCAGGAGCGCCGTCGGCTACCTGGCCTCTAGCCTCACCTCGCTCGATCCCTGAGAATCCTCACCCTAAACCCCATCTCATTCGACAGCGCCACCATCTCTTCGAAAATGTCTCCGTACGCCACCGCCACATGGTTGGAGAGGTAGTGTGCCATCAGTGTGTCCCGGCCGATCCCAAGGTCCGCGGCCATGAAGGGCCATTCCCGGGTGGTTCCCTCCCACCAGGCGTCCCGCTTCTCCGGTGGAAGCCGGACCACCTCCCCCTTTCCGACGTCCATCCAGAGGACCTCGTCCTTTATATATGTGCGGGCCCAGGTCATCTCGCCGGGCAGGCTCTCACCGGCGAAGGTGCCCCCGGGAATCGGGAAGTACCCGGCCGGCTGTCGGTAGGAGTGGACGCCCTCCAGGGTGTCGGGATCGTGGTTGAAGGCGTAGGCGCCGCAGGAGCCTGAGTTCAGGAGGACCCAGAGAAACCGGCCCTCGTGCTCCCCGCCCCAGCGCACATCGTGGAACTCGTGGAACATCACCGATGGGTCGAGGCCCTTCGCTTTGAGGAGCCGTTTCATCATCTCCATGGGGACGGCATTACCCTGGTCGGCCTCGGTGGAGCAGACGATGGTATCGCCGCTGGGCTCGGGCCTGCAGGTGGAGTTGAAGAGCCCCTCGGCGAAATCCGATGGGGGACGGAGAGGGATGAGGCCCAGCTGATACTGCCACCCCAGACAGTCGGCCCTGTACTCTTCCAGCATGTCCTTGACGGCCAGGTAGTCCCGGAGCTGCTCCCGGGTGGCTGATTCGGTGAAGTCCTCCACCCCCGGCTCGCCCCAGTGGAAGGTGACGCCCTTCTCCTTCACGAAGGCGAAGGCGTCGTCGATTCGGGCACCGTCAATCTCCTTGCCGCGGGAGATGATCCATGCCTGGTCGATCTTGTGCTCGGTGAACCCGTGCTTGTTCAGGAGTCGGGGGCCGAAGTACCCGTTGATCATCCCCATGGACGTGTCGCCCAGCATCAGGATCAGGGCCCGGCGCTCCTGGAACTGCCTGGCTACGCCGCGGGCGAGGTCGGTGGCCTCCGGGGAAACCACTGCGTCAAAGGTGATGTCCTCCGCGCCGTAGACGATGGCCCCTGTCTCGCACCACTCCTCCAGCCGAGTCATGAAGGTGTCGTCCGCCGTCCAATCGGGCGCGTCGGTCCACACTCGAGAGAAGGGCCGCCCCAGGCTTTCCAGACAGGCGCCGGTGTTCAGGAGGCCCACCAGCCCGGGCCACTGACCGCTGAAGTTGCTGGCCAGGAGAAGGGGATTGTCCTTTCCTACCACACCCTCCGTGGTGTGGGGCCCGTAGAACCAATGCACGCAGATCCCGATCATGGGGTCCTGCACAGGCCCCAACTTCTCGATGGCCTCGTGGGGTTTGGTGAGAAACCCGTCCACCCGGTACGGCTCCCGGCCCAGTCGCTTAAGGGCCGCCTCCATTTGCACCGTGGCCTCGGTGATGCTGGGGAGGGCTTGCCTGTTGGGGATCTCACGACCGTCTCCGGGCCAGAACAGGGCGATCCGCTGCTTCATGGAATTGTCTCCTGGTTATCCGATGGGTTCTCCGCCCTCCGCCACGTTCTCAGGCGTGAAAAGCCGGGTCCCCAGGGTGATACGCTTGGGGGCTTCCTCACCCTGGAGGATGGCCAGGGCCGTTTCGATGGCCTCGGCCCCTCCCGTGGGATACAGGAAGGTGGCGTCCATGATGCCCTCCCGGACGTACTGTTGACCCTCATGGGGGAGAGCGTCGATCCCCACGAAGAGGATCTCGTCCTCTCTGCCTGCGGCCCGTGCCGCAAGCCAGGCTCCGTGGGCTCCGGGATCGTTGTGGGCGTAGACCACGTCGATCTCCCGGTTGGTGGCCAGGGCCGACTCCATCTCCCGCCGCGCGTTGGGCTCCAGCCACTGCATCTCCCCCGTGAAGACCAGCTCGAGCTCGGGGTTCTCTTCAAGGGCGACTCCTTCCAGGAAGCCCTGATTTCGATCCTGTCCCGGGGTCGAGGTCATGAGCCCTTTGAGCTCCACGATCTTCCCCCGGGCTCCCAGAGTCTCCCTGATCCAGGCTCCGGCCGCTTTTCCGATCTGGACGTTGTCGGCGCCGATAAAGGTCGTGTACTCCTCGCCCTGGACCTCCCGGTCCAGGACGATGACGGGGATTCCCTGCTGGTACGCCTCAGCCACCGGGCGGGTGAGAGGGGCCGCTTCCTTGGGGCTGATGACGATGAGGTCCACCCCCTGCTCCACGAACTCCTCCACCTGAGCCCGTTGGGTGAGTGAGTTGTTCTGGGCGTCCTTGAAGATGACGCGGAGGTTCGGATGTACCTCTGCTGCTTCCCGGACGTCGGCGTCCATCTGGACCCGCCACGGCTCTCCCAGGTTGCACTGGCTCATTCCAATGATCCAGGGATCTTCCGGGGTGCCGGCGTGGGACTCCCTGGTGTCGGGAGCACAGGCGGTGGCGAGAAGGAGGAAGAGCGCGGCGGTGGAGACCGGGAGCAGAAAGGATGGTCCTCCGATGATCCCTGCGGCCGCCTTCCGCATCAGGTGCGTGCTTCGTTCCCGCGTCATGAATCCTCGCATCTCTCACCCCACCTTCTGGACCCACACGAAATCCAACCCCACCTCAGGTTGGACCACACCTGCCGCCGCACCCTCGTAGAGGAACTCCAGGATGTGATTCCCGGCGGTGAGGTGCTGGGTTTGGAGCGTAAAGTTCCTCAGGAGCGTTCGGTAGGGGCGGTTCAGTCCGATGGCGTTGTCCCCGTTGGTCAGATAAGCCCACTCTCCGTCCCAAAACAGCTGCACCCAGGGCCCGTTCCGGTCCAGGCGGGCCACGAAGTGAACGCGGTAGTCTCCCTCCTCTCGAATCGGGATGGTGAGTCTCCAACGGTCGTCGGGGCCTGCCGGACGCCACACCGGCAGGTGGCCGCCGGCGTAGATCGCCCCGGCTTCACGAGGCATGGCCGAGCCTCCCCCCAGCTCTTCCGCTTGGTACATGACGCTGTTCCGGGCACCCATCCGGGCTGCGGGCATCCAGCCGTCCGGGAGCAGGGGTTCCCGCAGGTGACCGGGTTGGAGGGCCGGGTGATCGTCTTTCATCCCAGGACGGCCGTAGTGGTACCCGATGCGGGCATAGCTGAACCCCGGCGTTCGCTCGTGGGGATAGAGCTCCATGAAGAAGGAAATGCTCCTCTGGAAGGGCAGGGGGTCCAGCACGTGCCATCGGTAGTTGGTGACGAAGCCCCGATTGCCCGGGCCGTCGTTCCGGGGTTGGCCGCAGTAGGGGTAGGTGAAGATCTCCGGCGTGGACCAGGAGTAGTTGTAGTAGTCCTCCGAACCCGTGCCGAAGAGAGAGGGCTGCGTCTCCCCGTCCACGAAGACCTTCTCGTCCCCCTCCCCCCACCAGCTTCCGTAGGGGGTCGGCACGGGGTTGGGGTTCAGGAGGAGGGAGGTCGTGCCGACGTAAACTCCCTTTCCCTGAGCCAGGACGAAGGGGATGTCCTGGACCGCCGCGGGATCCGGAACCATGTCGTGATCCACCCGCCAGCGGGCCCGGAAGTGCATGGAGCGCTCTGGATCCCAGGCGTAGTCCATCGGTAGGGCCGAGCCTTCGACGGTGACCGGCTGATCACCCCGGTTCTCGATCCGGATCCGCACCGAGTCGGCGAAGGGCATGACCCACCGGGAGATCATCCGGCCGTTGGGCCGGACGGTGAAGGGAAGGGATTGGTACGGATTGATCCCGGGGGCCGCACCGAAGAAATCTCCCACGGGCGACTCCACCTGGGGCACCGCGTAGCCGTCGGCATAAATGCGGAGGACGGTCTGCCGCAGGGCTTTGGACCGGTCCGGCGCGTCCAGGCGCAACTCCAAGCGCTCCAATGCCCCTGGACCGTCGAGCTTCAGGGCCTCGGCGCCCTCTCCCGGCTCCAGGGTCAGCATGACGGGAAGAGGGTCCCGTGGGGAGGAGAGCGTCAGACTCGCATCGGGGTCCATCAGGGCAGCCGTGGTCTCTTCGATGGTCTCCCTGTAGGTCTGGAGATCCCGGGGGGCAAAGGTCTCGACCCGGGTCCCAGGGGCATACCTACGGACCTCTACCTGGTAGAAGTGTGTGTGGGCCAGATTACCGATCCACACCAACTTGAGGCCGCGGGCGAAGGGGATGGGCGCGTAGGTACCGTCCCGTTGATAGACCGTACCGGCCAGGTGTTCCGGGTCCAGATCCGCAGACCCGGGGAATGCATCCAGAAACCGACGGAAGAAGTCGTCGGCGGGTCCGTCAAAAAGGGGTTCGGAGGAACCATCCAGATAAAGCCTCACCTCGCCGTCGATCCGAGCGGTCCAGAGACGAACCACAGCCCCAGGTCCCTCCACCTCGGCCATGAGGTACTCGCCGATGGAATCAGGTCCCGGAGCCCGGATGACCGCTTCGAACCCGGGAATGGGTTCTCCCCCGAAGCCGTCGGAATTGGCGAACCAGTCCGGTCCCTCCGGAAGGTTCGAGCGCCGGTCGTACGACGAGAACTGGACCGTGCGGTATGCTGGATCCGGGAACTCGGCAAGGCCCGCCAGGTCGATCATTTCCTGGAACAGGGACCCGGTGGTCACCACCCTCTCCGGCCCGCCGGAGCCGTCGGTGGGAGTGCAACCGGCTGTCAGGCCGAGTGTGAGAACAAGGAGCCAGATCATCGGTATTCGGTTCACATCTCGCCTCCCCTGTCGGGCGTTGACCCGTCCTCCCCTACCGCTTCCCCCGCTGGAAGAGTACTGCACAGATGATGATGGCGCCTGTCAGCATGAGGCGCGTGGCTTCCGGCGCCGCGTTCAGGGAAAGGATCTTCTGCAGATAGCCGATGGTCAGGACCCCGATGAGCGTGAGGATCACGCTCCCCTTCCCACCGGCCAGAGTCGTGCCCCCGATGACCACCATGGCGATGGCATCCAGCTCGTAGGCCATCCCCGTTTCCGGGTCCCCATGGGTCTCCTGGGCCGCTTGGCAGATACCGGCCACGGCCGAGAAGAACCCGGCCATTGCGTAGGCGGTGATCAGCGTCTTCCTGACCGGAACACCGGATAGACGGGCCGCCTCCTCGTTCCCGCCCACGGCATACAGGTGGCGCCCCATCCGCAGCCGGGAGAGAACCACCCACGTCACGGCCACGCAGGCAAGGAAGATGACCGTGACGATGGAGAGGTTTCCTCCCAGGACCCGGCTGTCGATGAGGTCGAACACGGCGGGAAGGTCCACCAGCCGGGAGGTCCCGTCGGCCTCCTGGACGTAGTTCGTGATCTTCCTTCCCCCGGAGATGACCTTCGCCAATCCCCTGGCGAAGACCATCATCGCCAGGGTGACGATGAAGGGCTGGATTCGCATCCTGGCTACCAGGATTCCCGAGATCGAACCCAGGACCGTGCCCGCCACCAGCACCACCGGAATTGCCAGGAAGGCCGACCATCCCAGGGGAAGAAGGAGCCACGCGAAGAGAACGGCAGCCAGGGCCAGGACGGAGGACACAGAGAGGTCGATGCCGGCCGTGATGATCACCACCGTCATCCCACAGGCAAGGATGCCGTAAACCGAAACCTGCCTGAGCATGTCCCGGTGGACGCTCCAGCGGAAGAAGGCCCCCTCGGCGTTGAAGAGGGACCCGATGAGAATCATGAGGAGGAGGGCCAGGAAGGCCCTGCCCACCGGCGAGGCCCACCATCGCCTGATCCTGGTTCCCACAGCTTCGTCCATTCCGCCTCTCATTCCCCCGTTTCGGGGCCAGGTCCATCGCGTTTGAGATTCCCGCCACTTCCAGGGATTCCCTGGCCCACCCCATATCCCATGGCAGCCGACAGGATGCCGTCTTTCGAAGCCGACTCACGGGAAAACTCCTCGACCAGACGTCCCCGGTACAAGACGAGGATCCGATGGCTGAGGGTAAGGAGCTCGTCCATTTCGGAGGTGATCAGGAGGATGCCTATGCCCCGGCGGACCCAATCTTCGATCAGCTCGTAGATATCGGCCTTGGCCCCCACATCGATCCCTCTCGTCGGTTCGTCCAGGAGCAGAACCTTCGGGTCCGGCATCAGGCAGCGGGCCAGATAAGCCTTCTGCTGGTTCCCTCCGGAGAGGGCTGCCATCGGGGCCTCCAGGGATGGAGCCTTGAGCCGGAAGCTCCGGGCCAGAGCTTCGACTGCGTGCCGCTCCTCACGCTGTCGCATCAAACCCCACCGGCTCGCGAACCTGTCGAGGCTGGAGAGGCTGACGGAGTGGGAAACGCTCATCTCAGGTGCGAGGCCGAGACCCTTCCGGTCGTTGGCTAGGAGGAGGAGCCCCCGGTGCACCGAAGCGGGAGGATCCCGGAGGGGAAGTGGGGAGCCGGAGAGAACGACTTCTCCAGACGCGCTGCCCTCCAGGGCACCGAAGAGGGCGTGAAGCACCTCGCTCTTGCCGCACCCCTGAAGCCCGGCCAACCCGAGGATCTCACCCTTCCTGAGGGTGAAGTCGATGCCGTCCACCACCCGGTGGGTCCGGGTGCGGGGGTGGGCGACGCGAAGCCCCCGAACCTCAAGGATGGCGTCCCCAAGGCGTGGGGTCTCGGACTCGGCACTGACGGACGGCGCCGATACAGATCGCGGATCGGGCGCTCGGGCAGACTTCTTCCGGATGACTTTTCCGAACTCCTGGCCCACCATCAGCATCACCAGCTCCTCCGCCGGGAGCTCCCCGGCGGGAGCCGTTGTCACGACCTTCCCGTCTCTCAGGACCGTGATCCGATCGGCCAGCCGGTAGATCTCCTCCATCTTGTGGGTGATATAGACGATGCCCCGACCCCTGGACTTGAGCTCCAGGATGCGCTGGAAGAGGTCCTCGACCTCCTGTTCACCCAGGGCGCTGGTGGGCTCGTCGAAAATCACGACTGATGCATCCCGAGCCAGGGCCCTGGCGATCTCCAGGGTTTGCTGTGCCGAAATAGGGAGGGTCTCGACCAGGCGATGGGGCGAGGATTCCAGGTGCATCTCCTGAAGAATCCGCTTCGATTCCACCGCCTGTGAACGGAAGTCCATTCGGCCGAAGGCGCCGACGCTCTCCTGCCCGAGGAAGAGGTTGTCGGACACGCTCATGCTCGGCACCAGGGAGAGCTCCTGGTGGATGGTGGCGATCCCCGCTCTTACGGCCTGGCTCGGGCGTGAGAACCGAACCGGGGATCCGCGAACGAATACCTCCCCGGAATATTCGGCGTGGGCGCCGGAAAGGATCTTGATGAGGGTGCTCTTCCCGGCTCCGTTCTCCCCGGCCAGGACGTGGACCTCCCCATGATGCACGTCGAAGTCCACCCCGTGGAGGACCTCGGTAGACCCGAAGCGCTTCCGGATGTCCGTCATCCGGACCAGAGGGGCAGCTCCGTCCATCCTCTTTCTTCCGCCTCCTGGGTCAGATCGGGGTTCAGCCGACCGCATCCCCCGTTTTCAGCGACCCGCTAGTCCTCGTCCTCCAACTGGAAGATCCGCTCCATCAGGACCCATTTCTCCCCTGGCTCGGCCCAGGGGAGGGGTTCCTGGTACCTCCACATCAACGCCTCCCACTCCTGCACCCGAGGGTCCGTTCGGTCGGCCTCGCCCTTGGCCTCGAAAGAGAAGCCGTCCGAAACCTCCATTACCATGAAGAGTCTGTTTCCGACCCGGTAGATCTCCATGTCCTGGATCCCCGACTCACGGATGCTCTCCAGGATCTCGGGCCAGACTTCCCGGTGATGCCGTTCGTACTCGGCGATGAGGGCGGGATCGTCTTTGAGGTCCAGGGCGAGGCAGTACCGCTTGGTCATGGTGGCGCCTCAGGGCTTTGCCCGGTCCAGGTGGATGTAACCACCGTCCACCACCAGGTGCTGTCCGGTGATGTGGCTGGCTCGGTCGGAGAGGAGGAAGAGGACCGTGTCAGCGACTTCGGCCGGCGTCGTCATCCGTTGGTCGAGAGGGATCTTCCGGACGATCTCGTCGAGCTTTTCATCGGGCTTCGCGAACCCCTGGATCCATTCTCCGTACTGGGGGGTCATGACCTCGGCGGGGATTACCGCGTTCACTCGGATACCAAAGGGGAGGAGATCCACGGCCCACTCCCGGGTGAGCGCCAGAATGCCGCCCTTGGAGGCCGCGTATCCCGAGGTCCCGCCCTGCCCGGTCACGGCGACCTTCGACGAGACGTTGACGATGGAGCCCTTCACCTCCTTCAGGTAAGGAAGAGTGAGGTGAGCCATCTCGAAGTAATGGAGGAGGTTCCGGCGGAGGGAGAATAGGAACGCCTCCGAGTCTCCGTCTTCCAGGCTCACCCCGTCGTTCACGCCGGCATTGTTCACCAGGGCATCGATTCTCCCGGTGACCCCGGCTGCAGCCTCCACCGCGCTCAGGCAGGCGCCGGGCTCCCCCAGGTCGGCCTCCACCAGCCCGCACTCCACCGAGATTGCCGACAGCTCTTCCTGAACCCGGAGGCCCTGGGCCCTGTCCCTGTCGACGATCACCGGGACGGCGCCCTCCCCCGCCAGGCCTCGGACGATGGCTTCACCGATCCCGCTGGCGCCTCCGGTTACCAGGACAGTCTTTCCCTCCAGTGCCAGGTCCATCTTCGCGAGCCTTGGTTGAGGTCAGGGTCTCAGGCTGCAGGAACCGTCAAGCCGTAGAACTGGGCTGCGTTCTCCCCGAACACCCCCTCGCGCTCCGAGGAAGAAAACTGCTCTACATAGGTTTGGATCAAGTCGACAACCTGTCGATAGCTGGCAGCCAGGAGGCAGACCGGCCAATCGGTTCCGAACATCACCTTCCGAGTACCGAAGGCTTCGAAGACCACGTCCAGGAAGGGGCGGAAGTCCTCGGGTTTCCATTGGGCCCAGTCAGCTTCCGTGACAAGGCCGGACACCTTGCACCACACGTTCGGATAGGTGGCCAGCTCCCGCATCTGGGTCTCCCAGGGTTCCATCACTCCTCGCGCCACCAGCGGTTTGGCCATGTGGTCGATGACGAAAGGCTGGTCCGGAAGCCTCTCCACCAGAGAGAGGGCGGATGGCAGCTGCCGGGGGTAGACGAGGATGTCATAGGTGAGCCCGAAGTCCCGCAGCATCCCGAGGCGGTGCACGATGTCGCCCCGGGCCAGGAAGTGATCGGCCTCGGCCTGGGCGATGTGCCTGATGCCCCGGAACTTCTCGAAGGTGGAGTAGTGCTCCAGGCGATCGGGGAGTTCCTGGGCCAGGAGGTCTACCCACCCGACCACCCCCAGGATCGTGGAGTGCCGCTTTGCGACGTCCAGCAGGAAGCGCGTTTCGGCCTCGGACTGGTCGGCCTGCACGACGACTGATCCGTCCATCCGGTGAGCGGCAAGGAGATCTTCCAGCTCCCCAGGAAGGAAGTCCCTTCTCAGGGCCTCCATCTCGTCGGTGATCCACGCGTCCCGTACGGGATCGTAATGCCAGAAGTGCTGGTGGGCGTCGATGCGCATCATGCGTTCACATCTCGGACGGTCTCGAATTCCACCGCCTGCTGCCGGGATCTCCCAAGGCCGTCGATTCCCAGCCTCACCACATCCCCAGGCTCGAGGTAGCGGGGGGGATCCATGCCCAGGCCAACCCCAGAGGGAGTGCCGGTGGAGATGATATCCCCGGGCAGGAGGGTCATGAACTGGCTCAGATAACTCACGAGAGCAGGGATCCGGAAAATCATGTCCGAAGTGTTGCTCTCCTGGAGCCTCTCCCCGTTCACCTCGAGCCATAGGCCCAAGGCGTGGGGATCCTGGATCTCGCTGCGGGTGGCCAGGAAGGGTCCGATTGGTGCGTAAGTGTCGAAGCTCTTCCCCTTTACCCACTGCCCGCCTCGATCCAACTGCCAAGCCCGCTCGGAGTAGTCGTTGTGGAGGGCGTAGCCGGCCACGTACTCCATGGCTTCATCCTCCCCCACGTATCTCGCCGGCCTCTCGATCACCACGGCCAGCTCGACCTCCCAGTCCGTCTTGGCGGATCCCGGTGGAATCACCAGGTCGTCGTTCGGTCCGCAGAGGGCCGACGTGGCCTTGAAAAATACCACCGGTTCTTTCGGGATGGCGGCCCCTGTCTCCTTCACATGCCCGGCGTAGTTCAGGCCGATGCAAACGATCTTGGACGGTCGGGCGATGCAGGGGCCCAACCGGACCTCTGGGCCCACGACGGGACAGTATATGCCGTGCTCCGCAATCCAGGACCCCAGCCGGGCCAGGCCTTCGCTGGCGAAGAACTCCTCGTCCCAGTCCTCCCCAAACCCACTCACATCCCGGCGAAGGTCATCGGGCCCGAGCACACCCGGCTTTTCCTGGCCCGGATCCCCAAAACGAATGAGCCTCATTGTTCTGTCCTTCCCAGTCTGGCCTCGGTGAAAGGGCACCCCATCGGCTCCTTCGGACGAACCCCACTCAGGGGGCCCCCGGGGAACGACTCAGGTGTTCAATCGCAGAAAGCCCCCGTCGATTGGATAGTCTGTCCCGGTGGCGAAAGCGGCCTCGTCGGAGCAGAGGTACAGGGCCAGGTTCGCGACCTCTTGGGGTGTTCCCATGCGGCCGATGGGTTGGGTGGCCGAGAGCTTGTCGAACATCTCCTGCTCCTGGCCCGGATAGTTCTTCTCGAGGAAGCCGTCCACAAATGGGGTGTGGACCCGGGCTGGTGAGATGGAGACCACTCGTACCTTATGGGCGGCATAGTCCTTCGCAGCCGCGTAGGTCATGGCAAGGACCGCCCCCTTGGACATGGAGTAGGCGAAGCGATCCGAGATCCCTACCGAGGCGGCGACCGAGGCCATGTTCAGGATGACCCCGCCGCCCTGCTCCTTCATGGGTTGGATGCACGCACGCATGCAGTTGTAGACACCCTTCACGTTCACGGAATAGACCCGGTCGAAGGCTTCCTCGGAGGTCTGCTCCAGGTTCCCCACGTGGGCGATGCCAGCGTTGTTCACAAGGATGTCGATTCCGCTGTCCTCCAGGATCATGCCGAAGGCTGCTCCCACGGCTTCCCCATCCGTTACGTCGCAGACGTGGTGGATCGCGGAGCCACCCCTCTCTCTGATGTGCCGGGCTGTGGCCTCCGCCGCTTCCCCCTCCTGATCCAGGATGTGGACCCGGGCGCCTCGGGCTGCGAAGGTCGTTGCGATGGCCTGCCCGATTCCACTGGCTCCGCCGGTCACCACCGCGACCTTGCCGGTCAATTGAAAACTAAGCTCCCTCACAGGGCCTCCTCCGGAGTTCGAGATCGGCATCGCCCGCCGTACATCGCGATCACGACGAAGCAGATCAAAGGAAGAATGAAGGACGCCCGGACGGCGGGAAAGGAGAGTGTCCCGAGGCCCACCATCTGCAGGTCGATGATGGCACCCTGAAGTGGAGGCATCACCGAACCGCCCAGGATCGCCATGATGAGGCCCGCGGCTCCCAATTTTGCGTCTTCCCCCACGCCCTTCAGGGCGATGCCGTAGATGGTCGGGAACATGAGGGACATGCATGCCGAGATTCCCACCAGGCAATAGAGCCCCACCATCCCCTGAATCAGGATCGTTCCCAACGTGAGGACCCCGCCACCCACGGCGAGGGCCATCAGGAGACCACCCGGGCTCACGTATTTCAGGAGAAAGGTGCAGATGAACCGGCTGGTCACGAAGATGACCATGGCCACCATGTTGTATCCCTGGGCCGTCACCTCGTCCAGCCCCAGCTCCATCGTCCCATAGTGGATGATGAAGGTCCAGCACATGATCTGGGCGCCGACATAGAAGAACTGTGCGACGACGCCCTCCGTATACCGTCTGTTCTTCAGAAGGCGGCGGAGGGTGGGGCCCACATTCAGCGAACGATCGTCCTCCCCGTAGGCCGGCATCCGCGTGATTGCGATGGCCGTGAAGACCACAACCAGGACGAAGGCGATGCCGATGTAGGGGGTCCGTACTACGGCCAGGTCCTGGGCGGTGAGGGCAGCAAGCTGGTCTGCTCCCATGGCGGCTCGATCCGCTGCGGTGGCCGGATCCAGGCGAGCCAAAATGAACTGTTGGGCCACCAGCATCCCCAGGAGGGAACCCATGGGATTGAAGGATTGGGCCAGGTTGAGGCGCCGGGTAGAGGTCTCCTGGCTCCCCATGGACAGGATGTAGGGATTCGCGCTGGTCTCGAGGAAAGAGAGGCCGCAGGTGAGGATGAAGTAGGCCACCAGGAAGGGCCAGAAGACCATCATCATGCTGCCTGGAATGAACAGGAGGGCGCCCGATGCGTACAGCCCCAACCCCACCAGAATCCCCGCCTTGTAGGAGTAGCGCTTGATGAAGAGAGCTGCCGGGAACGCCATGGCGAAGTAGCCGCCGTAGAAGGCGAACTGCACCAGGGACCCCTGGAAGTTGTTCATCTGAAGGATTCGGGAGAACGCCTTCACCATGGGGTTGGTTACGTCGTTGGCGAATCCCCAGAGGGGGAAGAGGAGGGTGACCAGGGTGAATGGGAGGATCAGGTGCGCCGGGAGGATCTTCCCTCCGTTGCCGCCGCTCTGCTCCGACACCCGGGTGGACGTTTCGTCTTTCAAGGGGATGGTCCTCCTTTGGACCCGACTGCACCACGTTTGTCACAGGCCGCTCCGGTTCGTCAGATTGGGGAGAGTCGGAAGAGGACACAAGCTCAGGAGAAGAGACCATGACTGCTCCGACCCCCAAACCGCTGTGGTGGATGGTTCTTGCCGGCCTCGTGATGGCAGGATGCGGATCTCCCGACGGAAGGCGGGCCTCCGAGGCCCGGGACTACCTCAACGAGTCCCGGGAAGCTTTCGACGCCCGGATGGAATGGTGGCGGGATGCCCGTTTCGGGATGTTCATCCATTGGGGTCCGTACGCCGTGCCGGCGGGGGAGTACGGTGGGGAAACCGTTGGAGGGATCGGCGAGTGGATCATGAACTCCGCTCAGATCCCCATCCCCGAGTACGAGTCCTTCGCGGCTCGGTTCGATCCCGTTCAGTTCGATGCAGAGGAGTGGGTGCGAATCGCGAATGATGCGGGGATGAAATACATCATCATCACGTCGAAACATCACGACGGGTTCGCCATCTGGGATTCGGAGGTATCCGAGTACGACATCGTGGATGCTTCGCCCTTCGGCCGGGATATCCTCCGGGAATTGAAAGACGCGGCTGACGAGGCAGGCATCCGACTGGGCTTCTACCACTCCATCATGGATTGGCACCATCCCGATGCCCAGGGCCCCCACTATCCCACCTACAACACCGGGGAAAAGAGCAATCCGAATTTCGGCAGCTACGTGGAGGCGTACCTCACTCCCCAGGTCACGGAGCTTGTGGAGAAGTACGATCCGGCTGTTCTCTGGTTCGACGGAGAGTGGATCCCGGAGTGGACCCACGAAATGGGCGTGGAGATGTACAACCACGTCCGGTCTCTCGAACCCGACATCCTGATCAACAACCGGGTGGACAAAGGCCGTCAGGGGATGCAGGGGATGACCCGGACCGACCAGCGGTATGCCGGCGATTTCGGAACCCCGGAGCAGGAGATCCTGGAGGGGACGTCGACGCTGGACTGGGAATCCTGCATGACCATGAACGACACCTGGGGCTATAAGTCCAGCGATGACAACTGGAAGTCGGCGGAGACGTTGATCCACAACCTGGTGGACATCGCCGCGAAGGGTGGGAACTACCTGCTGAACGTGGGCCCCACCGCCGAGGGACTGATCCCGGAGGCCAGCGTCCAACGCCTGGCGGAGATGGGTGAATGGATGGCGGTGAATGGAGAGGCCATCTACGAGAGTCGCCTCTGGGCCCATTACGAGGATGGGGAATCGATCCGGTATACCCATACCGGCGGCGACTCCGTCTATGCAGTGAGCCTGGGATGGCCTGGCACCCATCTGAGACTGACTCGCGTGGAGCCAGAGGCGGGGTCGGAGATCCACATGCTCGGATACGACCGACCGTTGTCCTGGTCCTACGATGCCCAGGAGGGCCTGACCATCAGCCTGCCGGAAGAGCTGCAGGAAGAATCGAATCGGCCCTGCAGGCATGCCTACGCCTTCAAGATCGAGGGCACCGCCGTGGAAGGAGGTGCTTGAAGCCGGACCTTTCCCTAGGGAGCGAGCCGCCAGGGCAGGTCCGGCCGGGAAGTCGAATTCCCGACGGGACTCCGCCTTCATCTCGATGCTGTAGCCCGGGGCCGTGGGAATGACGTAGCAGCCGCCTCGGACCACTACCGGATCCAGGAAGTGCTCGTGGAGATGGTCCACGTACTCGACGATGCGGTGTTCCAGCGATGCGCCCACACACAGGTAGTCGAAGATGGCGAGGTGTTGAACGTATTCGCAGAGGCCCACGCCTCCGGCGTGAGGGCAAACCGGAATGCCGAATTTCGCCGCCATCAGGAGGACCGCCAGGACCTCGTTGACGCCGCCCAGGCGGCAGGCGTCGATCTGACAGAAGTGGATGGCCCGGGCCTGCATCATCTGCTTGAAGATCACCCGGTTCTGGCACTGTTCGCCGGTAGCGACGCCGACAGGCGTGATGGCTCTCGCGATGGCTGCGTGGCCGAGCACGTCGTCTGGGCTGGTGGGCTCTTCGATCCAATGGGGATCAAACCGGGCCAGCTCACGCATGTTGGTGATGGCCTCCCCGACATCCCACCGCTGGTTTGCGTCCATCATGAGTTTCCGGTCCGGGCCGATTTCCTCCCGGATCAAGGCGCACCGCCGGAGGTCGTCCTCCAGGCTCCCACCCACCTTCACCTTGAAGTGGGACCACCCGGCCTCGACCCCCTTCCGACAGAGGCGACGGACCTCTTCATCTGAGTACCCGAGCCAGCCGGCAGAGGTGGTGTAGGCTGGGTAACCGTTCCGGATCAACTCCGCCTCCCGCTCGGTCCGGGTCGCCACATTCCGGTACAAGATTCCCAGGGCCTCGTCGGCGGTGATGGCGTCGGTGATGTACCGGAAGTCCACGCATGAGATCAGCTCTTCCGGCGTCATCTCCGCCAGGAGCCTCCAGACCGGCTTCTCCTCGACCTTGGCCCAGAGGTCCCACACCGCGTTCACCAACGCTCCCGTGGCCAGGTGGATCACACCCTTCTCAGGCCCTACCCATCTGAGCTGGGATTCGTTGGTGAGGCTCCGCCAGAACCCTGCTGAATCAGCCTGGATGGCCTGCAACGTGAGGCCCTCCACCAGGGGCGCCAGGGCCTCGATGGCCGCCACGCAGAGCTCGTTTCCCCGGCCGATGGTGAAGGTGAGTCCGTGTCCCTCCAGCCCGGTCGGATGATCCGTTCTGAGGATCACATAGGCGGCCGAATAGTCGGGATCGGTGTGCACGGCGTCGGAGCCGTGGCGGCCCTCGGAGGTCGGGAAGCGGATGTCGAAGGTTTCGACACCCGTGATGGCGGTCGTCATGATCCCTCCTGGCCGTGGCCTGCCAACGCCCCTCCGATCTTGATCACATAGGCGAAGGGGCTCGGGACCCGACTTGGTGACATGAGTGGCGGGAAGAAGGTCAACCCCTCCTCCGCCCACCCCCACTCCAGGGGTCCCGGAAACCCCAGCAGTTCAACGGTCAAGTCTCCTGTGGGATGAATCCCGCTGATCAGGATCTCCTCCTCCGGCCACTCCAGGAAGTGAGCGTAGAGATCCGGCCCCCTTCGGGTGAATCGAACGTCTTCGAATCGCTGGCCAGGGGATACGCCCGGCCCGGCGGCCATGACCTCGCTTGCACCCCAGGACCGTGTTCCGTAGATCGCTTCGCCGTTCACCTCCAGCCACGATCCGATGTCACGAAGCCGCTGCTGCATGATGACCGGGATCCTTCCGTCCGCCGTGGGCCCAACGTTCAAGAGGAGGTTCCCGCCCCTGCTCACCACGTCCACCAACTCGTGGACCAGCTCCTTCGAGGTCCGATAATGGTTGATGTTCTCCGCGCGGTTGAACCCGTAGGACCGGCCCATGCCCCGGCTCTCCTCCCATGGATGATCGGTCCCCACACCCTCCGCGTCCTGGTATTCACTGGAGTAATAGTCCCCGTGACGCCCCGGCATTCCCTTGGCCCACCGATCGTTCACCACCACTTCGTCCCGGTTGGGCGCATGGTTGTAGAGCCAGGCCAGGAATTCCTTGGTCTTCCAGAATCCCTCGTCCTGGTCCCACTCGCCTGCGTCCGAGAAGATGACCGCGGGCTGGTACTGGGTCACCAACTCCTCGAGCTGAGGGATGACGTGATCATCGACATACCGATCCAGAGGAATCCCGTACCGGTCCATCGCTTCCTGTGGGATGAATCGGCCGCTGGGGGTTCGGCCCGTTCGGTTGGTCTCCCACTCGATGAGGGAGTAGTAGAGCCCCATCCGGAGTCCCTTTGCCCGCACAGCGTCGGTGAGCTCCCCGACCAGGTCCCGTTTGGGGCCGACATCCATGCTGTTCCAACCCTTCTTGAAGGGGCTCTTCGTGGGCCAGAGGCAGAATCCGTCGTGGTGTTTGCTGGTGAGGACCACGTATCGGGCGCCGGATTCGGCGAAGAGGCCGGCCCAGAAGTCTGGATCGAACAGCTCGGCGGTGAACATGGGGGCGAAGTCCCGGTACTCGAAGTCCTCACCGAAGGTCTTCTCGTGGAAGTCCTCCTCACCTTTCAGCTCCCCCATTACCCGGGCGTGGACCCTGATCCAGGAGGGAACCGAGTACACGCCCCAGTGGATGAAGATTCCGAACTTCGCATCGCCGAACCACTCCGGGATCGGCCGGGCGTCCAGCGACTCCCAGGTGGGCTCGTACGTCTGGGCTGCGAGAGGCGGGGTGGGACCGGGATGGAACAGAGCGAAAGCTGTGAGGGCCGCGACGGTTGCTAGAGATGTCTTCACGGTGGTGACTCCGACTACCGGATCAGGTGGAATCGTGTTTGTCGCCCGTCCATGAACACGGTCCGATCCCCCAGGAATAGGACGTCCTGCTCCAGTGGAAGACGGAACGCCTGCCCCCCCCACTCGGCCACCGGTCCGGTGACGCTGAGCTCGGCGGTGAACCCGCTCATGGGGACGAGGCGAACGTCCCCTCGCCCGGGAATGTTCTCCTGCTCCCACGGGAGTCCGATGAGGGGGCCGG
>JBDHCH010000096.1:0-14223 GCA_039592115.1 Gemmatimonadota bacterium | reverse complement strand
CGCCCCGTCGCCGGCTCTCCACCGAGAATGGGTAGGAAATCCTCCGTGGCGCGGTAGACGCGGACGCTCTGGGGTCGATCCCCACCCGTGTAGTTGACGGAATTGGTTCGATACGCAGCCAGGAGCTCCGTGGAGCGATTCCGCTCCTGCCAATCCCAGAAATTCAGGGGCGCCACACTGAACGTCGGCCATCCCCTCTCCAGGTTGTTCTCCTGGACCAGCACGATCCGATCAGCCTCGGGATACGGCAGGGGCCTCAGGACCACCCCGTTCACGATGCTGAACATGGCCGTGTTGGCTCCGATCCCCAGCGCCATGGTCAGGAGGGCCACGACGGTGAATCCGGGGCTTCGGAGCATCATCCGGAAGCCGAATCTCAGGTCGTGAAGAAGCTCCCTGGACATGCCATCTCCTTTGCGGGGGTTCTTCCTGCGTTCCGTTCTCAGCGTGCGAACCCCCGGGCTCAAGCGAAGAGCCAGGGCTCCGAAGATCTCTCGGATCCACAACAAACTCCGCCCACCTGCGGCCCCCGCCCGCCGTTGTTCTTCTTCCATATCTCCCAGGAAGAACTCCCGCTCGCCCTCCGGGAGGAGGACTCGAAGCAGGATCCGAATCGGGGCCGGGATGCGTCCGGGACTCATGGCACCTCCAACTCCGGGGCGAGGCCATCCGCTAGCCGGCGCAGGTCGGCGAGTGAGCGACGAGCGACCTCCAGGCCGCTGGGTGTCAGCGCGTACAGCTTTTTCCGGCGACCGCCTCTTTCCTTGGTGGGGGGGGCGATGTGGGTTTCCAGATACCTCTTCCCCTCCAGGCGCCCCAGGGTCTTATAGACCGCACCGAGGGTCAGTCTGCGGGAGGTTTCCCTCTCCAACTCGTCCCGAATGGTCACCCCGTACGCGCCATCCCTCAGCCGGAGGATCGCCAACAGCACCAACAGCTCGAACTCTCCGGGGTAGCCCATATTCTTCACCTGTTTCGAGAGTGGTGTCCGAGGAGAGTCCGGGAAGTCGATCGAGATGAATGGCCGCGGGAATCGTCCTCGGACCCGCCTGGATCATCGGTTAGTCTGACAACGTCACACTAATTGTGACGCCTATGACGGCCGGAGGGTTGCATCGGGCCGAGACCTGGGAGGCGAGGGCCTACAAGTGCCGGCCCATCAGCTGCTCCCGGTAGCGCTGCAGGAAGTAGTGGATTGTCTCGATTCGGACCTTGAAAGATCCCGATGGCTTGTTCTCATCCACATCACGGAAGCTGAAGAAGGGCAGCCCGGCACATTCGATGATCTGCTCCACGACCTGGTTGATGGGGGCGTCGTGACCGCACTTGAAGTTGGAAATCTCCACGCCGATCAGATTCGGATGACGGGCCACGAACTTCGCCGCCCAAAGCTTCAGGGCGGTGCTCGCGATATAGGAGTGCTTCCAGACATCGGAGACGTCAAGGGGGTCCTGGATGATGCCTGCCCGGACCTCATCCCCGAACAACTCCTCCAGGGTGTCGGGATCCATGGGCAGCGTATCTTGAGACAGCACGGGGTACCCGAGTCTTTGAAACTCCGTGAAGACCCCGTGGTTGAGGCCCGGATCGTGGTGATAGGCCCTCCCCAGGAGCACGATCCCCAGACGTTTCTCCCGGCGGAGCATTTCGATGACCTCCCCGCCCCGCTCTCGGATTCTTCGATCCCATCGGCCCAAGGCGTTGAACCCCTGTTCCACGGCCCGGTCATTCTCTTTCAGCCCCAAACCGAACGGCTCTCGGAAGGCATGAAACAGCTGCTTGGCGAGAAGTCGTTCGTGGCTGAACTCGAGAAGAGGATAGAGGTACCGGATCCCTCTCTCGGCAAAGACATCGGTCTCCTTGATGAACATGGCCCGAGCGGTCTGGGGCGCCGCGATCACCGTCGAGCAGGCATTGGCCGCCCCGATATTCACCATCGGCGAATGATGAGTATCCACCATGGGGACGAAGATGATGTCCACGGGCCGTCGGTCGTCGTGTTTCCGGAGGAGGTTGTGGATATGGGAGACCACGACCTTCGCGGGAAAGCAAGGATCGATGGCACCTCGGCTGGATCCCTCCCGGAACATCTCGTCGGTGGTGAAATCCGAGTAGACGATATTCTCCGATCTCACTCCAAGGCTCTCCAGGTACGCGGAAAAGAACGGGGCATGGTGGTACACACCAAGGACGCGAGGAATACCGATCCGAAGGGATTCTCGGCCTCGGATACGGAGGTTCCGCTCCCGAGCCTTTCTCCCCACCGCACGACCCACGGGGGCATCGGCCACCAGGGGAGGGCTGAACGATCTCCAGATACCTCTTGCCGCCTCATCGGTGAGGTCCGGGTTCCTCCTCTTCCTCTCGTTCAGCTCGGCCACGACGGTGCGAAGGGCCTCCTGATCGTCCACGGATCCCTTTTCGCAACCGGCAGCGATGAACCGATCCATCTCGAACTCCGGTCCCTCCGGGGATGATTGAGAAGGCCCGTCAGGCCCGGTGGAGCTCGAGAATCGGACCTGCCTTCCGTTCCCGGGAATCCGGAAATCAACGAACGTCCTCAGGCACCGGTTCTTACACAAACGACACACCGTCTCTGCCCCCGAAGTCGTTTCGTAGGCAATCCCCTCCACGGCTTCCATGCCGATGAAATGTGTTTTCTTCCCCTCAGCCCACAGCCGCCTCGCCTCCAGGGCGGCACCGATGGCCCCTGCCTCGCCACAATGGGGGTGCACGGTGATCTCGGGGTTCTTCCCGTACCGGCGGAATTGTTCCCGGATGTAGCTCACCTGGGCCTTCACAGCCGCGAGATTCCGTTGGGTGCCCCCCTGCAGGACGAACTGGGACCCGAGGGTGGAGAGGTTGGCGATCTTGGCGACATACAACCAGATGTTCTTGGGGAGGACGGCGGCCAAGCCAGCCAGAAGCTCCTCCGGTTTCCATCCCTGTCGTTGATAGTCCACCAGGTCGGACTGGAGGAACACCGCGCAGCCGTAGCTAAACTCCGGCATTCTCCGGGCTCGAAACGCCGTCTCGGCGTATTCGCTGACGTCCAGGCCGAGGTTCTCCGCGGTGGCCTGAAGGAAATACCCGTTTCCGGCGGAACACTGCGTATTGAGCATGAAATCCTTTACGTGCCCGTCCTTGAGAACGATGAGCTTGATGTCCTGGCCACCCACGTCCACGATGACCTCGGGATCGTCATAGCAATGGAGGGCGGACCTCGCGTGGGCCACGGTTTCCACCACGGCGGCGTCCGCCCTGAGGACCCGCTTCAATACGTCCTTTGCGTACCCTGTGGTGGCCGCCCCGCACACCTCCCCTCGGAACCCTTCCTTCTCCAGGCCCCTTCGGAGCTCCCTGATGAGGTCGATGGTATCCTGGATCGGATTACCCCGAGAAAGGCGGTAGGTCTTCCCCAGAAGGGAGCCATCCTCCGCGACCAGGACAGCCTTGGTGGACGTCGACCCACCATCCACTCCCAGAAAGCCCCTGGCATGCGCCGTCAGGGGGCGGCGGGGACTAGCAGTGTTCCTTCCGTACTCGGCGAGGAAGCTCTCCAGGTCGGCAGGGGATGAGCTCAAGCCCGCGAGTCCCCCGCGGCCCGGGCCTGCCCGGGCCCCGTTTCCACCCACTTCCCGAAGCCTCTGAAGCCCCCTGTAGCAGCCAACGCCTTCGTCCTGTCGCCTCCCGAATTCTGCCGCACCCAGAGCACCGAAGTAGTGCCCGTTTTCCGGAGCCCTGATGAGATCCGAGAAGTCGGCATCGGGGTGAACTGATACGCCCCGTTCTCTCCAGAGCCTCGGAAGGTGCTTTCGCCAGGCCTGCCGCAGGCCCTCGATGAAGGTATTCGGCCCCCCCAAGAGGAGGATTTTCGGGAAGAGCGTATGCCCCCGGGTGAGAACGGTGAGGTTCTGAATCACGATGGCCTCGAAAAGAGATGCGATGAGCTCTTCCTGAGGCACACCCTGCTTCTGAAGGCTGTTGATGTCCGTCTCTGCGAACACCCCACATTTGGAGGCCACCCGGTGGATCAGGAGGCCCTCGTAACCGTACTGGGCAAGCCGATCTGGCGGAATGTCGAGCTTGGCGCCGATCCGGTCCAGAACGGCTCCGGTTCCACCGGCACATTTGTCGTTCATCATCGCCATCTTCTTCCGCCCGTTCCCCCGGGATCGGTCTTTGAAGACGATGATTTTGCTGTCTTGGCCCCCGAGCTCGATGACGGACCTTACGTCGGGATGAAGGCGTTCCACCACCAGGGAGACGGCATTCACCTCCTGGACGAACCGAGCCCCGACCACACCTGCCAGGTCTCTCCCTCCGGACCCCGTGAAAAAGATCCGAGCGTTCTCCTTCGTCACTCCGGCTTCGTTCTCGATGCGGGAAAGGAAATCCAGGGCTTTCTCGTTCAGCTTCGTCTCGTGCCGGGCATAGTCCTGCCAGACAACCTGCCCCTTCCCCCTGCCCACCACGACGGCTTTGGTCGTGGTGGAACCGATATCCATGCCTACCAGGAAGGGCCGCGGTGAGTGCTCGCTAGCCATGCCATCCCCCTTCCGACCTCTCCTGTGCCATGAGCCTACCCACATGGCGCACGTAGTTCGCAGCGGCGGCGACTACCCCGGGGTGATGCGGGACCCGATACCCGGCTCGGTTCACCTCCGGGTGGGCGGTGGAGAACCGCTGGATGCCCTCAACCGTCTGTCCGGTAGCCTGCAGGGCATCCTCCAGCTCCTTCACGGCACGGCGATGGGCATCGGAAAGAACCAGCTGGACGCGGCTGTAGGCATTGATATCGCTGTCCCCGGTCGTTTCGATGGATGCGAACAGCATCTCGTCGAAGTGGGTCGAGACGGTAGCCATGACGCCATCCGACTGGGTGGACGGCATGCATCCGAAGGGTTTCAGGCTCAGGGCCATGTGAGCCTCATGATTGATCGTGGCGTGGATGCTCTCCGCCACCTCCAGGTGCCCCTCCCCCCCTCGCGTCAGGGGCCGGTAGTAGAACCCGGCCAGGTCAGCCAACTCTTCCTGGGAATGAGGGATCCGAGCGAAACCGCCCAGGACACGGGAAAATCTGCGGTACAGGCGGCCTGAGACCCGATCGATCAGGTAGAAGAGAAACGGCCTTCGGGCCGCTGCCTTCCAGTTCCTCCAGCGGGCCAGAAGATCGAACCAGGGAGGACCCGGGAACGGCGGATTCAAACCCCAGCGCTGCAGGAGATCGCGCCTGGACTTGAAGAACCAGTAGCGGAGGACGCCTCCGATAGACCCGACGCGTACCTCCGCTCCCTCCACCTCGAGAAACTCGAACATCTTGTAGTTGGCATCCGACTCCGCCAGGTGGGAGTAGAACTCCCCAACGATCTGCACCACCGCCCGAGGCGTCGTCCGGTCCACCTCGATGTCGGAAATCCGTTCCCCGCATTCCCTCAGGAGTTGGGTGTATTCCCGGTCGCGGAAGTGACTTCTGTACTTCCCCAGTCCGTCCACCCAATGTACGAGGTTCCTCCTCCGACTCAGCCAGGGGCGAAGAGCCTCAGGCATGAGATTGAGGAGTCCGAAGTAGGGCCTGGTCCGAAGGAAGTCGGCCACTCTGTCCACACACTCTCCAAGGACAGCATCGGTCTCTCCGGAAGTGACTTCGTAGGGGCGAATCTGGTACGCGACACCATATAGCAGGTCTCCAACCACCAGGGCATTCACAATGCCGAACCAGTGATCCAGGGACAGATCCAGGCCGGGTCGCCCCCCTCCGGTCTTGGACGCTCTGTTGAGCTGGATCGTGATCACTCGGAACCCGTCGAACCCGGCGTTCCGAAGGGCTTGCCGGTACTCACTTTCGTACGTTCCCAGGCGACACGGCCCGCAGTCGGAGAGCGTGAAGTAGACGTATTGGTCCTTGATCTGGGCAGGAGAAAGGCCGGCCTTTTCGAGCTCCTTGAGATGGAGGATCAGCGCCCCGGCCGTATAGTACACGGGGTTGCACAGACCATTGTTGCAGTACTCCTTCCCTGTGCGGAACGATTGTTTGGTGGGATCCGGGAGACTCTCGATGAGGAAGCCGTTCCGTTGGAACACGGCACGGATCAGAGCTTCGTGCTTCCGTGTCAGGTTCCCGACCAACAGAGTGGTGGTCGCCCGCTCCTCGGCAGTGAAGGGTCTTTCCGGGATGCGCCGGTAGTGGCCCTCGAGTGAACCCCCGGAGGGGTGGAGGGAGCCGGCTGCCCAGGTCCGACGCGGAGCATCTCGAGCCGTGCCGGCCCGGACCTCGCCAGGTATGTCTCCAGGTCTCATGAGGGCACCCCCCCATCCACTTTGGTGTTCTTCTCAAGTTCCTGGAAGTGCCGCCGAGGACCCCACCTGCGATCTCCCTACGGTGGGAGGCCGATCACTTCCTTCCTGGAATGTGGGTCACCGCCCCGGGCCCCACCCTACGTGTGAAGACGTAGGTGAGACCAGCGTATGACGTAGGTCAGGGTCATGGGGAGACTTCGACGCTGCAATATATCCATGATGCGTCTAATCGGACATTTCCATCGCCGATTCGGTCCGGGCGCAGGAATACGAAGAGCGGCCTGTCTTCCCTTTCGACGACGCGTCCGCTAGGTCTTCGGTTCGGCGAGGTCGGGCCGAACCCGCCAGGCCATCACGAAGCCTATTACCAACCAGGTCAGGATTCCATTCACGGACATCAGCAAGGAATAGGTGAGGGGGTAGAGCTCCATTCCCCACAACTGGATGTTGGCCGTAAGCGCCAGAAAGACGCCGAAACTGGCCACCACCGCCACTCGCATCCCGAAGGAGGGGGAGCCGTGGCGGCAAGCCTGCACAAGGATCCATGCGGGAACCAGCGGCGCCAAGAGTAGGGAGAGGATGGAGATCAGGGGGCGGATGGGGCCCTCCGTGCCATTCGGAAGGGAGTGGACCCGAAACAACGGACCGGCCTCGTGCCTTGCCCGGAACAGGGAATCTGGAGGGGAATGTCCGGGAACCAGATAAAGCCCCGTCTCCGTGAGATTGGCGTCCAACGCCTGGAGGACCACCTCTTCGTTGGGGACTTCCTTCCATCCCATGGAGTCTCGGACGGGGACGAGCCCCATGGAAAGGACTGTCCAGAGAATCCCGGCGACTCCCCCGAACAAGCCTGCAGAAACGACGCGCCGGTCCATACGGACCTCCCTGTGGGAGGGTGGATGGGTGGTCTCGTTCTCCCTTCCCTGACCTACGAGCTCGACGGCAGGATGGTTTTCTTTCCCTGGGGATGGGGAGTCGGGGGCTCGCGTCAAACCAGCTTTGTCGTGTGGATTCCCGCCGATCTGTCAGACGCTAGCAATCCACGGCCGGTCGTCTCCGCGGACCAGATCCTCGAGGGCGAACTTCGGGCACACGTAATCCTGAATGAACTCCTCGAGTCCCTCGGCCAGCCCTCGGAGGCTCGACTCGACGCCGGAGTCGGTGCAGCGCCCATCCTCGTCGAACGCCCTTTGGACGCCGGCAATCGATACCGACGCCGGGAGCACCAGGGCGCCGGTGTGAGCGCAGACTCCCCGAAGCTGTTCCAGGGACTTGATGGCGCCGATCCGGCCAGCGGCGACGCCGAGGAGAGCCACCGGCTTCCGCTTCAGAACAGAAGGAAATCCCATGTTCTCCAGGATCAGCTTCGTCATTGCGGAGAATCCCCCATGGTATTCGGGGGTGGCTAGGACCACTCCTGCCGAGTCTCTGGCGGCCGCCTGAAGACGCTCCGCGTCTTCGGTCCTTGGGTAACCTGGGAAGGAGAGAGTGATCTCCCTGCCATCGAAGACCGTCGTCTCGAGTTGCCGTGTTTTCAGTTCATCCACCACCACGGCCAGGGCCCTGGAAGTGTAGTTATTGGGACGACTCGTGCCGGAGATGCACACGATGTTCTGCATGGTTTGGCTCCTCTCGCCCATCATCCTGGTCCGGTCTCGGCTACTCCCACGACACTCATATGCACGGTTCTTTTCCTGGGCCGAGTGTCGAAATCCATGAACACGATCTGCTGCCAGGTGCCCAGAGGCACGGAGCCACCCACCACCGGAAGGGCCAGGGATGGGCCAACGGTGGAGGCCCTCACGTGAGAGTGGCCGTTGTCATCGTGCCAGGTCTCCTCGTGGAGATACCGGCCATCCCGGGGGGCGATCCGCTCCATCGCCGCAGCGATGTCGTGGGTCACCAACCCGGGCTCGAACTCCAGGGTGGTGAGGGCCCCGGTAGACCCTTGGGCCAGGAGCACGGCCTGGCCCGTGGTGACCCCGGTGTCGGCGATGAGGTCCAGAACCTCAGTCGTGAGATCCACGATGTGGTCGTTTCCCTGGGTGGTGAATTCCAGGGTGCGGTGAGATGCGATCATGGTGGCTACCCCAGAATCTCCCTCTTCAAAAGGTTCCTGAACCGACCTTTGCTCACGTAGTGGTCCGACAGCAGACGCCCATTCCAGATCAGGTTGAACACGCCGTAGTAGGAGGGCGCCCGTTGCGCTTCTGCGGCGCTCTGAAGGACCGTCACCTTCAGCTCCAGGCCGTGGTCGGCGGCCATCTCCCGGAGATCGTTCACGGATTTGGGAAGCATGGGGCATTGGGGGGCGTAGACGACGTGCAGTCCCCGGTATCCCGACCTGGTGTCGCTGAGGTCGAGGAAGCTGGGCGCCGGCCCTTCCCGAAGCCGATGAACAACCAGATCGAACCGATCCTCCGTGGCCACCACTTCAAACCCGTTTCTCAGGAAGACCCCCTTGCCCACCATCCACGGACCGTCACTCAACATGGCGGCCACACCCAGAGCGCCGAGCTCCAGGGCCTCTTCAACGCATGCCCGGATCAGCCGGCTCCCCAGCCCACCGATCTTCTGCCCCCGCGAGTAGACCCAGAGACAGTGGACGAAGAGCCAACCCCGAGCGTCCACCGGCCGCCAGGCATACTCCCCCGGCGCGTACTCGAGGAACGCCAAGGGACGACCGCCCTCGTCCCGAAAAAGAAAGAACCGGAGCCCCTCCTGGAATCGGGCCCGGAGCCACTCAACCTTGGGACCAAACCCCTCGTGCCGGGGATTTGTCAGGCATCCGATGCCGCAGTCGGACAGGTTGTCCGGACCTACTTTCACGAGGGTGGCTTCAGGCACCTCTTTTCCTCCTCAGACTGCCCCGGTGACCCGAAAGGGAGGCCGCCTTCCGTAGGATAGGGCCCGCCATACCCACTCGGCGGGGCCGAAGCGGAAGTGTTTGAGCCACAGGGGCGAAATCACCAGCTGGAGACCCCAGACGCCCAGCACGATGGCCAGCTGCCCCACCCGTTCCACCGAGCCGTAGAGCCCCAACCCGAATCCGTAGAAGATGAAGGTGCAGAGAATGCTCTGGAGCAAGTAGTTGGACAAGGCGGTGCGGCCGACGGCCGCCAACGATCGCCCGAGCCAGGAGTCACAACCGCCCCGGCAGGCCAACATCACGATTCCCATCCACCCGAGGCTCATGGCAACGCCCACCCAATGAACCACCTGGAGCATCAGCTCTCGAACCATGAAGTTGTTCCACCCCGTGGAGTGGCTGAGCCAGAATACCCACCCGGTGATGGGCAACCCCACCCCCAGCCCCACGGCCACCATCACCCTGTAGGTGGAAGCCTTCGCCCTTCCCGTGATGACGCCGGTTCGGTACAGGCCCATCCCGATCAACATGAGCCCTGCGGCCTTCCAGAAGTTGTGGATCAGGAGGCCCAACGTCTGATCTTCCAGCGCATAACGGGCACGCATCTGGAAGTTCTCCGCCCACCCACCCTGGAAGGCGGTCACATCCGCGGCGATGATCTCCTCCATCGTCATCCCTGGGAAGAAGTCCCAGTAGGGGATCAGAGCAGGCGCGGCGATGATCAGGAAGCGCATGACCGGGAATGCAACGAGCATGACGATCCCCAATGTGAAAAGGAATCCCGGGGGGCGCCTGCGGAGGGAGTATACGAACGCCCCGCTGACAGCGTAGGCGAAAAGAATATCCCCGTACCAGATGAGATACGCATGCACCAACGCGATGAGCAGAAGGACTGCCATGCGCCTGTAGTGCAAACGGGCTGGATTCTCCCCCAACCCCTCCCGGCGGTCCGCCATGAGGAGGATCCCGGCACCGAACAGCATGGAGAAGATGGGGAGGAATTTCTGCAGGGCCAGGTTGAAAGTGGCCGCGTAGACCCAGAAGTTTGCGCCGGTAAGGTCCCCGAAGAGGGTCGGATTCCGCACCGCTCCGGCCACCATGGAAAAGTGCTGGATGTTGGTGATCAAGATCCCGAGGAGGGCCACGCCCCGAAGTACGTCCAGGACCTGGATTCGCTCCGATTCCCTGGTGGGGCCGGGCCACCCGGTGCTCTGAGTTCCGTCTCCCGACGGCAGCGTGTCGGTCATGTCGGATCCCCTGTGTGTTTTGCCGGAGTCATGCGATCCACTGTTCCTCGAGCTACGCGCCGAACCCTCCCTCCCTTCTCACCTGCCTCGGCAGTATTCAGACGTGGGAGCGGAGTCGCAACCGACTGTGCCACTACGAATTCCCCTGGCGCACCCGCAGGAACTTCTCCAGGATCCTCCGGGTATCCAGACTCCTTCCCGCCAAACTCTCTTTCGCAGGCCCCATTCCGGAGGCATGACCATGCTGTATTCCCGACGCGACATCCTGAAACTCGGTGCCGGCGCCGGGGCCGCTCTGGCCTTGGGGCGGGACATTCTCGGGGCCACGCCCCTGCACATCCAGGAAGGCCAGCTCCTGAAGACCGTTCCCTCCTCAGGAGAGCAGATTCCGGCAGTGGGGCTGGGCACCGCCAGCAGCTTCTCCGGCGCGGCCCGGACCCCCGAGGAGCACGCTGAGCTGATGGAGGTTGTTCGCCTCTTCACCGACCTGGGAGGCGCTCTCATCGATACCGCGCCGACCTACGGTACGTCTGAGGTAGTCCTGGGCGAGCTGATCCGGGAGATCGGGAATGCCGACAAGATCTTCATGGCCACGAAGATCAGCCGAGCCCAGGGGAGGGAGGCGGGCCTGGCACAGGTCGCCCAGTCCGAGGAGCGTTTGGCTCCCTGCAAAATCAGCCTGAACCAGGTCCACAATCTGGGAGACTGGCAGACCCAGCTGGCCCTTCTCAGGGAGATGCAGCAGGAGGGTCGAGTGAAATACATCGGCATCACCACGTCCAGGGATTCTCAGTACGAGGACCTGGCGGACATCCTGAAGACCGAGGAGATGGACTTCGTCCAGTTCGATTACGCCATCGACAACCGTAACGCCGAGGAGGCCCTCCTTCCCATCGCCATGGACAAGGGCATCGCCACCCTGATCAATGGTCCTTTTGGAAGGACCAGGCTCTTCCGGCGAGTTGGAGACCAGCCGGTTCCGGAGTGGGCACAGGAGTTCGGCGCCACCAGCTGGGCTCATTTCTTCCTGAAGTGGCTCCTGGGCCACCCGGGCGTAACGGTGCCGATTCCAGCCACCTCAGATCCGGGGCATCTCAGGGACAACATGGGTGCCGGGCTCGGGCGGGTGCCCGATGATTCCGAACGGAAGCGCATGGCCGAGTTCATCGACGGGCTTCCCCAGGTCTGATCCTTCAACGGCGGGCTGTCGAATGAGGATCCATGTGAAGGTGGTGCTCGGGCTCTTTCTCTCCCTGGGGGTTGCTGGCGTCTCGCCTTTTGGTGATGGGCTTCAGGCCCAACTCCGGCAGCCGACCTCGGCCGAGATGGCCGGGCTGGACGGTCGGATCCAGGCGTACATGGAGGAAGCCAACATCCCCGGGGTGCTGGTGGGGGTGGCATCCCGTGGGCGGTTGGTGCATTGGAAGGCCTATGGGATGGCGAATGTGGAACTGTCCGCCCCCGTCACCGACAGCACCGTCTTCGAGATCGGCTCCATCAGCAAGGAATTCGTGTCCACCGCCGTCATGATGCTGGTGGAGGAAGGCCGCCTCGACCTGGACGACGGGATCCACCGGTACCTGCCTGACCTCCCCAGCGAATGGCTGGGGGTCACCATCCGGCAGCTCCTCACCCACACCTCTGGCATCCCCGACTACGAGGAGATCCAGACCTATGAGGCGTACCGGTTTCGCTTTACGCCTGAGGAGATCATCCGGGTCGCACATTCCAGACCGATGGATTTCCCCCCGGGCGCCGGATACTACTACTCCAACACCGGGTATTTCCTCCTCAGCATGATTGTGGAGCGGATCGAGGGCCTCCCCCTCGGCCGGGTACTCCAGGCGCGGATCTTCGATCCTCTGGGGATGGGCCAGACCCGAATGGCAGATCCTGAGCGGATTATCCGGCACAGGGCGGCGGGGTACTACGTCGACGGCACTGGTGAGTTGGTGAACCGGGACGCCACGCAGACCTCCTCGACCCTCGGGGCAGGCGGCATTGTCTCGTCCGTGCACGACATGGTGAAATGGGATGAGGCCCTGTACGGTGAGGAGCTTCTGAGCTCCGCTTCGAAGGAAGCCCTGTGGACTCCGGTGACCCTTCCGAACGGTCGGAACACCGGGTACGCCTTCGGGTGGCGGATCGGCGAATACGACGGCCGCCGCACCATCGGCCACAACGGAATGGTGGCCGGGTTCGTGGCGGCCTTCCTAAGAATCCCGGAAAGCGAAATGTCGGTCATCGTGTTTGCCAACCGGTACCGGGCAAGCTCGAGCCGAATCCGGGATGCGGTGCTGGAGACGTTCATGCCGGCAGGCTGAGTCTGGGGTCGGATCGGAGATGGTCCCTCCCGTCCCCACATCGGGGGGCCTGGCATCCATATGAGTACACATCTTACGCGCACGTCCACTCCCCCACCCCCCACCGAAAAAAAACCCTTTGGATGACAGACCTCTCCCTGACTATCCTATCTGAATGGACATCCGCACCAAGTTCGTCTTCGCCCTGGTAGCCGTAGCCCTGGGGAGCATGGCCGTCCTGGGAGTCACCCTCTACCGGGAGGCCGAGGAAGCCCTCAAAGACGGCCGCCTCGAACAGCTGGAAGGCCTCGCGGAATCGAACATGGAGGGGCTGGACCAGATCTTTCGTGGATGGATCGACCGTGTCCAACTCGTCGCGAGCAGGACCCAGCTCCGCCTGAGCTTAGAGGAGTTCAACAGGACGGGGGACCCTCGGGCCGTGGAGCGCATCACCAGGATCCTCCGCGATGCTGTGGAAGCGGTGGAGGTCATCGAAAACCTGACCCTTCATGGCCCGGATGGATCGTTCATTACCAGCGCAGGGGGGGAGCCCGTTCCGTCGGGAGAGCCGGATCGAACCTCCGCGTTTCCGGTTGCCGAGGGGATCCTCTATGAGGGAGTCACAGGCACCGGGAGCGTCGACCTCCGTGCGGGATTCCTGGCCAACCTCGTCCTCGACGGGGAAACGCTGGGGCATGTCCACGTGCGACTCAATGCCCGGGGGATACTGGATCTGGCGGAGAAGGACCTGGGTTTGGGCGAAAGCGGTGAGACGATCATCGTGACCATGGACGCCCAGGGCACACCCAGGCTCCTTCATCGCCTGGGGCCCGGGGGGCCTGAGGTCTGGGAGCTGGCCGAGCCTGGAAAGGAAGTCTGGGCGGCTTTCCGGCAACTGCCCGAGGCGGGTCTGAGGCTCGTAGTCAAAGTGGATCGGGAGGAGGGGCGAATCCCCCTGATGGACTTCCGTGAGAGAAGCATTCGCCTGGTCCTCACTCTGGGGGCATTCGCCGCCCTCGTGGGCGCCATCCTGGGCATTCGCTTTTCGAAACCTATCAAAGAGCTCGCCAGCGTTGCGGACCGGATCAGGGAAGGGACGCTCAGCGCCCGAGCCGAGGAGACCGGTGAGGACGAGGTTGGGTTCTTGTCCCGAACCTTCAACGACATGGCCGACGAGTTGGAGGAGCAGGTCACACTGCTGAGAGAGTTCAAGAACTACTTCGAGTTTTCGAGGGACATGCTCTGCATTGCCGGGCCCGACGCCTTCTTCAAGCGGGTCAACCCAGCATTTGAAAAAACGCTGGGCTGGGCTACGGAAGACCTCATGAGTCAATCATTCCTCGCCTTTGTCCATCCGGAGGACCTGGAGAAGACCGAAAACGAGATCACTCGTCTCGCTCATGGCCTCCCCACCATCTCCTTTCAGAACAGATACCGGACGGCCAGCGGTGCATACAAGCACCTGGAGTGGACCGCCCACCCCGACGAAGAGTCAGGGCTCATC
>JBDHCH010000095.1:0-13986 GCA_039592115.1 Gemmatimonadota bacterium | reverse complement strand
CGCCACGGGGCCAGATGGAAGGCGGGGCTCCGAGCCGAGCGGCCACCCAGGCGGCCACTACCTGGCGTTGTCCCGCGAGACCACCGAGCGATGCGCAGGTGAACGCATAGCCCCGAGCTAAGTCGAGGAGCCCCAACGCCGCAGATGGCCCCGTGCCGCTCCGCGAGACCGCCGAGCAGTGCGCAGGCGAACACCCCTGTGCGCGGCCGCACCCCACTCGTGTAGACCTTCCCAAGAGCACTGGACTTGGCCCTTCACACAGAGAAGCCTACGTCGCCGGTCCCACTCCTCTACGTCACCTGACGTAGTCCATCCGTCTGCATGAATCCCCATGTTTCCCTTGAACATCGAGTGGCGGAGGTGTTGCGGCCTCCAGGCCGCAGCTCCTTTTCCAGTCTCAGGGCTCAGAGAGCCCCTCCGATCCCGGAGTCAGGAAATGCTGTTCTTCAACGTCTACCAGTACCTCGCCCCACTGATTCTTCTTCCCCTGAGCTACGTTCTCTGGTGGGAACGAATGGGGAACAGCCACCCTCTGGCCATCCTCATGCTCTCGATTCCGGTTCTCTTCGCCTATGTCATCCCGGCCGTCGGGATGAACTGGCTGAGGCTCTGGGAGATGAACACCCGCTTCAAGTTCGGCCACTTCCGGCCCCACCACGGGTTCGTCTTCGGGAGTGCCATCGGCCTGGGCGCACTCCTTTGCGTCGGCCCCCCCGCGGCGGCATTGAGTTGGTACGGCCTGGCTCAGGCTGGGTTCCTGACCGGGTCCACCATGGCGTTCTGGAACTGGCTGTACGACCTCTACGCCATCAAAGCCGGATTCCTCATCGTCCACATCCGACCCCATGCCCGGGGCTTGGGAGCGGAGGCCACGGCCACCGACTATGCGCCTCTCTATTTCGGAGCCTTCGGGGTGTGCCTCGGGATCTCGATCTACCTTGGGCAGTACCTCCTGCTCACCGAAGGTCGGAGGGACCTCTTCTGGCCTCTGCTCATCCTCTTCAACCTCCTCACCCTGGCCATCCCCACCCTCCTCTACATGGGTGCTTCGTATCTGAAATACGGGGACGTGGGGCTGCAGCCCGTCTCCAGAGACGGGCTTAATCAGGGGTGGTTAGACAACCCCCCTGAAACACGCCGCCAGGGCGGGGGGGCGGTTCGCCCACTGCAGCGGAACGGAATCACCGGTACCCGGAAGAGGGGCCGCCACCCGGTCAAGCTTCGGAGCGTCCCTCCTCGAATGAAAGTGATATAAGAGCAGGTAAGAGTATGATATCCAACAGGATAGCTAATAACACATTGAGGGATACGAAAACCCCCAGAAACACCACGGGAAGATAGGACGAGAATGTCATGGTGAGGAACCCGGCCACCAGCAGAAGGCTGGTCAGGATGAGGGGCCTTCCAACGGCACGGACCGCTCCATCCAGCGCCGCCAGATCGCCCGCCCCTCTCACCTGGCGTTCCCTGAATGCCCATAGGAAATGAATGGTATCGTCAACCGCGATCCCGAGGGAGATTGCTGCGATGAGAACGGTGGCCACGTCCATGGGCACGCCGACAAGCCCCATGATCCCCACGGTCGTTACCACTGGCAGGATGTTCGGGATCATTCCCAGGAATGCCAACCTCAGCCTGCGGAAGAGGAGGAGAAGAAGGAGGAAGATGCAGGTGAAGCTCACCAGAAAGCTGCTGATCTGGCTGTTAGTAAGCCGCCGGTTGATCGACACGAACATGGGTACGGTGCCGGTATAGAAGTAGGAGATGTCCTCTTCGGCAGCGACGGGATCGAGGATTCGGTCCAACCTCGACATCAGGAGGATGGTCTCTTCGTTATCCATCCACCGGGCCTTTACCGAAAGGCGGGCCTTGGTGCCTGATGGAGCCAGATAACGGAATCCGGAGCGGGCCCCTGAGTCCGCCCCAGCCGTGAATTCCTCCTGTCTTCCCAAGGCTGCCAGAGCGAGGGATCTGAACGGACCCTCAGGAATGAAGTCCCTCAGGGCCGTGGCCACGGAATGCACCACCGCCACCTCCTCCAGGGATGAGATCTCTTCTTCCAACCCCGTGAGGAGTCTCAGGTAGTGGTCCGGCCGATTCTGGATGCTGTCGGGTAGCTCCAGCACCACTTCCAATGGGTAGACTCCGGAGAACCATTCCTCGGCCACGCGACTGGCTTCCCGGACGGGATTGGCTGCATGGAGGTACTTGATCTGGTCCGTCTCGAAGGTCAGCTGTCTGAGCCCCAGAACGCCTACTACGAGGAGCGCCACGGTTCCGGCTAGGACAAGAGTACGGCGCATGATGGTCTTCGCCACAAAACCTTCCAACACCCGCCCCAGGTCATGGCGACGGTCCGCCCCGAACCCGGCCGGAAGCCGCCCTCCAAGGGTCAGAATCACCGGCACCAGGAGAAAAGCCAGGAGAAAGGAAAGAAACACCCCGAGGGCGCAGAACGCCCCGAACACCCTGAGGGGTCCGATCCCCGAGAAGAGGAAGGAAGAGAACGCGACCCCGGTGGTGAGCGCCGAAAAGAGACAGGGCTTCAGGATGGGACGGACAGCGTCCTTGAAGATTCCTTCCAGGCCCGAGGTCTTTGTCGCGACCACGTCGACCCGCGCGATGATGTGAATGGAAACCGAGAGACTCACCACCATCAGGACCAGCGGGATGATCCCGGCCACCAGGTTCAGGGCGAAGCCCATGGCTGAGAAGAGGCCAAGGGTGACCACGACGGTGAGAATGGACACGGAAACCGCCGCCACAGCGGCGGTCAGGCTGGAGAAGTACGCCCAGAGAAGGGCGAGCATGACGAGTGCACAGATCCCCACGAAGCGACCTGACTCCGTCGACGAAACCCGATACATCTCCGCCCGGATGGGGATGTTCCCGGCCAGATAGAACTCGCGTCCCGAGAAAGGCGCCTGGTCCACCAGGCCCCGGATGGAGTCCACGACTCCGAGCCTGAGGTCGTCGTCCAGGGTGTCCAGGGTGAGAATCACCCCAGTGGCGGATCCATCGGCGGAGATGACATTGTCTCGGAGGATGCCCTTCCCGGTCAGGGTGGCCTTCAACTCCTCTTGAGGCCCTGGATCCTGTGGGACCAGAGGGGAGAACCCGATCCCGAATGGGGAGATCCTGGGGATCTCCAGGGTCGAGAGGCTCAGAACACCATTCACGTGGGGGACGGAAACCAGGGCGTTTGTGAGGCGAGCGTTCAGCCTGAGTTCTCCAGGGCTGAAAAGCGAGTCGCTCCGATAGAACAGGACGAGGCTCTCATCCGTCCCGAAGTCTTCCTGGAACTGAAGGAAGTTCACCCGCATGGGATCGTCCTGAGAGAACCAGATCTCGAAGCGGTTCTCGATGTCGATGTGCCTCACGCTGGCAGCTGAGACGATGAGAAGGACCAGAACGCCGGTAAGCACTCGGAAGCGACACCTGGGGAGCCTCGATACGAAGGCAGTCAGCCGGCCAACCAGACCAGAATCTGTGGGCGTCGCCATGGTGTGGTTGGTGAGAATGGGGGTGATTCTAGGTCGGTCGGACATCAGGTCCCTCGTGTGGGGCCGGAGCCGTGATGCCCCGGCCGGCTGGCGGGGCCTCCCTCGCACAGGGTAAATCCTCCCCTAAATACGCCTGCCGTCGAAGGCCTTCAAGGCCCTTGACGACGTATTTCCTGGGAAATCCGGATCCATACGTCATATCGGCTCCACGCCTACGTCAAAGAACCGATGACCTGGGTAACACCCAGGTGTATTGTAGTGGAGAAGGGCCTCCATTCCCCGTCGGAGCGGTGATTCGGAATGCTCGATGTGCGCGCAGCCAGCAGGGCGGACAACGACCAGCTCCTGTCTCTCACTCGGGCGACGCCCATGCCCGGTGTGATCGGCTTGAGGATCGATCGTGAGCCAGATTTCTTCCGCCTGCTGTCCCTGCGGGGCGAAGGTACCGTCCTGGTGCAGGAGGCGGGGGGGGAGATCAGAGGATGTATTTCTCTTTCAAAACGTGAGGTATGGGCGGCCGGTGCTCAGAGAACGCTTTGGTATGTGGGGGACATGAAGGTCCGCCCCGACTGCCGGAAGAAAGGCGTGGGGGTTGCCCTGGCGGTGGGTGCCTTACGGAATCTGATGGATGAGGGTGCCGACCTCCTGGCGTGCGTTGTGGCGCAAGGAAACCGGCGTGTCCTCACCTTCCTGGAGGGGCGGTTCCAGATTCCCCCGTTCACTTCCCTCGGAAGGCTCTCTGTCCTCATGATGCTCACGTCCCGACGCAGCCCGGGGACCGACTTCGTGGTTCGGGATGCGGCCGCCAGCGACTCCCCTCGCTTGGCTGAGATCTACAGGGAAAGTAGCCGGCGGTTCCAGTTGTCTCCGGTCCTGGAGGAGGAGGATTGGCGCCGTGCCGTGGAGGAGGATCCCGCCCGTTGCCAGGTCCTGGTTGCGGAGAGGGACGGGAAGGTCATGGCTGCCGGCTGGTTATTCGACGTTCAGTCGGCGAAGCAGCACGTGGTGGTCTCCATGTCCAAGGCCCTCTCCGCCGTCACGGCCCCCCTCCGCCTCTTCGGCGGGTTGTCCCCGGCCTTTCGGATTCCTCGGGAGGGGGAGATGGTGCCCCTGCTTGCTCTCCGGCATCTGGCCACTCGCGGAGAACGGCTTGGGGCCCTGAGGGCCATGGTCCAGGAAGCCCGGCGCCGGGCCCTTGCAGGCGGGTTCCCCTTTGTCATCTACGGCGTTCACGAACGGGATCCGCTCAGGAGAGCATTTCGGGGCCTGCCGCATTTCACGATGGGCTCGGAGGTTTTTCTCACGAGCCTCCAGGGGAACCCGGACTTGGTGGAAGAAGTGGCCCTGGGGATCCCCGTCGAAGACTATGCGCTCACCTGAGGGGATTGAGATGATGGAGGATCTGCGAGCTGGAGGACGGGGGTCAGCCCCGGGAGGCGCCCACTGATGCGGATCGTTCTCCTGTCTCCGAAAGGGCCGCTCTACAGGCATAGAGGTGGGATATTCAAGAAGTCCCTCCGGTATGCTCCCCTTACGCTGACAACTCTCGCGGCGCTGGTGCCAGAGGAGCTTGGGGGTGAGATCACCGCTCTGGACGAGGGAATTCAGGAGATCGATCCGGAACTGGAAGCGGACCTGGTAGGCATCACCGTCATCACGGGAACCGCCCCCAGAGCGTATGAGTGGGCAGACCTCTTCCGGGAACGAGGGACGCCGGTAGCCCTGGGTGGGCCTCACGTCACCCTTATGCCCGAGGAAGCCGCCGAACATGCCGACTCGGTCGTTGTCGGGTATGCCGAGGAGAGCTGGCCCCGCCTACTCCGGGATCTGGCAGGCGGACGACTCCAGGGCCGGTACGAGCAGGGGCCCGCCCACTCCCTGGCCGGGATGCCCCTCCCTCGCCGAGATCTCCTTCCCAGGGGAGCCTACCTGACCACGAACACCGTCGAGGCCACCAGGGGGTGTTGCCACGACTGCGAATTCTGTGTCGTCCCGTCGGCCTGGGGAACACGTCCGTTCCAGAAGCCTGTCGAAGAAGTCGTGGAGGACATCCGCTCCTTGGGGAGCCGCAGGATCGTCTTCCTGGATCTGAACCTCGTTGCGGATACCGAGTACGCCGGCGCCCTTTTCGAGGCCCTGATCCCACTCAACGTGTCGTGGTTCGGGCTGTCCACGGTGCTCTTGGCGTTGAACGAACGGCTTCTGGACCTCTGTGCTCGAAGCGGGTGCCGCGGTCTCCTGGTCGGGTTCGAGTCGCTATCAGAAGAGAGCGTCCGGTCCGCGGGGAAGCGGTTCAACACCCCGGGGAAGTACAGGGAGGTCATTCGCCGATTCCATGACAAGCACATTTCCCTCATGGGGTGCTTCGTGTTCGGGTTGGACGAGGACAAACCCGAGGTCTTTCACCGGACCGCTGAGTTCGCCATCGAGGAGAAGATTGACCTGCCCCGTTTCGCCATCGCCACGCCCTTCCCAGGCACACCCCTCTACCAGCGGTTGGAGACGGAGGGCCGAATCCTCACGCGGGATTGGAGCCTGTATGACGGCCAGCACGTGGTCTTCCAGCCCAAGCATATGGGGGTGGAAGACCTGCTGAGAGGCACTGAGAGGGCCTGGAAACGAGCCTATGGCCTGAGGAGTGTGGGCAGGCGCCTGGTGGGATCATACCGTCAGCCCTTTCAGGCGTTGGCCCTGAATCTGGGATACCGATACTACGCCCATCACCTGGATCGATTCTACACCTGCGAGGCCCTGGCATGAGGCTCACCCTGATTCATCCGTGCATCGGGCGTCGAGCCGGCCAGCGCTACATGAAGACCTGGCAGATGGAACCGCTCCCTCCGGCGCTCATTGCCGGCCTCACCCCGCCTGGGGTGGACGTGACGTTCTACGATGACCGGATGGAGGCCATCCCGTTCGACGAGGCCACCGATCTGGTGGCTCTCAGCGTCGAGACCTACACAGCTCGCCGCGCCTATCAGATCGCCAGCGAGTACCGGAGGCGGGGTGTGCCGGTAGTCATGGGTGGCTTCCACGCCACCCTCTGCCCTGAGGAAGTGGCGGAGTGGGCTGACGCCGTCGTGATCGGGGAGGCGGAGAAGATCTGGCCGCGGGTCCTCCAAGACGCAGAGTCCGGAACCATGCAGGTCTACTACCAGGCGGATGGCCGGGTAGACCGGGGGGGGGCGCGGGTGGACAGGTCGATCTTCCGGGGAAAACGCTACCTGCCCTTGGGGCTGGTAGAGGCCACCCGGGGGTGTCGCTTCAACTGTGAGTTCTGCGCCATCCAGACGGTGTTCCGCCGGAGCCACACGTTCAGGCCCGTGGATGACCTCCTTGCCGAAGTCGAGGAGGTCAGGGACCGGGCCCTGGTGTTCTTCGTGGACGACAACATCGCCGGGGACCTGCAGCGGGGCAAAGAGATGCTCCGGGCGTTGATCCCCATGAGGATTCGGTGGGTGAGTCAGATGAGCATCGATGCTGCCCACGACGAGGAGTACCTGGCCCTCTTGAGGGAGAGCGGGTGCCAGGGCGTCCTCATCGGTTTCGAGTCTTTGAATCCTGGCAACCTCAGGACGATGGGGAAGAGTTTCAACCTCGGCAACGGGGGGTATGAAGGAGCCCTCGCGAACCTCGCCCGATTCGGGATTCGTCTCTATGGAACGTTCGTCTTCGGGTACGATGAGGACACTCCGACGAGCTTCCTCGACACGGCCCGGTTCGCCGTGGAGAGGGGATTCTACATCGCGGCCTTCAACCACCTCACGCCATTTCCGGGAACACCGCTCTACCGTCGCCTCCAGACTGAGGGACGGCTCCTGTTCGATCGGTGGTGGCTGGACCCCGGGTACGGGTACAACATGCTCCCCTTCAAGCCGGCTCGAATGTCTCCGGAGGAGGTGGAGAGGGGTTGCCTGGAGGCCCGGCGGGCGTTCTATCGATGGGGAAGCGTTCTGCGGAGGGGATTCATGGGGGCCAACCGGTCCGGAGGCAAGGTCCGGGCTCTTTACTACTGGATCAACTACCTGCTGAGACGGGAAGTCACCGAGCGTCAGCGTTACCCCCTTGGGGACGACGCCTGGAACGGTGAGTTGCTGAGGGTCCGGAGAAACCCGACGGCGGTGGGGAGGGCGTCATGAGGATCACCTTCCTTCGGCCAAACATGCTACGTGGCCCCTCTCGAGGAGCCATGGAACCTCTTGCGTTCGCCATCCTTCACGGCCTGACCCCTCCCGGGCACGACTGCACGCTCCAGGATGAGCAGGTGGAGGGTCTCGACCTGGATGCCGCCACCGACCTGGTGGCTATGACCGTGGAAACCTATACCGCCCGCCGGGCCTACGAGATCGCGTCCGTGTATCGGGCCAGAGGCGTTCCAGTGGTCATGGGGGGATTCCACCCCACCTTCCTGCCCGAAGAGGCTCTCCAATTCGCCGACTGTGTGGTGGTGGGAGATGCCGAGGAGGTATGGCCCGAGGTGGTCCATGACGCTGACCGGGGCAATCTCCGGAGTGTATATGCCGCGGACCACCCCCCGGCCTTGGAGGGGATCGTGTATGACCGATCCATCTTCGCAGGGAAGCGGTATTCCCCGGTCCGGCCCTTTCAGTACGGGAGGGGATGCCGATATGCCTGTGATTTCTGCAGCATCCACGCCTACTACGGCCGTACGCTTCGGCAGAGGCCCTTGGCGGACGTGGCGAGGGAACTGGAGGGGCTCAGAGGAGGGAGTCTCTTCCTGGTAGACGACAACCTTTTCGTGGAGGTGGACCAGGCGAAGGCCCTCTTCCGGACCCTCGGGGAGTACCAGGTGAAGTGGACCTGTCAGGTCAGCGCCGACATATCCCGGGACCAGGACCTCCTGGATCTGATGGCGGCGACCGGGTGCGTCGCGACCCTTGTCGGCTTCGAATCTCTCGACCCAGAGAACCTGGCCCAGATGGGAAAGCGGTGGACCCTGGAGGTGGGAGGACACGAGGAGGTCGTGCGTCGCTTCAGGGACCGGGGAATCATGGTGTATGGTACGTTTGTCTTCGGATACGACCAGGACACTCCGGAGTCGTTCGAAACCACCCTGGAGTTCGCGATCCGGTCCAGGCTGTGCCTGGCCAACTTCAATCCTCTTACGCCGACCCCTGGGACCCGGCTCTACGAACGGCTCGGCAGGGAGGGGCGCCTGCGATTCGATCGGTGGTGGCTGGATCCGGATTTCAGGTACGGGGATGCCCTGTTCGAGCCCAGGGGAATGACGGCGGACCAGCTCACCGAAGGGTGCTTCAGGGCACGGAGGCGCTTCAACACCCCCTGGTCCACACTCCGGCGAGGCCTGGACCCCCGCGCCAACTGTCGGAGGCCGAGAAACCTGGGCCTGTTTTGGTTGGCCAACCGGGTCTCCAAGCGGGAGATCTACCGAAAACAGGGCAGGACGCTGGGAACCGGCGTGCCCCTCCACCCGGGTATCGGTACCGCTCCTCCCGGGCGGTCCCGGTTCGTCTCATGAAGATCTCCCTCATCTACCCCAATCTGGGGCGACACGACGGAAGAGGCTTCCGGGACCGGGCCAGCATGGAGCCGCTGGCCCTTGGTGTGCTGGCCGGGCTCACGCCTCCCGATGTGGAGGTGGCTCTGCATGACGATCGGTCGGAGTCCATTCCCTACGACGAGCCCACGGACCTGGTGGCCATCACCACCCAGGTGTTCATGGCTCGCCGGGCCTACGAGATCAGCCAGGAGTACCGGGCGCGAGGAGTGAAAGTGATCCTGGGAGGGGTGCACCCCACGCTTCTTCCCGAAGAAGCGGCTGAGCATGCCGACGGTATCCTGGTTGGGGACGCGGAGGCTGCATGGCCTCGGGTCGTGGAGGATCTCCGGACCGGGACCCTCGGAACCCGCTACTACGGCGCTCCAGGTGTGGCCCAGGCCGGGGGCGTCCTGCCTCGGTGGGACCTCTACGAGAAGAAGGGCTATCTGCCCATAAACCTGATCCAGTATGGACGGGGGTGTCGCTTCGCGTGCGACTTCTGCGCGGTGAGCGCCTACTTCAGCCGGCGCCATCACTACCGCCCCGTCCCCGAGGTTCTGGCCGAAGTGCGCGCCCGCAAGAAGCGCCTCTTCTTCTTCGTGGACGACAACATCGTTTCGGACCACGCCGCGGCGAAAGCACTCTTCCGCGCCCTGATCCCCCTGAAGATCCACTGGGTCTCTCAGGCCAGCCTGGACATGCTGGACGACCCGGAGCTCATGGAGCTGATGATGGAGAGCGGGTGTCTGGGTCATGTGGTGGGCTTCGAGTCCGTGGAAGCCGGCAGCCTTCAAGGAATGAACAAGCGACAGAACCTCCGGGCGGGATTGGGCCGGTACGAAGACGCGGTGGTACAGCTTCGGGAGTATGGATTGCAGACATGGGCGGCCTTCACGTTAGGCCACGACAACGATACCCCAGAATCCTTGATGGACACGCTGACCTTCGCGAGGGAGAGTCGATTTGCGTTCGCCGCATTCAACGTCCTCATGCCCTACCCGGCTACGCCCCTCTACAGGCGCCTCGAGGCCGAGCGCCGACTCCTCTTCGACGGGCAGTGGTGGCTGCACCCGGATTACCGGTTTAACCATGCCGCCTTCCGGCCGGCGAGGATGAGTCCCGAGGAGTTGACGGAGATCGGCCTGGAATCCCGGAAGTCCTTCAACAGCGTCGCCTCGATCCTCCGGAGAGCCATGGATCCGAAGACCAATCTGAAGAACCTCTACAAGCTGGCGACCTTCTCCATGTACGGGCCGCTCTTCAGGAGAGAGGCCCTGAAGAAACAGGACTTGAGGCTCGGTGAGCGTTGACGTGGCGCCTCGGATGAGCACCCCGGCGGGATCGGGTGGCGGTGGGTCGGGAGCCTTGACCTATAAGGTCGTTTCCGTTCCGGACCTCTCGGATGAGGAGACCGGGGAGATGCTGGAGCTTTTCCGGAGCCACTTTTCGGTGGGCGATCCCGCCGCCTTCCTGGTAGATCTGGGGCGGAAACAGTTCGCGATCCGGCTCCTGGACCCTGGGGAGCGCCTGATCGGGTTTTCCACCATCACGTCCTATACGACCCGGCTGAAGGGAAAAGACCTTGGGGTGATCTACTCTGGGGATACCATCATCAGGCCCGAACACTGGGGGACTTCCGTTCTCCCCCGAGCATGGCTCCGAGTGGTGCTCGAGATGGCAGCCGGACTTCCGAAGCCTCTTTACTGGTTGCTCCTCTCCTCGGGCTACAAGACCTATCGGCTCTTGCCGGTGTTCTTCCAGCGGTTCTTTCCCCGGTTCGATGAGGAGACTCCGCGGGAGATCGAGGCACTCATCAACCATCTTGCCACGGAGCTCGCCGGCACCCAGTTCCACCCCTCGGATGGAGTCATACGGTTCCAGCACGGAGCATCGCCCCTCCGGCCCGGCGTCGCGGACCCGGCGGAGTGGCGGAGGGGGGACCCACACACTGCGTTCTTTCTCGACCGGAACCCCGGCCACACGAATGGCGATGAGCTCGTCTGCCTGGCGGAGATATGTGATGACAACTTGACCCGGGGGGGACGGCGGATTCTCCGGGCTTTGGGGAAGGAGAGGATGGAGTGAGGGGCGTTCTGGCGTGGCTCACCCGAGCCCCTGGGGAGGAGGGATCCGGCTGATGGGATTCCCCCCTGCTGTGAGCAATCGGATCTGGCTCCTTCGGTCCTTGGGGGCTTGGCGGGCCTTTCGGGCCGGAGCCGAAGACCCCCGTGGGACCCAGGCCCGTCTCCTCCGCTCCATCTTACGATGGAACGCCGGAGCCGAGTACGGGACCCGGTTCGGTTTCGGGGGGATCCGGACCATCCGGGATTTCCAGGAGCGGGTGCCGGTGGTTCGGTACGATGACCTCTCTGAGGAGATGGAGGCAATCCAAGCCGGGAGGAACGGCGTTCTGACCTCTGAGCCCGTACTCCTTCTGCAGCCATCCAGCGGGTCCACCGCCGCCACCAAGCTCATCCCCTTCACGGCCACCCTTAGAACCCAGTTCAACAGGGCAGTTTCCATCTGGAGCGCGGATCTGTTCTGGCATCGTCCTGAGCTGATGGACGGGCCCGCCTACTGGTCAGTCTCCCCCCTGGCGGGGCAGATGCCCACCGTGTCCGGCCCAGTCAAGGTGGGTTTCGAGGACGACGGAGCCTACCTGGGCGGCTTGACCCGGTCAGTGGTCTCAGCGGCAATGGCAGTCCCCGGAGAGCTGGCCAGGCTGACAGACCCTGAGGTCCATCGCTACGCCACGCTCCTTCACCTCCTGGGGGCAGCGGAGGCGCGGATCTTTTCCGTTTGGAGCCCCACATTCCTGGCCCTCCTGCTCGCTCCTCTTGAAGAGTGGTGGGAATCATTGGTTTCAGACGTGGAGGAAGGCACCCTCACGGCTCCTGGGGGAGATCCCGTAGGGACCGAGGGAGCCGACTTGTCCGTTCCGGAGCCAAACCCCCGCCGGGCAAAGGAGCTGAGGGCGGTGGGCCCCCACGACCTTCCGGGGCTTTGGCCGAAGCTGGGGCTCCTGAGCGCCTGGGCCGACGGATCCTCTGGTCCCTATGCCGGGGATCTCCGCCGATCTTTCCCGGGGGTCCCGTTTCAAGCCAAGGGGCTGGTTGCGACGGAGGCATTCATCACCATCCCACGCTGGGGTTTCCCGGGAGGCCATCCAGCCATCACCTCCCACTTCCTCGAGTTTATCCCGGAGGGTGCCGGAGTGGAGGATGCCCTTCTGGTAGATGAGTTGGAGGAGAGGGGGCGGTATGAGGTCCTGGCCACGACGGGAGGTGGGCTTTTCCGGTACCGCCTGGGGGACATTGTAGAGGCTGTGGGGGAGGGCGGAGGGCTCCCTCTCCTTCGGTTCGTGGGTCGGATCGACCGGGTCTCGGACTTTTTCGGGGAGAAGTTGTCGGACGGGTTCGTGGCGGGGGTACTAGACGGCCTCACTGACGAGGGCGACCTGTCTCCGACCTTCTCCCTCCTGGCCCCTGAGCGGACTGCGGGAGGCATTCGGTACGTCTGGTTCCTCACCTTGGGGAGCGAGAGGAGGGGGGGGAGAGTCCCGGACATGGGAATCACCGGACCCAGGTTGGATCGAGCCCTATCTGAAAACTTCCATTACGCCACGTGCAGGAGGCTGGGTCAGCTGGCCCCTGCTGAGGTGTGCCCGGTATCAGAGGGGGCCTCTTTGAGATTCCTGGAGGTAAAGGGAAGGGAGGGGCAACGTCTTGGCGACGTGAAGATTCCCGCGCTGGAGACAGGGCTGGAGTGGAGAGAGATCCTGGGTGCCGCACGGCAGGTCGAGGTTTAGGGGGGTGTTCGAGGATCGGGGGAGCCGAGCTCATGGGGCTCCTGGATCGGTCCTGGACCCTGCCTACCCGAAAAGGAGGTAGAGGGCCGCGGCTACAATCACCAGGACCAAGCCCTTCAGTACCGTGGCCAGGGACGGTCCCCTCTTCGACGGACTTCCCCCCACGACGGGGGGCCGTGAACCGAACCCCACCTCTTTCGGTCCGACCTGGAGCGGTCTCGGGCCAGAGGGCGGGTCTTCCACCGGTGCCATCGGAAACGCCGGTACTTCTACCTCCACCGCCTCCCCGCCTCCCGCTTTTTCCTCCTGGCCCTGACCGAAACGCTCTGGACCCACCTCATCAGGACCCGGGTCAAGCGCCTCCTCTTCTGACGGTGTCGATTCTGCCGCGATTTCAGCCACTGCGGCGGTGATGTTGTCGTCGCTTCCCTTCTCGTAGGCTGCTGAGACCAGGGCCTGGGCCGCAGCGTCCACGGATTCCGCACTCTGGATGATGTCGCTCAACTCTCCATCCCCCAGCGCTTTGTAGAGCCCGTCCGAGCAAAGGAGGAGAATCGTGTCCTCTTCGGCAGGGAAGGGGCCGAAGAGATCCACTTCGACCTCATCAGAGGTGCCGATGGATCGGATCAAGGCGTCCTTCCACTGGGAGGCCATGGCCAACTCTCGGGGTTGGCCGCGCCTCTCGGCCTCCGCGAGGAACGAGTGGTCCCCGGTGAGCTGCCGGATGCCCCCTCCATCCAGAGTGTAGCAGCGGCTGTCCCCCACGTTTGCGACATGGAACTCGTCGTCGGTCAGGAGCACCACGGTGAGCGTGGTGCCCATCCCGTGAAAGTCCGGCTCCTGTCCCCTCTCATTGACCCGCCTGTTTGCCAGGAGCACGGCTTCTCTCAACCCTTCGCCGGCCTCGATGGCTGTCTTCACGGTTTCCAGGGCCAGACTACTGGCCACGTCCCCGGCTGCGTGGCCGCCCATGCCATCGGCGACCGCGAGAAGGAGACCACCACCCGGGAGTCGCTGTGCGAGAACCGAATCCTGGTTCTCCTCCCTCCGGCCGACGACAGTCTCGGTCGCGACCCGAAGGCCTCTCATGGGCTCTCCTCAGGGGGGCGTGTGACAAGCAGAGTGAAGTAGGATCTCATTCTGCGATCCAGTGA
>JBDHCH010000094.1:0-13873 GCA_039592115.1 Gemmatimonadota bacterium | reverse complement strand
CGCTTCTGCCGACTCCCCGGATGGTTGGCAGGTGGCATGGGCCATGAGGAGGCCCAGGAGGGGGAAGCCGCGGCGAAATCTGGTGCACCCGGATCTGGCGACGGACGGGCAGCGCGGCATCGGATCTCCTCTAAGAGCGGTTTTGGCTGGAGAGTGCCCTCCCCGGGGAGGGCGGGAGTCAGGGTACGGGCATGGCTCCCGCCGCGCCCGGGAAGGCCATAGCACAACAATCGCTGATGCGTCGCAAGCGATCAGCCCTGCTCGACCAGCAGTTCAAAGGCATTGGCCGGTAGCTCCGACAGGGTGTTCACCACCAACTTGGCTGCCGCAACCCCTTCTCCTCCCACGCCGATGCTGGCCATCCCGGCCCGCGTAGCCGCTTCGATCCCTGCCCCGGCGTCTTCTACCACGACACACCGGTCCGGGGATATCCCCAGCCGCTTGGCCGCCAGCAGGAAGACCTCAGGGTCCGGTTTCCCCCGGCTCACATCCTGAGCCCCCACCAGGACCTGAATGCGATCTCCGAAACCCAGGGCTCGGTGCATGACCTCCACGTTCAAGCGGGGAGCGGAAGAGGCGATCGCCTGGCGCCAGCCCTCGGAATGGAGGGTTTCAATCCACTCCCTGGCCCCCGGCAGCGGTTCGATGCCCTCCTCCCGCACCAGCCTCCGGTAGTAGGCCTCCTTCGCATCTCCGATCCGCTTGACGACGGCGGGATCGGCGTCCGCCCCCAGCCAAGCTGCGAGGATGGAGTCGTTCCGCTGTCCGAAGCTTGCCTGGAACTGGTCCTCCGTGACCTGCACTCCCGCTTCGCCGAGGGCTTCCCGCCAGGCGCGCCAATGGTAGTCCCGAGAGTCGGCCAGGGTCCCGTCCAGGTCCCACAGCACCCCTCTGAGGGAGAGGGAGTCAACGCTGGCCATAGTATGCTTCTCTCCCATGCTTCCGTAGGAAATGCTTCTCCACCAGGTCGGGGGCAGGGCGGGCCTCCGATCCACTGAAGCACCTGAGAGTGCACTCCATCCGGGCGACCTGTTCGAGGATGACCGAATGGTTGACTGCCTCCAGCGGGTCGTTACCCCAAGTGAAAGGTCCGTGGTTCGCCACCAGGACGGCCGGGATGTCCATGGGATCGATCTCATGCTCTCGGAACGTCTCCACCATCACCAATCCCGTGTTCCTCTCATATGCTCCGCCGATCTCTTCGGAGGTCATCTCTCGTGTGACGGGAACATCACCCCGGAAGTAGTCTGCGTGGGTGGTTCCGGTGCACCGGACTGGCAGGCGGGCCTGAGCCAGGGTCGTTGCCGCTTCCGAGTGGGAGTGGGCCACCCCTCCGCAAGGGAAGGCCCGGTAGAGCTCCAGGTGAGTCGGAGTGTCCGATGAGGGTCGCAGCTTGCCATCGACCGGTTCTCCAGTGTCCAACGAGACGGAGACGATGTCGGCCGGTTCCAGTTCCGAATAGGGGATTCCGCTTGGCTTGATGAGGAGGATTCCGGATTCCCGGTGCACTCCGGACACGTTCCCGAAGGTGCCGGTGACCAGCCCGGCCCCATCCAGCTCCAGGTTGGCCCGGTAGACCTCCTCCCTGCGCTCCTGCAACGACCGGTTCATGGCTCGCGACTCCCGACCACCCGGGTTCGGAGGGCCAAAAGGCGCTTCATGAGTGTCGGGAGATCTGCCTTCGCCCCCCCGACGCATCCGAATATGTCATGTAGTTCCATATACATCCGGAAAAGCTCCTCATAGACGGCCTGGGCCTCCGGATCGGGAAGGAACCGTTTTTCCTTCAAAGAAGTCATGGCCCCCCGAGCCTCCTCGAAGGTTTCGTGGCCTCCGACAGCCCCACCGGCTGCCACCGCCGCCGACATGGCGGAGCCCAGGGCGGGGGCCTGTGAGGACCCGGCGATGAGCATGGGCCGGCCCAGGATATCGGCGTAGATCTGCATGAAGAGGTCGTTCTTTTCGGCGATCCCTCCGCAGTTGACCACCCGCTCCACCGGGATGCCGAACTCAGCGATTCTCTCCACGATGGCCCGGGCCCCGAAAGCGGTGGCCTCGATCAGAGCCCGATACACTTCGGCTCGGCTGGTGTGGAGCGTTTGGCCCAGGAGGAGGCCCGTGAGGCGAGGATCCACGAGGATGGTACGGTTCCCGTTGTTCCAATCCAGCGCCAGGAGCCCCGATTCCCCCGGTCGAATCCGGGCCGCCTGCTCCGAAAGTGCCCGGTGCAGATCCTCTCTTCCCTCGCAGATCTCTTCCACCCACCACCGAAGGATGTCCCCTACAGCGGACTGACCCGCTTCGATGCCGTAGTAGGACGGCATGACCGAGCCGTCCACGATCCCGCAGATTCCCGGGATGTCATCGATCTCCTCGTAGCTCGAGGTGAGGGCGATGTCGCAGGTGGAGGTGCCGATGATCTTCACGAGGGTCCCCTCGGTGATGCCGGCTCCCACCGCGCCGTAGTGGGCGTCGAACCCTCCCATGGCCACGGGAATCCCTTCCCTGAGCCCCAGGGCTTCCGCCCACTCAGCCGTCAGGAACCCCGCCGGTCGGTTCGGGGGATATGCCTCCTCGTACAGCCGGTCCCGGAGCCCGGCGAGTCGGGGATCGAGCCGATCCAGGAACTCCTTCGACGGGAGCCCTCCCCATTTCCGGGAGTACATGGCCTTGTGGCCGGCAGCGCAGACACAGCGCTGGACGTGAGCGGGGCTGGTGACCCCGGTGAGAACGGCCGGGACATAATCCGCCAACTCCACCCAGCTCGCGGCCGCCTCGAACACCTCCGGAGCTACCTTCAAACACCGCCAGATCTTCGACCAGAACCACTCGGAGGAATAGGTCCCGCCGATGACCTCCAGATAATGGGGGGCGTGCTCCCCGGCCACTGCGGTGATCGCGGCGGCCTCCTCCGCACTGGTGTGATCCTTCCAGAGCCATGCGTGGGCTGCCAGGTTCCCTTCCCATGAAGGATCCAGGGCGAGGGGCCGGAGCCTCGCGTCCACAGGAATCGGGGTAGATCCGGTGGTGTCCACTCCGAGCCCGATGACCGCGCTCGGGGAGAATCCCGACTCCCCCCCTGCGTCGTCCAACGCGCCCCGGATCGATTCCCGAAGGCCCTCCAGGTAGTCGCCCGGGTGCTGTCGGGCCAGGTGGGGGTCGCCGGGATCCACCAGGATACCGGCATCGCCAGAAGGATAGTCGAACACGGCCGTCCCGACGGTGGACCCGTTGGCGCAGTTCGCTACGATGGCTCGAACAGAGTTGGTTCCGAAATCGACACCGATGGTGTACGCGGTCACGGGATCGTCTCCGGCCTGAGAAGGTTCTCGAAGCTATCCGCGGAAATACAGATAGGCCATCAGGATCATGAGGACGACAGCCGCAGAGCCAAGGACGTCCCTCCGGCTCCAGCTGGCCCTGGATGCCTCTCTGTGCTCCTCGGTGACCGTGGCGAAGGTGAGCCCGGAGATCCGCTCATAGGCGGGGGATGCCGTGGCGTAGCTCACCGCAACCATCACAAGTACTGAAGTGAGGAAGATCAAGAGGCTATAGTACTGGAAGTAGATGTTGTTCACGATCCAGAGGAAGGATCCCTGGGCATACCCCCCCTCGTAGCCCCCAAGGCCCAGGCTCACCGGGGTGTCCACCGCCAGCCGGAATGCCCCGAGGGTGAACCCGGTGATCAGGGCGGCGAGAGCCCCCTTCGCGTTCAGCCGCTTCCAGAACACTCCCAGAAAGAACACGGTGAAGATTGGTGGCGCCAGATATCCCTGGACTCCTTGTAGGTATTCGTACAGCCCTCTCGAACCCTGGATGACGGGAATCCAGAGGAGACCGACGAGCACCATGCACGAAGTGGCGATCCGCCCCACCCAGACCAGTCGATGCTGGGAGGCATGGGGCCGGAATTTCTGATAGAGGTCCATGGTGAAGAGGGTGGATGAAGCGTTGAACACGCCTGCCAGAGAACTCATGAGGGCGGCCAGGAGTCCAGCCACCACCAGTCCTCGGATGCCTACCGGAAGGATGCTCGTAACGAGAAGGGGGTATGCTGCCTGCGAGGCTTCCCGGATGGCGTTGCCCTGGCCGTCCACCATGGCCGTGAGCCCCTCGTAGCTCCCCGTTCTGGCCAACGCGAGGGCGATCATCCCCGGAATGATGAAGATGAAGACGGGAAGGAGCTTCAGGATTCCCGCGAAAATGCTTCCTCTCCGGGCGTTGGTCTCGTCCCTCGCACCGAGGGCCCTTTGGACGATGTACTGGTCCGTGCACCAGTACCAAAGGCCGATAATCGGAGCACAAAAGAGCATTCCCAGCCAGGGAAAGTTCTGATTGAAATACCAGGCCAGCCTCCCTTCTTCGATCACGGGAGCCCAGGTTCCCTCCACTCCCTGAGGGATCAGGGGTTTCCAGAGGTTGAATAGGTCCGGATCCAGGGCGGCCCGAAAACCGTCCCACCCCCCCAACTCCCGAAGCCCGAAGAGGGTCAGGAGGCCGGAACCCACGACCAGGACCACCGTCTGGAGGGCCTCGGTATATGCCACGGCGCCCATTCCTCCGGCCACGGTATACACACCGGTGAGGAGGATGACCGTCACGGATCCGATCCAGAAGCTGTTCCAGACCGTCCCGGCGATCTCGAGCTGGAGGTCAGGGAGGAGGGCCGCGAAGACGATGCCACCAGCGAAGATGCCCACGGCGATCTTGGTGAGCACGTAGGAGACCAGGGAGATCACCGACAAGACCCACCGCGCGCCCGGGGAGAACCGCCTCTCCAGGAACTCCGGCATGGTGTACACCTTCGACCGGATGAAGAACGGAACGAACACCCAGGCGAGGATCAGCAGGCACCACGCGTGGAGCTCGTAATGGGCCATGGCCACCCCGTCGGTGGCGCCCGAGCCAGCCAGCCCCACCAGGTGCTCCGATCCGATATTCGATGCGAAGATGGAGGCCCCGACGATGAACCAGCCCAGATTCCGGTCAGCGAGGAAGTAGTCGTCAGGGGTGTCCTTCCGTCGGAGGAACACCCAGCCGGCCAGACCAAACACCACAGCCAGATACCCGAGGATGATGAGCCAATCGAGAAGGGCCATTACCAGTCTTCCACACGTCGGGATGAAGGAGGCTCGGAAGAGGCGGATACCCAATCCAACGGACGGGATGACCCCGCAACCCGAGAGCTGTTGCCAGTGGCTTCAACGAGGGAACATAAGATGGCCCCACGGCTCGCGCGATCCGGGATTTCCCGGCGGATTTCCGTCCTCCACCCAGCCAATGGGCCCCGCTTGGCGGTTCCCCAACCGAGGTCGGGCCTTCATTTTGCTGATGGGATCTTCGTGCGCGGTCCGGTGCGGCCGGGTGGGTGCGGGACCGAATGGGTACCTCGCTCGGCGCTCCGCAGGCGACCCGGATCAGAGAGGTGGGGGTCCTGGGTGCCAGACCGATGAGCCTCCAACGGAAGGTGTTCGGAAGGGTTGCTTTGGATGGGCGTTGTCTTCGACATCAAACGTTTCGCACTTCATGACGGCCCGGGTCTCCGGACCACCGTCTTTTTGAAGGGCTGCCCCTTATCCTGCCTCGGATGTCATAACCCGGAGGGGCAGAGCCTCGGGCCCGAGCTCCTCTTTCGCCCGGACCGCTGTACAGCCTGCGGCGACTGTGTCCCGGCGTGCCCAAACGGGGCGATTTCCTTGTCCGGCAAGGATGTTCGGATCGATTGGCAGCGGTGTGATCTGAACGGCGCTTGTGTTGAAGCCTGCCTTCCCGGGGCCCTGGAACTGGTGGGCTGGCCGAGGGGAGTCGAGGAGATCCTGGAGATTCTGGAGGATGACAGGATCTACTTCGATGAGTCCCGGGGGGGCGTGACCTTGTCCGGTGGTGAGCCCTTCGCGCAGCCCGATTTTCTCAGGGCTCTCCTGCAGGGATGCCGGGATCGCGACCTCCCGGTGATCCTGGACACCTGCGGGCACGTCGCTCCGGAAACGTTCATGGATCTCGCACCGAAAGCGGAACAGATCCTCTTCGATCTGAAGCTGATGGATGAGGAGCGCCATGAGGCCTTCACGGGGGTCCACAACCGCTGGATCCTGGAGAACCTGAGGTGGGCCGGGAACGGGTGTGGGGACAGAAGTCCTTGTCCGGCTCTCACCGTTCGGATCCCGCTGGTCCCCGGCGTGAATGACGATGAGGACAACCTGAGAGCCACCGCCAGGTTCCTTGGAGAATTGGCTTCGAAGCCTCCCGTCGACATTCTTCCCTACCATCGGTTGGGGGTGGACAAGTATCATCGTATGGGGCGAGCGTATTCCCTCTCGGAGGTGTCGCCCCCACCGACAGACGAGGTCAGGCGAGCCGTCCGGCTTCTGCAGGAGGCCGGGTTGGAAGTAACGGTACGTGGAGAACGATATGGCGATGACTGATCGAGTGCGGCGGCTTCGGCAGGAGAGTCTGGATGCCCCCGCCACACTGTCACCGGAGAGAGCCCGGCTCCTGACCGAGTTCTGTTCTCGGGAGCACAGCCTGGTGTCTGCCCCGGTAAAACGGGCCTTGGCTTTCCGCTACCTCCTGGAGAACAAAGAGATCCACTTCGGGGAAGGGGAATTGATCGTCGGGGAGAGAGGCCCCGCACCGAAGGCGTCGTCCACCTATCCTGAGGTGTGCTGTCACACCCAGGAAGATCTCGAGGCCCTGCACTCCCGAGAAAAGGTATCCTTCGCCGTTTCCGAGGAGACCCGGGCGATTCATGAAGAGCTGATCACTCCGTACTGGGGAGGCCGGACGCTTCGGGATCTCATCTTCCGGGAGATGACGCCGGAATGGAAGGCCGCGTATGAGGCCGGGGTGTTCACCGAGTTCATGGAGCAGCGGGCACCCGGCCACACCGTCCTGGACGACAAGATCTACCGGAAGGGGTTCTTGGACATCATCGCCGAGATCCAGGATTCTCTCGATGGGTTGGATTTCCTGGCCGATCCCGAGGCCTACGCCAAGCAGGAAGAGCTTCGGGCCATGGAGATCGCCGCCGAGGCCCTGATCCTGTATGCGCGCCGCCACGCGTTGAAGGCACGAGAGCTCGCGGATCGCGAATCGGACCCCAGGCGGAAGGAAGAGCTGCTACGGATCGCTCAGGTCTGCGAGCACGTTCCGGCCCATCCCCCGAGGGACTTCTGGGAGGCGATCCAGGCCTACTGGTTCGTCCATGTGGGCGTGATCACGGAGTTGAACACCTGGGACGCCTTCAACCCCGGCCACCTCGACCAACACCTGGAACCCTTCTTCGAAGCGGGTTTGGAGGACGGATCCCTCACCCGGGAGTTCGCCGAAGAGCTTCTCCAGTGCCTCTGGGTGAAGTTCAACAACCACCCGGCCCCCCCGAAAGTCGGGATCACGGCCGAGGAGAGCGCGACCTACACCGATTTCGCCCAGATCAACACGGGGGGCCTCCGGGCCGACGGCTCAGATGGCGTGAGCGAGGTCACATACCTGATCCTCGACGTGATCCAGGAGATGCGGCTCCTCCAGCCGTCGTCCTCGGTGCAGCTCAGCAAGAAGAACCCCGACCGGTTCCTCAGGCGGGCAGGTCGGATCGTCGCCACGGGTTTCGGCCAGCCCTCCATCTTCAACTCCGACCTCATCGTCCAGGAGTTGGTTCGACAAGGTAAGAGCGTCGAGGATGCCAGGGCGGGGGGATCTTCCGGGTGTGTAGAGGTCGGGGCGTTCGGGAAGGAGAACTACAACCTCACCGGGTACTTCAACCTCCCGAAGGTCCTCGAGTTGACGCTCAATCGGGGAATCGATCCGCGAACCGGCACGCGAATCTGCCCCGACGCCGGTGATCCCGATTCCTGGGACTCGTTCGACCAGCTCATGTCGGCCTTCGCCGACCAGCTGGCCTACCTCGTCGACGTGAAAGTACGGGGGAACAACGTCATCGAGCGCCTGTGGGCCGAGCATATCCCCACACCGTTCCTATCCCTGCTCATCGACGACTGCATTCGAACGGGGAAGGACTACCACGACGGAGGTGCTCGGTACAACACCTCCTACATCCAGGGAGTCGGCTTGGGGACCATCACCGATGCGCTCACAGCCTTGAAGTACCAGGTGTTCGAGACGAAGGGAGTGTCCATGGGGGAACTCCTGGAGGCCCTGAAAGAGGATTTCAGGGGAAGCGAGAAGCTTCGCCTGACCCTCCTGGAGAGGACTCCCAAGTACGGGAACGACGACGAGTACGCCGACTCCGTCATGCGGGCGGTCTTCGAGGCGTACTTCTCCGCCGTGGATGGGCGTCCGAACACCAAGGGCGGCCACTACCGGATCAACCTCCTCCCAACCACCGTCCACGTCTACTTCGGCTCGGTGGTCCGGGCCACATCAGACGGGAGAATGGCGGGGACACCGCTCTCCGAGGGGATTTCGCCGGTGCAGGGCATGGACCGGAAGGGGCCCACCGCAGTTTTGAAATCTGCTGCGAAGATGGATCATGCCCGGACGGGCGGGACCCTCCTGAACCAGAAACTCTCTCCCGGTCTACTGGAGACGGAGGAGGGGTTGGGCAAGTGGATCCACCTGGTCCGGAGCTACTTCCGGATGGACGGCCACCACATCCAGTTCAACGTGGTGGATGCCGATACCCTGAGAGCGGCCCAGGCGAACCCGGAGGAGCACCGGGACCTCATCGTCCGGGTCGCAGGGTACTCGGACTACTTCTGTGATCTGGGCGAGACTCTCCAGGAGGAGATCATCGCTCGGACAGAGCACGGGGAGATTTAGTGTCACGGCGAGAGGAAGGGTCGGCCGTCAGGGTCGAATGGGGGTTGGTGATCCACGGAGGGGTCGGGGTGATCCCGCCGGAGGAGATGACCGAAGAGCTGGAGGCCGACTACCTGAGGACCCTGAGGGAGTCCCTCCAGGCGGGGTTCGATGCCATGAAAGGGGGAGGGGCTGCGGCTGACGGGATCGTGGAGTCCATTGGGGTGATGGAGGATTCGCCCCTGTTCAACGCCGGTCGGGGATCGAACTACACCACCGATGGAGTCGTATCCATGGACGCCTCCATCATGGTGGGGAATACGCTGGAGGCGGGTGCGGTGGCGGGGGTCTCAGATGTCCGCTATCCGATTCGTCTTGCTCGTCTCGTGATGGAACGCTGCCCCCACGTGATGCTCTCCGGACAGGGTGCCGAGGGATTTGCCCGGGGAATGGGGATGGAGTCCACCCCTGCCGAGTTCTTCTACACAGAGCGACGCTGGAGGGACCTCCAGGTTGCGAAGGCAAGGGAGGCCCAGGGGGATGCGGCACCGAACACCGTGGACGCGGAGGACGCCGGGGCGCTGGCTGCCGGGGCTGAGCCCTCCGGGTTAGGGGGTGTCGACGGAGATGGATCCCACGAGCCCGTGTCGGCTGAAGACCTGAAGGACCACACCGGGACGGTGGGTGCCGTGGCCCTGGATGCGGAGGGAATCCTGGTGGCCGGAACCTCGACCGGGGGGTCCGCGAACAAGAAATGGGGACGGATCGGAGATTCCCCGGTCATCGCCGCCGGGACCTACGCAGGCTCCCGTTGCGGCGTCTCCTGCACCGGTTGGGGGGAGTACTTCATCCGGCATGCCGTGGCCCACGACATCCAGGCCCGAATGGCCTATCTCGGGATCTCGCTGAGAGAGGCCACCGATCAGGTCATCATGGAGAAGCTGGAGGCCGACCGGAGGGGGTTGGGTGGGGTGGTGGCCCTCGATATGGACGGAAATGTGGAGATGGTGTTCAACACCCGAGGAATGTACCGAGGGTGGGTCGACCAGGACGGTCACATCGAGGTGGACATCTACTGAGGGCCGGTCCAGTCCGACCTCGGATGGGGCGGCCTTCACCGGTTAGGTTGATCCAGGCCCTCGACCACGGGGCGGGGGTTTGGGCGGTCTGGCCCCCGGGCCCCACACCGATGGGTACATTCGGATAGGTCGGGATGTCCCCCCATGGGACAATCTGAATCCGAGGTTGGATTCGTGTGTTACGGACTCCGGCCCAAAGCCCGGGACCTACCCCCCTGAGAGTTCCGATTTCGCCCCCTGGCTGCCACCGCCATCGGCCCCCGGGTTCCTCCCTCCCATGGTCAACTCCTGAACCACCACCGCCCACACCATGTGACCGGTCATATTCACGGCGGACCGGAACATGTCCGGCAGGCGGTCCACGCCGAAGAGGATCGCCAGGCCCGAGATCGGCACCCCCACCGTGTCCAGCGCCGGGGCCAGGGTCACCACTGACGCGCTTGGAACCGGGGCCACCGTCAGAGCAACCAGGAAGACCGCCACGAACAGGCCCGCGACGGCGGAGGTGGGAAGGGGGACGTCGTAGAGGTGGGCCAGGAAGACCACGGATGCTGCCTGGAAAAGCGCGCTGCCCGCCTTGTTCAGCGCAGCCAGGAGGGAGAGGACCAGGGGGTATACCTCTTCGGACAACCCCAGATTGTCTTCAGCCTCCTCCAGCATGACCGGTAGGGATGCCATGGAACTGGTCGTACCGAACCCGATGGCCGTCGTCCCCAGCGTGGCCTTGTGGAACTCCAGGGGGTTCATCTTCCCCAGGAACCAGAGTACCGGGAGGTACACCCCACCCCACTGAATGAAACTCAGTACGATCACAGTGATCACGAACACGGCGAGGCTTTGGAGCATGGTCCATCCCGCCTCCGCCGTCAGAGGTGCCGTCAGGGCGAACACACCCAACGGGGCGGTCCAGAGAATCCAGTGGACCAGCTGGATGAGGGCATCTCCGAGCGTCTTGGCCAAGTCGAAGAGCCCCTTCTTCGCCTCCGATGCCAGGGGTATCGTGGCTGCAGCCAGCAGGATGGTGAACACGAGGAGGGGAAGAAGCGACCCGTTGGCGGCGGCTTCGAATGGGTTCTTGGGAATGAGGTTCACGATGAAATCCACGAACCCCGGGAGCTCTGGAGCGGTGGTGGCTTCCGTTGGCGGGAGGCTGACGCCCGGCGAGAACCGGAGGCCCACCTTCATCCCGAGAATCCCGAGTCCGATCGCGGGGAAATAGCTCAACCAGACCAGCCCCAGGGAGAGTCCCCCCAACTTCCCCAGCTTCTTCAGGTCGCCCAGCTTTCCGACCCCGAGAAAGACCGTAACCATGACCAGCGGGATTACCACCATCTGGATCGCATTCACGAAGGCGGTCCCGATGGGCCTGAAGGCTACCGCGATTCCGATGAGAGTGCGGGACCCCGTCGCCGAGGCCGCCAGCCCGAGGCCCAACCCGAGTAGGAGGCCGAGGGCGATGGCCAGGTGGTTGACGCTGCCTTTGGTTTTGCCTGAGGCCACGGCCGGACTCCGGAAGAGGAAGGAACGTCTCTGGTGAGAAGCCGGCCGAAGTTAGCCAGATCTTTCGGCCCTCGGCAACGGACCCTCAGATTCACCCGTGGGATGGCCCGGATCGGGGCCGGTTGAAACGCAAGGCGTATGAGCTCCGGTTTCCAGTACGGGGAAGATCCTGGATCCCAGGACCGTAAGAGAAAAGGTATCCGGAAGAATTCCCCCTCACCCAATGTCGGGAGGAGATATGGCTCGAGCTCTGCCCACCCTGGTCTTCACACTCGTTCTCTCGGGGATGACTATGAGTTTTCCAGGATCCGTTCTCTCCCAGCAGCCTGGTGCCCAGGTCGACCGATGGAGCCGGGTAGCCATCGAATGGATCTCTTACCTCCAGGCCGGAGATTTCGAAGCTGCCGCCGAAAGGGTGGACCCGGCCGTGCCGGAAGGCTCCTTCGATGCCCCCCAACTCGAGACCCTCTGGGGCCAGCTTTCAGCTCAGCTCGGGGTGCTCCAGACTCTCGAGCAAGGGCCCGTCGATGAAGTCCAAACCTATCATAGAGCGAATCTCCGGGCCGCGTTCGAGAACCAGGAAGTCATTCTCCGGGTTGTCCTGAATGCCGAGCTCGAGGTCTCGGGGTTCTTCATCCTTCCGCCTGAACCGCCCACTGACGAAGCTCCCGATTATGTCGAGGAGGGGTCCTTCACCGAGGTGGAGGTGGAGGTGGGATCGGACCCGTGGCGCCTACCCGGCGTCCTCAGCCTGCCATTGGGGAACGGACGGCTTCCGGGAATCGTCCTGGTGCATGGCTCCGGGCCGAATGACCGAGACGAGACCATCGGGGGAAACCGACCGTTCCGGGACCTCGCCTGGGGGTTGGCTTCGAGAGGCATCGCGGTTCTTCGATACGACAAGCGGACCAAAGTCTACGGCGGAGCCCTTCCGGCCGACATCGGGCTCGAGGAAGAGGTGGTGGAAGACGCCCTCCTGGCCATCCGGTTCCTGCGAAACCGGGATGAGATCGACGAGGATTCAGTGTTCCTTCTGGGCCATTCCCTGGGAGGGATGCTAGCACCGGATATCGGCCTCAGAGATGGCGCTCTGGCCGGCATAGCCGTACTGGCGGCGCCCGTCCGCCCCTTTCTCACGGTCATAAAGGACCAGCTGGAGTACATCGGCTCCTTGGAGGAGGCCTCGAGCTCCGCCGGACGGACCCAACTGGACTCCGTCATTGCTGAAGTCGACAGGGCCCTGGCCGGGGACATGGGCCCCGAAGAGCCAATTCTGGGTGTCAGGAGAGGGTACTGGCGGGAAGTGGAGGAGGTGGATCCGGTTGATGCCGCTCGGCGTCTCCAGGTTCCCCTGATTATTCTCCAAGGCGCCCGTGACTACCAGAGCACCACGGAAGACTTCCGACTCTGGGAGGAGGGCCTGGCCGGAGAGGCCCGAGTCCGGTTCAAGCTCTATCCTGCCCTGAGCCACCTCTTTGCCCCCGGGGAGGGCCGGGCCACTCCTGAGGAATACTCGGTTCAGGTGAAGCATGTAGACATGGAAGTGATTCAGGACCTGGCCGACTGGATCACCAAGCAAACCGCCTCGGGATCGGGGGGCTGACGCCGGCCCACACCCATGACAAAGCGTTCTGGCACAGGCCTTGCCGCACTTCCAAGGGTTCGCCAGGTTGTCCGGCGACGTGGAGCGAACGGGCCCGAGGTCATCCCACTCGTAGCTCGATTCGATGTCAGGGGGCCTCGGTTCTCCCCGGGGATGTGAGAAGGGGAGCCAAGGAAACGCGACCGGGAATGAAGAGTGGCCTTCTGACCGAAGGCCTGCTCACGATGGACGAGAATCGAGCCATCCAGTCCCCCCTTTCGGGGACGCCCCTTCCTCTGCGAGGAGATGGGAAACCCGACTCCCCGGGCCCCGTGGACTCTCCTCCCCCTTTTTTTTGCTTTTCAGTCCATACCGATACACGGATACAATCCGGTTCTGCCTACGGGGCAGGCCGGACTTTCTTTTTTTCTGCTGGGAATCAATCCACAACGTGTCCGCAGACGACCCGGACCGTGACCTCCGTATAGGGAGAAGAGCATGAGCGATTACGTTGGCAAGTTGATGGAAGCGGTAAAGGCGAAAGACCCCGCACAGCCGGAGTTTCACCAGGCGGTGCAGGAGGTGGCCGACTCGATCCAGATCGTTTACGACAAGCACCCCATCTATCGCCAGACCAAGGTCCTGGAGCGGATCATCGAGCCCGAGCGGGTGATCCTCTTCCGGGTGCCGTGGGTGGACGACCAGGGTGACGTACAGGTGAACCGTGGTTTCCGGATCGAGATGAACAGCGCCATCGGGCCCTACAAGGGCGGCCTGCGGTTCCATCCCTCGGTGAACCTGGGAATCCTGAAATTCCTGGCCTTCGAGCAGGTGTTCAAGAACGCCCTCACCACCCTCCCCATGGGGGGCGGTAAGGGTGGATCGGACTTCGATCCCAAGGGCAAGAGTGACCTGGAAGTCATGCGCTTCACGCAGAGCTTCATGAGTGAGCTCT
>JBDHCH010000093.1:0-24090 GCA_039592115.1 Gemmatimonadota bacterium | reverse complement strand
CACCATAGTTCTCTTCTGGCGTGTGACTCCCATTGCCGGCATGCTTCTCTTGCCCTATGAGGCTTGGGTCACCTTCGCTGCGGTGTTGAACGGTGCAATCTGGCTCTTGAACCGGTGAGACCGAAATGACGATCTCGGGACTTTTCAAGCTTTACGCCATTGCCCTACCCACCTTTCTGGTGATAGACCTGGCCTGGTTGGGTCTCATTGCTCGTTCGTTCTACCAGACCCACCTCGGACACTTGATGCGGTCCGATGTCAACTGGGTGGCAGCCGCCGTGTTCTATCTGGTTTTTGTGGCCGGTATAGTGCTGTTCGTGGTGTGGCCGGCCATCGAGAGGGAGAGCCTGGGCCACGCTTTGTTGATGGGTGCGTTTTTTGGATTGGTCACTTACTCCGCCTACGACCTCACCAGCCTCGCAGTAATGGAGGGGTTTTCCGTCAAGATTGCCCTTGTTGATTTGCTGTGGGGAACCGTGCTTTGCGCGAGCGTCAGCGCCATCACCTACGGCGTTTGGGGTTGGCTGTTCATGAAGTAAGAGATGCCTCCTTTTCCTTCTTTCTCGGTGGCCAGGGGAAGAAGGGGCTCGTCCGCCGCATGTATTCCCGGTACCCTTTCCTCCGTTCTGCCAGCGCCTCCTCCAGCATGGGGACACCCGAAACCTTCATTAGGAAGAAGGTCATGAGGAGAGGACTGAAAACGGTCACCCACCCCATGGGGGTGGCAGCTGCGACGAGGAAAATCCCCCACCAGACGAGGGAATCCCCGAAGTAATTGGGATGCCGGGAGAAGCGCCATAGCCCCCGGTCCATCACTTTACCCCTGTTCCCAGGATCTTTGAGAAACCCTCGGAGCTGGAGGTCGGACACGGCCTCGAATCCAAACCCTATGAGCCAGAGGCCCAACCCCAGAAAGTCCAGGGCGGTGAGGTTGGGGGGGTTATCATGAACCTGGGCCACCTGGGCGGGGATGCTGATTGCCCAGATCAGAAACGCCTGAAAGAGGAATACGGTGATCAGGCTCCTGCGGGGGAATGACCCGGGCCGCCTCGCCCTCATGGCGGCGTACCGAAAATCCTCGCCCTTTCCCTTCTTCCGAATCCCGATATGAAAGGCCAACCGACAACCCCAGATCACAGTCATGCCCGTGATCAAGAGGCGCCGAGGAAAAGCCCCATTCGCCATGACAAAAGCGCTGACCGCCATCAGGGCTCCCGCTGCTCCCCACACGATGTCGACGATGCTGACGTCTCGAAGCCGGAGGCTGACCAACCAAACGGTGGCCATGACCGCGATGGCCAAGACCAGATTCAGCCCTAACACTACGAACAGGGAATCCATGGGTGCGGCTCCGAGGCTCTCAGGGTCTAGGAAGGATGGCACCTGCCTATAGAAGGTGAAAGAGGGCGCTGACGAACTGCTCGATGTCGGGGGCAAACTCCCTCCATCACGTTTGATGAAGAGGACGCGCGGAGCTTTGTCCTCTCCCTCTCGAATCTGGGCCGATTCCTGCGTCAAGTTGGGCCGGTTAGTGTGGAGATCAATCCCGGCATTTTCCGGCATGCTTGTGGGAAAAAGCGGCAGATGCTCCTACCAGTGAAGAGTACGGCTCATTGGGGTCGACCGGGCGACGTTCGGCACTTGGATGAGGTCTTCGTGAAGATCAGGGGTGAGCGATACTACCTGTGGCGGGCCGTGGACCGAGACGGGGACGTGATCGAAATCCTGGTTCAGCGATATCGTCATGCCCTGGCATCCCTTCGGCAACACCGAGTTGACAGCACCCTCGCCCGCGACGACGTGACGCTGCGCGCCGCACTCTCAGCACAAGATCGCGGTATCTTTATGAGGTTGTTCGACCGACGGGTCCGTGCGTGCGAATGCACGCGGACCCTCTTGGGCTTCATTCCTGAGTACGCGGAGGTGGCATGGGGAGACGAGTGAACTACGGCTTCGAGAAGCGGCAGCGAGAGATCAAGAAACAGAAGAAGAACGAAGAGAAGGCCGAGAGAAAGCGCCAGGAGACCTTGGACCGGAAAGAGCAGCACGGTGAGGAGGCACCCGGCGAGGATGCCCCCGATGGCGAATGACGAGACCGGCGTTGGCAGCCGCTCGGTGCACGATTCCGACGGCTCCACGCACGGAAAGGAGTGGGACATGAAAGGAAGTGGGAGGTGAAGGTGACGGGAGATGTGACGCCGATGTTGGCAGCGTTCACATTCGAGGAGGGTGGTCGCACGTACGAGTGCACTCCCGAACAGCGAGGGGATCCCTCCAGAGGTTCATGGTGGTGGTTCACGGTGTCGAACGACCCGCAGCGGTATGCACGGTTCGAGGTGGCGGCGGAGGACACGAGGAGTTCCGTTAGCGCCCGCATCGTCGCCTACTATGAGCATCGGGTGTGGGTCCGCGCGCAGCCTGTCGTGCCACGCGGGCGCTTCGGCCGTCCGGCTAAACCCCCTGCACCGCCGCCGGCGCCGTAGAAGGGGTAGACCGATTCCCGCCCACCGGCCCCGGTGGGCGTGGTTGGGCCTTCCTCAGTAACGGTCGGGTTTGCAGGCCTGTTCGGCTCGGAAGAACGTTTGCAGGTGCGCGATCTCCTGCCCCGAATCGCCGGTCATCACCTGGGGAGGGTGGATGACGTACCTCTTCCGCGAGAAGTCGAGGGCCACTGCGACGATGGGTACGCTGGCCCCTGATGCGACCCGGTAGAAGTCCGTGCGCCACCGAGGAGAATCAGGGGCCGTGGGTATGCGCTGGGCGAGGATCGAACCAATCTCCGACAGGGCCTGTCCCGTACCTGGTTCGCGTTCCTCCGACCAGACAGGCACTCTAGCTCGATTGAAGGGACAAGCTACAACACGGCAGCGTTTGTACCCTCTCCTGCCCTCACACGAATGCGATTCCGACCGCCATGCCCAGTCCAAAGAAGAAGTGATTGGCTAAGGGGGAGAGAACCGCCCTGAGACCATCGGGAGACCGCCGACCAAGGGCACCAAACCCTATGGCGGGGTAGACGAAAAACCAGGGGGCAGCCGTAGTCGCGACGCCATAGGCCAGGGCCCACGCTGGAGATGCGGGTCCTCCCACCATGAGGGCCCAACCCAGCACATATGGAACCGCGAAACTCACGCCAATGGCGTAGTGCGTGAAATATCCGTAGAGAGTCTCCCTCGCCACTTCTTCCATCTCGACCGGGTGGCGATACCGGAAGCGCCCACGGGTCCAGCCCGCAGCCATCCTCCCGATCATCCCCAGGTCTATCTTCGAGATAATCCCGGCTCGGGCCAAGAGCAGGTTCCCGAGATCCATGACCAACGTCCCCAACACTCCGGCGGCCACTCCCTGCAAGACGACATCCATCATATCTTCAGCGCCCCCAGATTGGAGGTCATGGCGGATGGGCTGGTCGTCCAGCCCTCCCTCTTCGAGGAAAACCCCCGGCACACTTGGGCCCTACACATCTATCCCAAAGACCTGAGGTTCTTTCCTGGCCCTGCAATTCTCATTCAACCAGTTGGCAATCTCCGTCATCATGCTGTCTTCCCAAACCCTTGCACCTGTGGGACAGCTTTTTATGCAAGCACAACAGCGAATGCATAACTCGATCTTCGTTGCTACGCTCCCGTCAACAGAAATGGCTCCAGTTGGACATACACTGGAACACGTACCACAAACTGCGCATGTGTCTCCTCTGATCACGGGTGAGACAGCCATAGATCGTGGCCCGCCTTCATATGGAAATCGGCCGGGAACCACCAAATTCGCTTTGGCATCAGATGATGGTAACGCTGTGACCATTTCTTTGATTTCCCTGCCAAAATCAATTGCCTTCTGAACATCCTGGCTATCCGGGCGTCCATTCGCGATGGGGATGTCCTCTGTAGCGAAAGAGTGCTCCCCAACGAATGCACCACCGGCAACCGGATGAAAGCCTAACTCAATCGAAAGGTTCTTCAGTTCCAACAATGCGTCTTCGAACTCCCGGTTCCCATATACAACAATCAGAACCGCCAGGGTTTTGCTTCCTTTGAGTTTCTTGAATCGATGGATCGCATCCACTGGCAAGCGACCGCCGTATACGGGTGCACCTATGAGTGCGAGTTCATCTGAGAAGGGTGGAATCGCCCTCTGAGCTCCTTCCGGAAGGGTCAAATCGATATGCTCGACATCTTCAGCAGCGATACCTTTGGCAATACTCCCCAGGACCTTCTTTGTTGTGCCAGTAGGGGAGAAGTAGATGATTCTCACCTGGTTTACTTCCATCGGTATCTCCTCACGCTGGTAGGTTCGGGTTGCCCTCATCAGGATTCTGAGTCATCTGACCTCCTTCCGACCAGGGCCTGCCACGAGGGCAGCTGGAACACACAGTCGGAGGCTTCCTTCTCCATTTGCTCGAAGAGAGGCGTAGGAACGGTGAGTGTCAGGGTGTCTTCCCGAAACCGCTTGCGCATAGCCTCTCGGCCGTCGACGTCCGTCATCCCGAGCACTGCCCTAGGCGCTTCGGACTCTCCCTCGGCGTAGGCGAAAGCGCCGAGGCTGGTACAAGCTGGTCCCTGGGGAACGCGCACCGGGTCCGTGCCACGCATGACAGACCCCGCCAGCGTAATCAGTCCCGCAAGGTCAACCGGGTTCACTGGAAAGATGACGGAACGGATGTTCTCCTCGGGGTTTGTGAGACTCAGGGGTTTGAACAATACGTACTCGAATGGGATGTCGTAGCGCGGAAGCTCTCGACAAATCCATTCTCTCGCAAACTCGGCGCTGTGGTGCCTGCGTTCACCGTACTCGTACATGAACCGCCAACCCTGGGGAGCGGCCTGCATGTGGGTCCGGTAAGCTTCTTGATCGCTTGCGGATCGGAGCCCTTTGCTGAAAAGGGCGGCAAATTGGCCGAGCTGCTCCTCGGATGCATCGAAGTGGACACCCAGGCCGAGAGCGGCGCAACCTCCATTACACGTGACGCTCTCTCGGTTTCCCCCAGCCACTCTTCCACGGCGGGATGCCTCGGCGAAGAGATAAAGGATGCATCCGAACCTGCCCTTCTTGAACTGAAGGGCGTCATCTGGAATTGAATCGCTCCAGACCACGGCTACGGGGGCGAACTCTGGCTGCAGATAACGGACAATCTCGCTTTCCATGATCAAGCCTTTCGGCCTTGGATCCATTCATCCAATGTCGTGGTTGGCTCCCCGAGCAGTACGTTCGCTTCGGTCGGGTCACCGTGTTCTTCCGTCTTGTCGAAGTAGGTGATCAGCCTGGCCACCGACCCCAAAGACCTGTTCCGGGTGAGCTCTGCTACCAGCCTGGCCTGCCAGGGCTTCAGGTGGGTGAGCTTGACCTCGGGATGGCAGGCTTCATGAAATGTGCGAAGGGCCTCCGGGAGGGTGAATCCTTCCGGTCCGTGGATGAACAATCGCCGTCCCAGGGTACGGTCGTCTTCATACGATTCGGCTACCATCCTGCCGAAATCGGTGGCAGCGAAGAAGTGAAAGCCCGGTGGGTTCTTCCCCGTGATCACCACGCCTCGACCCGGCTTGATGAAATTGGGAAGAACTTCCATCACCCAGGTGGGGCAGAAAACGGTGTGCGGAATCCTGCTGCGCTGGAGGAGGTCCTCAGCCCGCATCTTCACATCCACGACCTCGAACCAACGGTTCTCCTTCCGCACTGAGGTCCCGGAGATGTAGGAGATCCGCCTTAGGTCCTCCGCGTCTCCGGCTTCGGCCAGGTCGACCACGTGCCCAACGGCAATCAACTCCGACTCCGTGGGAAGACTGACATGTACGGACTCACACCCCGGCAGGGCCTTACGGAGGACCACACGGCTGGTGGAGTCCCCCTCGACGACCTCCACATCCGCCCCGAACATGCTCCGAGCATTTTGGGCACGCCTGGCCAGGATTCGGACCGTATGGCCGCGGTCGAGGAGGCATTGGGCCACGGGCTGCCCGAGGGTTCCTGTGGCTCCCAGGATCAACACTCGCATGCTCTAGAGTCGCTCCTTTCAGTTCCAAGAGTCGGTTCCTATGCGGTTGGCTCGGCAATCACGGCGAAAAACTGCGCCTCCGGGTCAGAGGTGTCTCCGGCCACGTTGCCGAAGGTCGCCTCCACCCCCCACCCTGCCTCGTTCAACTCCGCACTCCATGGAAGTGGTCGGACAGGGATCGAGATCCTACGGCTGGCGCCACGGCGTCCGCGGTCATGGCCTCCGTGAAGAAGGCCATGAGCTCCCCCTGATGCCGGTTGAAAAACCTGGTCAGGGAGACGAAGGTTCGCATCACCCAGACAGGAACGGAGGTGATTCGCTCGGTTTTCCCGGCTGCGGTCAGGGCGAGGCTGGCGATCTCCCGATGTGTGAGAATTTCGGGGCCGCCCACGTCGATTTCCGGAACGTCCTGATCAACGGCGCCAACGCAGACTTCGGCCAGGTCGGCGCCGTGGATGGGGTTGATCCTGTTGTCCCCTTTTCCGATCAGGTAAACCCGACCCTTCCTGGCCATCTTCAGGTACTCGCCCATGTCGGAGAAGAACCCGTTGGGGCGTACGACAGTGTACTCCAACCCCGAGGCCTTGAGGGCGGTCACGAAGTCTTCATGGGCTTTGACGATGTCCAGGTGAAGGAGGCTGGGTCCCCGAAAAACCGATGTATAGATGAACTTCTTCACCCCGGCCTTCTGTGCCACTTCCAGGAGGTTCCGGTTGCCCTGGTAGTCCACGTCTTTGAAGGTGAGTTTGTTCTTCTGCTTTGTGATCCCCACGGATGAGAAGACGACATCGATCCCGTCACACACTCCTCCCAGAGTATCGGGGCGGGTGATCTCGGCCTGGACGACCTCATCCAGCGAGTCCCTGAAAGGATCGAGCTTCCTCGGAGACCGGGCCAGGGCCCGGACGTGGTATCCTCGGTTCTTGAACTCCCGGGCCACAAAGCCACCCAGATACCCGGTGGCACCAGCGACAAGGACATTTCTTGGTCTCGTGTTCATTCTCTCATCCTCCATCAGCCGCATGCCCGGCGCCCCATGCTTCTCCTACCCTGGGGTTCTGCGCCCAGAAGAGCCGGCGGGCCGGCTCCGGCACTCCGTTCAGCGGACACGCGAAGTTCATGCATTTGGAGCAGAGAAACCTCTTCAGGGACACGGCGAAAGCGGTGGCGAGGAGGAGGTAGAGGACAAGGAGGAACCACAGTCCGCCTGCCACCAAGAAACCGAGAGGGTATCCGAACACAGCGGCGAGGCCGGCAAAGAACACTAGGTTCTCAGCAGTAGACATGGGGCCGGGTCGATATTTCCATAGCTTTGGAGACCCGTAGTTGGCCCAACACCGCAAGGTCGAGCCCTCCTCGGCGTAGTGGGGGCAGTGTGAGCACATCACGCGAATCTCAATGAACCCGAAGAACGCGACGAGAACTCCGATCCAGATGAGCAGGGGCACCATACCCACCGCCAGGATGCCGGCTCCGCCGACCAGGAAGACCGGAAGAGAGATCAGGTAGAAATGAATGAGGTCTCCGGGACCGAAATGACACTGAACGGATTCGGCCGCCCTGCATCCTTCACAGCCGGAGGCATCACACGTCGCGATTGGGACCGATGAATCTGGGAACTGCATGGCCTTTTCTCCCTCGATGTGTTGTTCTTAGACCGAATCCTGCGACTCCCCTCCCGAAACCCATACCGAGTGATCCACGAGTCCGTGGATACGAAGCAGGGAAGCCAGTCGGACCCCCAGTTCGCTGGGCTCGATCGTTTGGTCTGGCCCGGCCCGGTGGAGCTGGATGAGAAGGTCACCTTGGATCCTGGAGTGGCGAAAAACCTCCAATGAGGTCCGACTGCCAGGAGGGGCCGTTGCTCTCCGCACCAGCTCCACGAGGTGGTCCAGATCGTCCCCGGCCATACGCAGATGGAGCGTCTCCAAGATGCTCATAGCTTTCTGGCCCCATAGAGCGCTTTGTACATCAATCCTTCCCGGAGTCCCCGTGGGAGCCTCGACAGGGTTCTCATCTTCCTGGCCCCGGGTCCGACCAGGTATTGGGCCTTGGGTTTTTGGGTAGTCATTGCTTTGGCCACGACCGTGGCCACCTCCTCCGGCGTTATTCCCGGCAGATCTTTCACCTCCCGATCGAAGAACTCGAAGAGGGGTGAATACAGCTCAAGGACGGTCGGGTCCGCGGCCTTCGCCAGCCTTTCTCTTTCCTCGAGAATCTTGCCCAGGACCGCTGTGTCCACCTTGCCAACCACCAGGTTGGAGACCGAGACACCAAACGGGCGAAGTTCGAGCCGAAGCGAGTCGCTGATGGCCTGAACAGCGAACTTCGATGCGGCGTAGACGCTCTTGTCGGGGATGGCCAGGAGACCATGGCCGGAGCTGACATTGATCAACCGACCTTGTGCCTTCCGGAGCAGGGGGATGAAGCAACGGGTGACAGCCAAGAGGCCCACCACGTTCACCTCGAACAGCTTCCGGATCTCGGAAACCGGAATGAGTTCCAGAGGTCCATTCAGGGAAAGTCCGGCGTTGTTCACCAAACCAAACAGCTTCCCTTGGGTCTCCCCGCTTACCCTGGCCACCGCATCGGCCACCGCGTCCTTGTCGGTGACGTCCAGTAGTAGAGGCGTGAGCACTTTGGAGGCTTCTTTCCTCAGAGCCTGACGGTCCTCTTCCTTTCGCACGCCGGCGAACACCCGGTAGCCCTCGGCATCGAGCCTAAAAGCTGTGGCCCGCCCGATGCCGGTGGAGGCCCCTGTGATCAAAACAGCCTGTTCTTGCTTCGTCATGAGGTTTTCCCTGCCACTGAGCGGCTGGATTCAGGTCACTTCAGGGGATCACCAAACCAGCGGAAGAAGTCTGTAACGCACCTTCCCCCGGTATCCGGCATATCCTGGCAGCGTCTTCACCAGGCTACTCTCTTCGATGAGGATCCTGGCGATCACCGGTGCGAACACGACGGGAACAGTCAGAAACCCGAGGTAGCTCTCGAGCCAGAGGGGTAGTCCGAGCATGAAAAACAGGTGGCCGAGATACATGGGGTGGCGGATGAAGGAATACATGCCCGTGTCAATGAGCACCTGGTCTCGTTCGCCTTGATCTCCAACCACGGGTGTGGCGTAGGAATTCTGCCATACGGCCATGAGCATGATCCCATACCCAACGAGGCAAAAGACGGCCCCGAGTACTCCCACAACCCAGGACGGTTTCGGGAGAAGCTGCCATCGATGGACGTCGTTGGGGATCAGTATGAACCAGGCAATGTGAAAGAGGGCCAGGAACAAGGTTGCCACCTTATCAGCCCGGGGTTGGTTCTTCGTGGTCCCTCGCTTCACCCGAGCTTCCAGCGAGGCCGGTGCCAGCTTGGCGAGAGCCACCGTCGAAGCCAAGGATATGATCCCGAACGCCACCAGGAACTGAACCGCTCGGGGCCATTGCCAGGTGCCAATGGGGAGAAAGAGGATTGCTCCGAAGAAAACCACCTGCATCACGACCCGCAGGATTCCACGGATGATCAACATGATCTAGGCTCCGATTCCAATTGGGCGGGCATCGTCTGTTTGAGACGGCGGGAACGCATCCGCCAAGGACCGGATTGAAGCTTCTATGCTCTCCTCCGACTCCCAGGGGAAGTTGGTTCCGAACCGGATCTGGTCCGGGTCCACAAGGTGCCGAAGGGCCGCAGAACTGACGGGGTTCGCCACCCCTACTGTGTCGTAGCTCACACCCTTGGCGAGCTTCAACCCACCATGCCTCTTCAGGAAGAGGTCTTTCAGGATCCGGCCCCACCGGAGGCCGTTCAATTTGGCGTAGTGGGCTTTTCCCAACCGTTCGGCCATGAAGGGAACCACCCCGCCGGCGTGTCCCAGAATCCAGCGGATGCCAGGGTACCTGACCAGGGTGTCGTTCAGGACCATTCGAGCCCACGCACGAGCCACATCGATGGGGTACTCAGCCCATGGATACAGGGCGGCGTTCTCATCGTCGTCGGGCATTGAATTCGGGTGGAGGAGGACCATGGCCTGACGCTCGTCCAACTCGGCAATAATGGGGTCGAACTCGGGGTCCCCCACATACTTCCCCTGGACGTTCGAAAAGAGGATCACGCCGTCCAACTTCAACGTGTCCAGAGTGTAAGCCACTTCCGCTGTGGCCCCCTCCAGATCGGGGAAGGGCAAGGCGGCCAGAACTCCAAATCGGTCTGGGTGCTCCTCGGCCAGGGAGGCCCCAAACTCGTTACAGGCGCGAGCCAACCTGACGGCTTCCTCATCGTTTCCGAGCCAAGCGCCCGGGGGGGAGAGGGACAACAAGGCCTTTTCCACACCGACACGATCCATCATCCGAAGGGACCGTTCGGGGGTCCACTCCGGGAGCCCCTCTATGTCCCCGCCTTTCTTGGCGAGGGCCTGGAGGTAGACAGGAGGCACCATATGGTGGTGGACGTCGAGGAGAGTCGGTGCGTTCGGAGTCTTCTTCTTTGAGCTCATTTTGGATTCCTCCTACGCCGACTGGGCCAGCGACAACGTCTCCCCCTGTGCGAGGCGAGGGAAAAGGCTCAGAGCGTTACCGCGTTCGACGGCACTCAATTCGCTCGGGTCGAATCCATCGTAGGCCATCAGCTCGTCGATGGTCTGAGCGGTCTGGATTGGGGGTGTCCAGCCCCCGTCGGTCCCGAACACCAGCTGGTCGGGGCCGACGAATTCCTGCAATGCCGCGAGGTGGGCCTGTCCTGGTGAGGCGGTATCGTAATAGAGGCGCTTCAGGAGACCGATACCGTGTTCGATTCGCTCTGGGGACGGAGTTCCAATCCCCAGATCTCCACCAACGGCCGAATCGCCACCCTGACTTGGCCCCTCATGGCCGAGGCCCGAAGCGATGCGGTGGGCCAGATAGGGCACCGATCCTCCGCCATGGGCCAGGATGTAGCGGATGTTGGGATAGCGTTCCAGGCGGCCACTGTAGAGGAGGTCCATGACCGCCCGGGTGGTGTGCACGGGCCACTCCAGCAATGGGCTGAAGAGGTCGTAACGCCGTTCCCTAACAGGATCGTCGTGAGGGTGGATGAAGACCACCGCCCTCCTACGGTTCAACTCGGCGAAGAGCTCTTCGTACTCCGGATCGCCCAGGTAGCATCCTTCGGTATCGGTCAGAAGGACCACACCGTCATGCTCGAGTTGATCGAGAGCGTACTCCAGTTCCGCCAAGGCCCCGTTCACGTCCGGGAGCGGCAGGAATGCCAGGGACCCAAAGCGCCCGGGGTAGTCCGCATTCATCTGAGCCTGGAACTCGTTGCAGAGGCGGCTCAGCCTCCTTGCCAGGCCGACATCACCGAACCAAACGCCCGGTGAGGATAAGGAGGTCACAGCGGCCCGGGTCCTGTTCCGGTCCATGTGTTTCAGCGCCTTCTCAGGAGTCCAAGCCGGAAACCGAAAATTGGTCGGGCCATGGATGCCTCTATCGACCAAAACCTCCACATAAGGCTTGGGAACGATGTGGTAGTGCAGGTCGATACGATGGTTCTTTTCCGCCATAGCTGCCCCCTTTTTTAGGGTCCTCAGAAAGCCAGGAGCGTGCCATGGACCCAAGTTGTTGTATGACAACGATTTGGGATAGATAGTGCCTTTGCGTTTGTGGTTATTGATAAAAATGGTTGTGGTATTTCACAAAACGAGATATTCTTACGAATAACCACAACACACTCCGACCCGAGTCGACAGCTATGGTTGACGAGAACGAATTCTTCCGGGAGGTGACCCTGCGGATTTGCGGGAACCTGGAGTTGGAGGAGGGCCTTCGATCCTGCTTTGAATACATCGCTCGGCATCTTCCTGCGGACCGGATCTACCTCGAGAGGAGTGAGCCTGACCTGGGGGCGATGCGGATTCTGGTTCGTGCAGATGCCGAGAGGGGCGAGCGGTTAAACCTTCTGATCCCCTACACCGAAGAAGGAAAAGCCGCCATGGCGGAGATGGCGGACCTCTGGTACGCGGGAAATCTGCCACCGGTCCTGGTGATCAACCGTCCGCAAGAAGAGCCGGTCACAAGGCATCTTCTCGCGTCCCTCGGGGAACCTTCTTCCTCGGCAATGAGCCTTCCCCTGGTGGTGGAGGATCGAGTGGGCGGGGCTCTCGCCATCATCGCGGAAGGGGACGATCGATTCACGGAGGATCATGCCCGACTCTATGCTACCCTGAGGGAGCCTTTCTTCGTGGCGCTGGCCAACGCGATGCAGCACAGGGAAGTGGTGAGGCTGAAGAATCAACTAGTGGATGACAACCGATACTTGAATCGAGAGCTCTTGCGGGCGTCAGGTGACGAGATCGTGGGCGCTGACTTCGGGCTCCGGGAGGTAATGCAGCAAGTTCGCCACGTGGCTCCAACCGAAAGCCCCGTGCTGTTGACCGGAGAGACGGGCGTTGGGAAAGACGTGATTGCTAACGCCATCCATCTCGGCTCCCGGCGAAGGGAAGGGCCGTTCATTCCCGTCAACTGCGGTGCGATCCCCGACTCCCTCATCGACAGTGAGCTCTTCGGTCATGAGAAGGGTGCTTTTACCGGGGCCCTGGCTCGAAAGCGTGGTCGCTTCGAACGGGCCCACGGCGGGACCATTCTGCTGGACGAGATCGGCGAGATGCCTTTGGAGGCTCAGGTCCGGCTACTCCGGGTCCTGCAGCACAGAGAGGTGGAGCGGGTGGGGGGAACCGAACGCATCCCGGTGGACATCCGTGTGATCGCCGCCACGAATCAGGACCTGGGGCAGGCGGTGGAGGTGGGGCGGTTCAGGGAGGATCTCTGGTTTCGGCTGAACGTATTCCCGATCCATGTCCCGCCCTTGAGGGAACGGCCCTCGGACATCCCCGCCCTCGTCCAACACTTCATCGAACGGAAGGCCGAAGAGCTGAAGATTGGAGAGTTGCCCAGATTGGCTGTAGACTCCATGGAGGTGCTCCTGGCCTATGCGTGGCCCGGGAACGTGCGTGAACTGGAAAACGTGATGGAGCGAGCCATGATCCTCCATCGCGGCGCGGCTCTTCGGTTCGACGACCTGGGCGGCTCCTTCTCTGAGGTGCCAGCGCCCGATGCGGGGGGAGCTTCAAAGGGCCCGGGCCTTGATGTGTTAGAGCTCGATGTGGTCATGCAGAACCACATCCGACGGGTGCTCCGAATGAGCGGAGGGAAGATCCATGGCCCAGGTGGAGCTGGCGAACTCCTGGGTGTGAACCCCAACACCCTTCGTTACAAGATGAAGAAGCTGGGCATCCCGTTCCGAAAAAAAGAAAAGGAGGTGGTGCCTGACTGAGCTACAACCGGTTTCCCTCAAAGTCGGACTCCCGGATCCCGCCGCGTACCATCGTTTGTTCGAAACGACGGGCTGGAACGCTTCTTATCAAGCGGCCGAAGGCGAGCTCTTTTCCGCCATCTCAAACAGCTGGCACGCATTGTCTGTCTACGCCGAGGGGGGTGAACTGGTGGGGTTCGGGCGCATTGTGTCCGACGGGGTACTCTACGCTTTCGTGTGTGACATGATTGTCGCCCCCGATTACCAACTCCGGGGAGTCGGCAGCATGATCATGGAGGCTTTGCTGGAGAGGTGTCGGGAAGCAGGGATCCGAGTGGTTTGGTTGTTCTCGGCTTCGGGAAAGGCGGGTTTCTACGAGAAGCATGGGTTTGAGAAGAGACCCTCGAACGCTCCCGGAATGCAAATGGAGCTGAATATTCGGGTCTGAAAAGCGTGAGGTCGCGCACAGGGGGGGTGCGGTGCCATACGGCGGCAGAATGTCTGGCACTCGCAGCCGAGCGGCCCTCGTGACGGCAGGTTCCGCCAGCAATTCCGCGAGACCGCCGAGCACTGCGCAGGCGAACACCCCTGTGCGCGGCCGCACCCCACTTCTGCAACACCCTTCTAGCAGGCCCACGGCCTGTGCTACACTTCGGAACGGCAGCTTTCGGTCCATGGGGCTCGCCCTCAATGGGTACTGGATTACGTCCTGGCGGGGCGGCTGCTCTCAAAGAAGGCAGATCTCACCTCTGGAAGCGGCTAAGGTCACCGTCGAGGAGTTGGAAGATACCCTGGAACCTGCACAGCGCCGCGGTGCCGTATGACGTGGAGCCGGGAGGAACCTGCGCCGTGAGGACCCAGAACAACTTCCGCTTCCGATGTGAGGTGGGAAGCCAAGCAGGGTGAGCCCCAGCACCGGAGGTCGGGATCAGCCTCCCGGGGCCATCAGCTCGAACACCCAGGCGTGGCCGACCTCCACTTCCCCCGGAGCAAGAACCGCCTGCTCCCTACCTCCTATCCGGACGCGCACGCTCCGGAGAGACCGGGGGGCCCGGACGGTGTAGTCCGTCATCGACCCGGGGCCGTTCCGGACCTCGATGCCGTCGGGGAGCATCAGGAGCTCGACCCCGGCTCCCTGACCCGACGCCTCACCGGAAGCTCGCGTCCCTTCCACCACAACCACCGTCAGGCGTCCCGAAGCCTGGTGGTCCCCCACCGACACCATCAGCTCGGCTCCTACGGGAACGAAGCTCACGGTAGAGGGGCCCGCCTCCTCCGCCGGAGCCGGGAGGACCGCCTCCTCCCCAGGGATCACGACGGATGCCACGGCTCGAATTCCTTCCACGATCCAGGCCCGGGCCGGGGTGAGGAAGCTGACGGAAAGGAAAAACAAGGCGATACCTGCGGCCATGCGGTGGCGAGCAACCAGAGCAGGAAGAGTGGGAGGGAAGCGGAGCTCGGGGGTCGCCGGGATGGGGATGTCCGCCAGGTGATCGGAGAGAAGATCGGAGCTCCGGCTGAGCTCCTCCAGTCGTTCCCGCGCCTCCGGGGAGGCTTCCAAGAGGGTCTGGGTTTCTCCTCTGGAGGAACCCGACACCTCCCCATCCAGATACCGGACGATCATGCCGTCCACGTCGGGTGACACGCCGTTGGCACCTGGAATCCCCTCGAAGTCACTCATGGTATCCCTCCAGTTCTCTTCTGACCCTGTCCAGCGCCCTGGCGATCAAGGTGCCGACCGACCCCGTGGTGGTGCCCACCGTCTCGGCGATCTCACGGTGGCGAAATCCCTCCTGCCGCATGAGGAGGATGGTGCGGTCCCGCAACGACAGACGGTCGAGGGCTCTCCGGACCGCGCCGCACTCCTCCCGCCCCACCAGAGCCTGATCCGGCCACGGTGGCGGATCCGCCAGAGCTTCCGCTCCGGCGCCTTGAGCCACCAGGGCCATCCTACGCTTCCCCCTGCGGGCGTGGTCCCGAAGCTGATTGGTGGCGACTCTGAAGAGCCATCCCTTCAGGTTCTCCGACGAGGCCGGGGGCTTCCTGACGAGGAGAAGGAAGGTCTCCTGAAGGAGGTCAGCCGCCAGGTCCGAATCCCCGGTCATCCGCACCAGATACCGGAAGAGGGCTTCGCTCTCCGATCGATAGATGGCGGCAGGGTCCATGGCGCCTACGCCTTCATCAGAAGCGGATCCAGAAGCCGATGAAGGGCAGGGTCATCATCCCGTCCTCGAACCGATCCACCAGCACCTCCTGGCCGGGACACCCGCTGATATCCCCGCCATGGAGACAGCACCACCCCGAGCCCAAGTAGCTGGCGGGATTCGTCCGGTCCCTGACGTTCTTCACCTGGATGTATCCGCCCAGCTTCCCCCCGAAGGAGTCCACCTCCCACTGAAGGAGCAGATCCAGGCTGGCCAGGGCGGGAGCCCGTTCCGCATTGGCCCGGTGGGCCACACCCACGATGTTCCCCTCGGTGGGAAAGACCTCCGGTTCCACCCCGGCCACCGGGACAAAGCGGGTGTAGGGGAGGCCGGAGACGGCGGTGAACGCGGCGCCGATTTTCATCCACCCCAAGGGGCGAACCATCACAGTGGCGTCGAAGGCATGCCGCCGATCCCCCGGCGAGGGGAAGGTGATACCCCCGGCGTTGAGGTCGGCCTTGGAGAGGCTGTAGGCCAGGGATCCCGTCACCCGCCCGAAGATCCTCCTGAGAGAGAGGTCCAAACCCGTGGCGGTGCCGTCGGCCACCTGCCACACATCGGAGAGAGCGTCACCCTCCAGGACGGGGATGGCTCGGACCTCCCCCCCTGCGGGGTCGTAGACCAGGTGCCCCCTGGAGGATCTGAGGTAGGCAGTTCCGCTGGCCAGGAACCCCCGTCCCAGCCAGATCTCCCCTCCCACGTTCAGGATGTCGGACTCCAGAGGAGGAACCGGCCCTCGGTGCTGCAACCAGATGTGGGTGGGCTCGATGGCAGGCCCCAGGGAGAACCCCGTACCGGCCACGGCCTGAACGTACTGGTAGTGCCGGCCGACGCCGGCGGTGAGGCGGATGTCGGGTTTGAGCTCGTAGGCGGCTGTAAGGCGGGGAGAAACCCTCAGGACGCTTTCCTCCTCAGGCCAGTCGGTCCTCAGCCCGGCATGGATGCTCAAGCGGGGCCCCCTGTCCCACCGTCCCTCGGCCCAAAGGCTGGTGCGCTTCACCTGACTTCCGTGGCCCGTGCGGCCCAGGGTGGCACCGCCGGGGAACGGAACCGCGGCGGGCCCGTGGTAGCTGACGTCCGTTGTGATCAGGTCGATCCCTCCCCGCCATGGAGCGAGGGCTCCGTCCCCTTCCAGCGGTTCGATTGTGGCACGGTTCATCCGGACTCGGACCGTTGACCAGGCCGGCGGTGCCGTTGGCGCGTCGTACTCGTCCACGATCTCGGGGTCCGGGTCCGCCGTGGTCAGGGAAGCCTTGTACGCGCTCGCGCCTTTCGTCAGCCGGACCCTGTATCCTCGTTTCCTGATCTCCAGGGTGAGGCGCTTGAGGTCGTTCCCCCAGTCGCCCCGGTTCCCGTGCAGGACGTCCGGGATGTCGGCCCGTATCTCGTCGTTCTCGTTGAGGCGAACGTATTCGAGGTTGTAGTCGCTCCGGATCCGCTGATCCCAACGGAAGGACACGTCCTGGAATCCGAAGGGGATTCGGTCCACGTCGGACTCGGCGTCGTTGTCCTCGTTCGACTGCTTTATGCTGGTGGTGAGCCAATCCACGTAAGTTCTGCGGAAGGAGAAGGCGATCCCGCTGCGTCCTTCGTCGTAGGTTCCCTCCCAGGCCACCCGCCCGCTCAGCGCCGAGATCTCTGCCAGTCCCGCGGCCTGGGAAGCCGAAGCGGGTCGACTGAACATCTCCACCACCCCGGCCGCCCCCTCTCCCATCTCGACGGACCGGACTCCCGGGTGAAAGATGACGGTACCCACCGTATTGGGGCTGATGCCCGAGACCACCCCTCCCACATGGAGGGGGTTGAAGAGGGGCAGGCCGTCGTAGTAGAAGCGGGTCAGATCCCAGCGGGCACCCCGGGTCAGGAGGTTCGCCGACCAGTCATCCCTGCCGTGGACTCCGGGTAGTCGCTGGATGGCCCGGAAGAGGTCCGTCTCTCCCAGGGTTATGGCCTCCCCGATGTCGGCTCGGGTCAGGGAGCGGACGTCGCTCTGGAGGAACCGGGCCTGCCTGACGACCTCCGCATCGCTCCGAACGGCTCCCTCGGCCTCGGGACCCCAGGAGACGGGCTTCATAGGGACGACCGACTCACCCTCGACCTCGATGGCCTCCAGGGGAATGGGCTCGACCTCGAGCCCCACGGACACCGTGGATTCCCTGGCGCCCCGGTACTCCACGTCCACCGTCGCGCTTCGGTACCCTAACAACTCCACCCGCAGACGGTACAAACCTGGGCCCAGGCCGGGGAAGGAATAGCGGCCCTTGTCATCGGAAACCGTCACCCGGTTCACGCTGAGCAATCCGGCGGTGCCGGTCTCGAGACCGGCCATGAGCCCATGGGGCGCCGGCTCGATGGACACCGACGCGCCCTTTAGGGGGTGCCGGGTTTCGGCATCGATGATGGTGCCTGTGAGAAGCCCGAGGGCGGGGGCTCGATCTTTCCCGGCTTCGGCCTGGAGCCCATGCACCGGCTGGCCCAGGGCCAAACAGGGGAGTAGGAGAATGGCACCCACGAGTCGGATCCAGGGCGTCCATCCAACAAGTGGTTGGGGCCGGAACGTCTTCCACCCTCGAGTCATGGTGAAACCCCGCGTTGAGATCCTGCACCGGGCGACGCCTCGGGGCCGAGGTCCGGCGAGGGCGATCCCGGTTCTGCCGTCCGATCCCGCGGCCAGCCACGGCTGACCGCTGTCGGCCTCCACAGTTCAACGCACAGCAGGGCCCGATTCTGACAGTGGCCCGGGGGAGGCCGCCGTGACCCTCTATACGGAGGTCACGCACTCCCCTGTCTGAGGCCCGCTACCACCCTACCCTCGTGGGGTGTTTCTTTCGGGGCCCGTTGCGCAAGCCAGGGATAGGAGAGGATAGGAACCATGACGGCCCTATGAAGGATAGGAGGGGGAGGGAGACAATGGAGTCGGGTGGTCAGGGTCCCACCGTCCGGACCCCTGAGGCCATGTGAAGGGTGGCGCCAGAACCGCCTTCGATCGAATCAGAGCGGGGATCAGCACCAGGAGCGGGGGATCGACAAGGCAGGTAACCGCCTTGTGCGGGCCATGGCCATCGAGATCGCCTGGGGGTGGCTCCGGTATCAGCCGGGCAGTGCCTCGAGCCGATGGTATCAGGAGAAGTGGGGTGGGGGAAGCAGCGGATGAGACGGATCGGGATCGTGGCGTTGGCCAGGAAGCTTCTGGTGGAGTTGTGGCGCTTATTGCAGACAGGAGCATTCCCGGAGGGAACCGTCACGAAGAGTTGAGCCGACGCAGGCCAGCAGGAAGATCGGGGAAGGAAGGTGCGGATAGGGGGTGTGCCGTATACCGGCCAGGTCGCGAGGGAGGTCGCCCCGACCGAGCGTGAGATGGAGCTGCCCCCGCCAGGCTCCGTGAGTCGCCCTTGAGCGAACACAGGATCTGGTGCTCGGCCACAGACAGCGTCAACACGGATAGAAGAGCCCTTCACGCGTCGTGGGAACGACCCTCACCTTCGCCAAAGGACGAGGGGCGCTAGGGCTCCGTCTGTCCCAGCACCCGCGCAGCCTCTTTCATCCGCTCTTCGAGAGCCCGGAGGCGGAATTCGATGTCGGCCATGCCCTCGGCGCCCGGAGCGGCCGCTCCGGCTTTGTCCGCGGCCGTTTTTCCGCTGCGAACGAAGCGGAAGTAGCCCAGCGCCAGGGTGATCACCAGGGCGATGGCCATCACCACGAATCGCGCCTTCGACACATCCGTGGCGATGATCCAGCCCACTCCGTACAGCATCGTGAACACGCCCCCCAACAACAACCCGTTACTGATCACCGGTAGCTGGCTTGCTCGAATCAGGGAAACCGCCATGGCCAGCGTTGCGGTCACCATGAGGATGATGCTCGTGGTTCGCCCCCAGGGCCGTTGCTCTTCCCGGAATGCATCCTGCAAGGCGTACCGCTCCCGGTTCACCTCCCGAAGCTGTGCCCGGTCCTCCTCCGTTAGTTGATCCGCGGGCCGGGAATCCCGGATCATCTCCTCGCTGCGATTCAACTCCCGGATCTGCGTACTGAGTTCCTCCGGAGGGGGGTAGAACGTGTACACGCCGACGCCGGCAAAGGCGACGAGCATGAGTCCGAGGAAGAAGGAGAAGATCGTTCGGAGTCCCGTGCTTTGTCCTGGGTCTTTCATGATGCTCCTCACTCTGTAGAGATACAGTGAGGCTCCCGGGGCAGGCGCAGGCCCGCCGGCCGGCAGCTCCGTTCGCGAAGGCTCCGGTTGGAATCAACAACTTGCCTTCTTTCCCGAATGAATCTCGTCTGGTCCATTGTAGGAGACACGCTCCATCGGGGCGAAACAGGATCGAATCAAGTATACGTCCAATCACCCAGCGCTCGAATACGAACAACGACGTATTTGCATGATTTTTTTACGTACGAGAGATACCGCCAGGATTCTCCCGATACTGTGACCGCCCGATGAGCATGAGGTCGGAGGCCGGAGTTCACCCGGGCTCTTGAAAGCCGCGGGTTCTTTCGAGAGAAAGGCTCGCTGGTTTCCCTTGGCGTAGTTGGATCTGCCGGTCTTCGGCGGGAACTCCCTGCTCCTCGTCCACCCCGTCCATCCGCGGGACTCCTCTCGAAACCCCTTCGGATTTGAGGGCGTCTGATAGCTAGCAGCGCTAGTCTACCGTTCCTCCCATGAGGTCGGAAGTGCCCAGAGGTGCCCTTGGATCCGGTGAAGTGCAGTGCCAGGACGCTGGGCAAGACGTTTCAACCATCAGGGCTGAAATCCTGGCTCGATACCGGTATTTCGAAGGTAACGCGGAAGAACAGATCTGGGAGATGTGGGAGGACTACTTCCTCCGGTTCCCCGATATCGGAAACATGCATGGCACCCGACTCGAGGTCGGCTGGGAAGCGTATCGCGACAGTTCCCTAGAATATTTCGAGCGACCTCCGAGTCGGCGGGCGGCTGTCCGCTTCGAGGACCTCGAGATCCACGTGGTAGACAGTCGAATCGCTTGGGTGAGAGGAGTCTTTGTCAATGTGATCGGGGAGAGGGAAATGAGGCCGCTATTCTACGACATGCTGGCAAGAACGGAGGAGGGCTGGCGAGTCTTCTTTAGCTGTGTGGCCCCGCCTCAGTGAAGGTGTGGTTCGATCTGACTGGTCTGTGTCGTCTGTTGACGGGGCCGGTCATTGGGCCGGCAAATCCGGGCCCTGGTGGGCAGCTCTACGGCGGCGGGTCTCCTCCCCTCAGGAACTCATGCCAGAGGAGCTCCGCTTCCTCCAGCCGAATCCCGTAGACAGCCTCGAACGCACTGAGTACGGCCGCCGCAGAATCGTCATCGTCAATGGCGCTGAACATCTCCTTGAACCGGTCGAGGCCGTACCCCGCGATCAGGAATCGCACGAATGAGCCGGCCTGGGGATAGCTCTGTGTCCACCGCCCCCTCCAGAACCCCTCCTCGTCGAGCATGTCGGCCAGCCGGTAGAGGGTCCCTGCCTCAAGCCAGGTTCCACACAGATCGTGAACGGGGGCGCCGAAGAACTCAATGTCCTCGCCCGTGTATGGATTCAAATCCAGAGCCACCGCAATGCCCTCGGTGAAGAAGTCCGTAGGCCACCCGATCGCCCGGGAATAGCAGTGGATCGCCTCATGGCCCTGCTGCATCTCAACCGAGTGGATGGCGTACCCCTCCACATCTGCCCACGAGCCATACGTCTGCCCGGTGAGCTCCGTCATGTGGGCGTTGCCGAGGTATTTGAAGTAGCGGAGCCTCTGGGGCTCGGAGATCCCCAGGTAGGGCACCGCCCACTCGTGGAACGCCTGTTGGTATGCGGCGTTCACCGTGTCGCCCTCGGCGAAGTAGAACGTGATGTTGTCGGTTTCGAGGCGGCGGGTAAGAAGGCGATCATCGTCCGCAAAAGTGGGCGAGGCATCGTCTTCGCAAGCCGCTGTGGTACCGGCAGCCAGCAACACCGCCAGGATGGGAAGCGGAAGACGAATCCGGAGGGAGAACGTGGATCGCATGGGACCTCCCCGGTTCGGACTGGTGACCGAAGGTAGATACGACGGATCCATTGGCGCGTTTACCGGAACCCGGGGGCCTCTGCCCCTGCCGGGGTTCAGGCGAGAACGGTCAGGGCCTGGCTCAGCCCTTCGGCCTCATGAATTCCTCGAAGGGCGGGTAGCCCCGCAACGGCTCGAGGTCCATATCCCTATGCGCTGCAATGGTGTATGGCCATCCCGCGGCCCAGGCATCTCTCAAGAGTGCGACTGCGCGTCCACGATCACCGAGTAGGGAGGCGATCCTGGCCTGCCGATAGAGATCTACCCCGAAAGCCAGCGGTGCAGCGGTCCCCGAGAGTCCCTCGCTGATGCCGAGTGCCTCTGCCCGGTCGCCCCGGCGGGCCGCGAGGGCGCCCAGGTATCCCCGTACGCCCATGTGTTCCGGGGTCTCCGAAGCCAGCTGCTCGAGGACCGATCGTGCCTGTTCCCAGTGTTCACCCTGGTAGTAGGCGAGGGCCAGGCCGTAGCGGTGCGCCCAACTCCCCTGATCTTCTCCGGGGCGGGAGAGAAGCCATGGAATGGCCCGTTCGGCAACCTCGGACGAGGCTGCGCGATGTCCGTGAGCGCGTAGCTCCGCGGTGAGATTGGCCATCAGGTTGGCCGGTGTGAAGGACTCCTCGGTGGGCAGGAGAAAGCTCTCCTCCAGGACGCGATCGGCTTCGGTGACCCGGCCGAGCGCTGCCAGCGCCCGCAGTTCAGCATCCATCATCCGCAGCCGTGTTGGATACTCGGCTCGCCCTCGCCTGGCCTCTTCGAGCTCCCGCCCGAAATCCCCGAGGAGGTGGTAGGCTTCCATGAGTGCGAGCCACTGGAAATAGGTCTGGGTCAGATCGATGGCCGACAAAACCTCGACCGCCTCTGCCGGACGGTTCACGACCAACGCTTGGACACCGACATCGATACCGCCCCGAGCCCGCGCCGCTTCGAGCGCGCCCATATGGTCTCCACGCTGTCGGGCAAGCATCCAGTCCAGCGTGTGGCGCTGATAATCGGAGAGTTGAGCTCTCTTCGTCGCGAGCACCTGGGCGTTCGACTCGGCGAGCGCGAACTCGCCGAGATTGGCGTGAGCCATGACGAGGTAGAAGAGAGGCGCGAGGAACGCCGAATCGAGCTCGATTGCGCGATAGAAGTGCTCGGCGGCACCGCCCATGCCTGGGGGGCTCCCCTGGAATGCGCGAAGCCCTTCCAGATACTCCCGGTAGGCCTCCAGCGATGGTGGCCTGCTGAGATCGGCCGACATGGCAAGACTGGGCTCGCTCAGAACGGCTAGGGTCCGTACCGCGATCCGACTCAGCGAGTCCACGGCCGCGCCTGTTGCATCCAAGGGGCTTCCGACCGGGGGCAGCGCGCTCAACAGACGACCATCCGGGACGGCAACAATCTGAGCCTGGATCTCTACGCTATCCCCCCGACGGTAGTACGCTCCCAGGATGATGGTCCCCGCCCCCGTTGCCTCGGCCAGGGCGCCGCCTCCGGAGGGCTCATCGTTGGTGATATCGGGCCTCGGCGCCAACCCGAGTGTACTGGGCACGACTTCGACTACTCCGGACTCGTGGAGCGCCTGGGTGATCCAGTCGGCCGCCATTCGGCCCAGGGGATCCAGGTGCGGGTCGCCGGTTTGATTGTCGAAGACGGCGACGACGACCCGCTCCGAGCTCAGCCCTGGGCTGCCATCGCCCGGGCGCAGAACGCGAAGCAGCGTGATCCCCATCGCCAACCCGATGAACAACCCGACGAGCGCGCCTCTCCAACCTGGCGTCCAGGATCGACGGATCGGGGCGGTCGAGAGCTGGTCGCCCTCTTCCGGGCCCACCTCAGGATCCAGCGGGCCCGCCACCGCCCTCCCGACGGGTTCGACCTTCGCTTCCGCAAGCTCCGGGACTGTGTTTTCAGACGACACCTCGGCTCGCCCGCGAATCGCCGCAACCAGCGCCTGGGTTTCCGGGGCGGGATCGACCTCGAGTTCCTCTTCGAGCCTGCGTCGAAAACCCTCATAGAGCCGTAGGGCCCCCGATCGATCTCCCATCCGGGCCAGAAGGCCGATGGCATCCGCTACGAGACGTTCGTCCAATGGCTCGAGTGCGGTGGCTCGCCGAGCCCAGTGTCCGCCACCCGCCGCATTCCCCTCGGCTTGGGCGGCTCGGGCCAGCGCCCAGGCCGCTTCACTCGCCTGCCTGCGTAACTCCTCTCGCCGGGCTTCCAGCCACCGCTCGTACTCGGGGGCGCCCGCCACATAGAATCCTGACAGCAGGTCACCCCGGTACAGCTCCAGAGCTTCCTCTTTGTGCCCTTCCTCGAGCGCTTCCTCGAAGGCCCGGACGTCACTCCACCACCGGGTCACCAGCACACCCGGCCCTAGCGACTGCCTCAGGTAGTAGAGCGACTGCCTGAGCGCTCTGCGGGCTCGCGCTTGGTCAATCTCTGCCCAGAAGAGCCCGAGCAGCGTGTCGCGGCGGTGGAAGCCACTGGGCGAGAACGCAAGAAAAGACAACAGCCCAAGGAGTTTGGGCCGGGCGAGGATAGACCGCAGCTCAGCCTCGGGGCTGCTCAGTCGGGGGGCGCCGAGAGCCCGGAACTCGATC
>JBDHCH010000092.1:0-13980 GCA_039592115.1 Gemmatimonadota bacterium | reverse complement strand
CGGGGACAGGTACCTCTCCTGGTCTGGGGGAATCGGACCCGATGAAGCCCTTTGGCCTCGGAACACCCTGGGCTCAGCGGTCGTAGAGGAGGGCCAGGGCGATCCCGAATGCCAGGTGCTCGAGGAACTGTTCTTCTTCTCCTCGGTTTTGAAGAAGGACGGAAAGGACCGGGATCTTTCGATGAGGTGCGGCCGTGCCGGTCAGCCCCTCCAAACCCCCCCAGGGGGTCAGAGCATATTCGAGGGCACTGTAGGTCGTGCCTCGAAGGATCGGATGGCCCGGAACCCGGGGTTCCACGATGGCGGCGTAGAGGAGGCCCCTCCCTGCCCCGGAGAGGAGGAGATCGGTGAACTCCTCCTCGAGATCGGTCTCTGGGGGGGTGCCGGAGATTGCCGGGCGAGCCAGCTCCGCAAGGAACGATGCAGCCGCGCCCGCCGCTCCGGCCTTGAGGAGCCGGAACAGCCCTGGGCGTTTCCGCCCCGGCCAGATGGAGAGGAGTCGGGTGAGGACCGTTCCCGCGCCAACGGTGAGAAATGCGTCAAGGACCTTTGAAGAAGCGTCGTCCATCTGCCGGGTTTGGGCCTTGGCCAGGGCCTTGCCGAGCCTGCCCTTCGCCTCGTCCGCCTTTCCGGGTACCTTCACCTTCTTCAGCGCCTCCGACGCCGCTGCAGGCGCGGTGGGGAGTCGCTGCCGAGCGACCTCGAGGGCATACCCGATACGGTACCAGAGATCCTCTTTGTTCTGCATTTTCTTGGGCCCCAATGTGTGGTTGACTTCGTTAGGGTGACGTACATGGATCGGTTTGACAAGATCTCTCTCCGACGGGGCTCCTGGTCACGCCTCTTCCTCCTTCTTTTTCTGGCGGTCTCCCCGGCCGGGGGCCTCGGTCAGATACCCCCCGACGAGGCGTGGAGGACCCTTGAGACCGCTCACTTCCGAGTGACGTATCCAGATGGGTTTTTGGACCTGGCCCGGAGGGCTGGGGAGCGCGGAGAGACCGCCTGGACGCTTCTGTCGGAGCGGTTCGTCCCGGGGCCAAAGGGGAAGGTAGACCTCCTCATAACCGACCACGTGGATGACTCCAACGGATTCGCTCAGATCTTCCCCTCCAACCGAATCGTCGTCTACGCCCCACCGCCGATGGAGGGGTTCGGTCTGGCCCATACCGATGAGTGGATGGAGCTCGTCGTCACGCACGAGTTGGTCCACATCTTCCACGAGGATCGGGCCAGGGGCCTTGGGGGAGCGCTTCGGAAGGTCTTTGGTCGGGTCCCGGCCGAGTGGCCGTTCTTTCCCGGGTCCGCCACTCCCGGATGGACGGTGGAAGGGATTGCCACGTACTTCGAATCCGCTCTCACGGAGGCCGGGAGGGTCCGAGGGAGCTTCCATGAGATGGTGTTGAGGACCGCCGTCCTTGAGGGAGCTTTCGAGCCCATCGACCGGACCTCCGGAGACTCCCAATCCTGGCCCGGCGGCCAACGCGCCTACATCTATGGATCCCTCTTCCTGCACCATCTCGTGGAAGTCCACGGGGAAGATGCCATGGGCTCTTTCGTTGAGGCCGTGGCGGGGCAGTGGGTGCCCTATCGCTTGAATGCTGCCTCGAAGAGCGCGTTCGGTGTCTCGTTCTCAGACGCCTGGAGGGAATGGGAACAGGGGCTCGCGATCCAATATCAGGCTCTGAAGGACTCCCTGACAGCGCGGGGTCCCCTGACCACCGGAGAGACTCTGACAGCTGGAGGGTACCTCGCCCTGAACGCCCTGCCGGAGCCAGATGGAGCGAGGGTGGCATTCGCCCGCTACGACGGACGCAGTGACACGCAGCTTCGGCTATTCGATCCCGTCACGGGCGAATCCCGGAAGATGATCCGATCCAACGGCATCGCGAGCTTCGCCTGGGTGCCTGGCGGGGATCTCGTCTTCTCCCAACCGGAGTACGCGGATCCCTACCGGGTCTGGGGGGACTTGTTTCGCCTGGGATCCGACGGGATAGCGGTCCGGATCACCCGCGGCCAGCGGTTGGACCGGCCCCACGTGGCACCGGCTGGGGACAAAGCGGTGGCGGTCCAAGGATCCGGTGGCACCAACCGGCTGGTCCTTGTCGATCTTTCTGACGGAGGCCTCCACCCCCTGGGGGAGTTCGAGCCCCAGGTCCACTGGGGCTACCCGAGGTGGTCCCCGAACGGCGAGTGGATCGCGGCCGCCCGGTGGACCCCCGGGGCCAACTACGACCTCGTTCTCCTGAACGGAGAGGGGGAGGAACTCCACCGGATCACCCGAGACCGAGCCATCGACAGCGCCCCGACCTGGAGCCCGGATGGCCGCTGGCTACTATGGTCCTCGGATCGGAGTGGGATTCCGAACCTTTACGCTGTTGAGATCGACGAGGTCACTGGAGCGCCAGGCCCCCCATTGCAGATTACGAACGTGCTGGGTGGGGCGGCCTATCCGGCTGTGGCGCCCGGATCGGAATGGATCTACTACTCCGGGTATCATGCCGACGGTTGGCATATCGAGCGAATCCCCTTCCACCCGGACGATTGGTTCACCCCCTTCCCGGAGCACGCGACATTCTCAGGAGAGGTGGACCTCGGCCGGTACGCCCGGACAGTTCAATCCCCTGAGCAGGAGTACGATCCTCTCCCAACGCTGAGACCCACGTATTGGGCGCCCGCCTACCGACCAGGGGACGATGCCGGATCCGTGGAGGTCCTGAAGCCAGGGTTCGGTCTCTCCACCTCCGGCCAGGATCTTGTGGGGCGGCACAGCTATTCGCTCTCCGGGACCTTCTCTCCGGAGCCGGGGGGCTTTCAGGGAGGGACCTCCTACTCTTTCGCCGGCCTCGGGAATCCCATCCTGACGGCATCAGCCAACCAGTTCCTGGATGCCGACGGACCTCTCGCCGCTCCAGACGAGAGCGGGGATCTGCTCTACCTGGTGGAACGGGAAAGAGGGGTTGGCCTGTCGGCCACCCTCCTCCGTCGGAGAGTCCGGACCTTCTCATCGATCACCCTTTCAGGAAGCCATATCTGGGAGCACCGGACACTCCTCGACGCAGGCCTGAGAGAGACTGACCGGTTTCGACTGAATCGACCCGATAGCCGCCTCGGGGAAGGGAGAGTCTCCTTCAGTTTCTCCAATGCCCGCCGGTACGCCTTTTCCGTCAGCCCGGAGGACGGGATCGGGTTGTTCCTCCGAGGGCGAATCAGGCGCGAGCTGAGCCTGGCCGATTCCCTCCGGGACGTTCCGTCAGAGGACCGTTCTCTCAGGGACGTGATCGGGAGGCTGAGCCTCTACAAGGGGTTCAGGGTTCGCGGGTTCGGGAACCATGTTCTTGGGCTTCGGGGAAGTGGTGGCGTGGCGGGAGGGCCCGGGGCCGACGCGTATCACTTCGAGGTTGGAGGCGCATCCGGGGCGGATGGCCCGTTGACCTTCGTAGACCTCGGGCAAAGCCTTCTCTTCCCCGTGAGGGGTTATGGTACGGCGCGTCGGTTCGGGCGGTACGCCTGGTCGGCTTCGGCGGAGTACCGGTTCCCCATCCGTCTGGTAAACCGGGGCCTCGGTCTGTTCCCCCTTCACCTGGACTGGGTCGCGGGGACCCTGTTCATGGATGCGGGGAACGCCTGGGGGCCCGAGTTGGACCTCCGTGGCTACAACAGTCCTCTCCGGGATCCTCTCGCGTCGGTCGGGGGGGAGGTCATCGCACGCATCCTCCCCTTATGGTACGCAACGTGGGATGTTCGAGTTGGGTTCGCGGTCCCCCTCGTGGAGGGGGAGGGGGGGCGGGCCTACCTGCGGCTTGGGCCTTCCTTCTGATCCGCTAGGATTGATCTTCTTCCAGTCCCGCGACCTCTCCCATGCGGTCCACCGCTGAATGAAGGGCGGCCAACGCCGCCTCATACGCTGCCCGAGTGCTGGCGGTCTCCTCGCTTTTCACTGCCACCGCCCGAGCATTCAACACCCGTACTCCGCCGATGAAGTCCTCCACCTGGGCCCTGAGGGCCAAGTACTTGCGCTGGCTCGGGAGGACCTTCTCGGTCAGCCGCCACACCCCCGCTTCAATGAAGAGAATCCCCACCAGGGCGACCAGGATCTGGAGTTGGAGGTTCAGGGATATCGCGGGGACCAGGATGGCCAGGAAGACCAGGACCGTCCCCAGTATGGGGAGGCCCAAGGCCAAGATCTTTCTAAGCTTCCTCAACGCGTTCCTCCTATCGGCATCCTCAACACCCCCGCTGCCCGCTGTCGAACTCGATCATGCGACCGCGCCAGATGGGATAGAGGATGAAGACTTTCGTGGTGGTGGCCGGGTGGCCTGCCTGGGCGAGTATGTAGGGTTCTCGCCCCGGTGAACGGGGGACAGAGACGAAGAGGCAGTATTGGACCTCGCTGGTGTGTACGTAGGTACTGCCGCCCTCCAGCTCCTCCAGGGAGGTCGGGAACGCGCCATCGTGCATGGAGAGGTACGTTTCCACGCCCTCCACCAGGTGCCGGACATCCGCCTGAATCTGAGCAGTATAGGCCTGGTCCCTTGCCCGCATGAAGTACGGTGAGACGATACTGGCGAGGATTCCGAGGACGACCGTCACCAGGAGGAGCTCCACCAGGGTGAATCCCGGTGAACGGGGATTCCTCTTCGTCCCGGTGGTTTCCGCCGCCGATCGATGCATGCAGTCTATGTCCATCCTCCTCGGGCCTTGTGCTCGGGCCTCATTCCCGCGAGGGGGTGCAGCGGGTCCGGATCGTAGGATAAAAGATAGGGTCTCCCCGGGGCTCGCCGCCAACCCCGCCTGCGGAGGGCTCGCGGAAACATGGTCCGGACAGTCGGCCCGGACGCCAATGGACGGGCCTGAACGGGGCGGTATGGTTCAGTCCCCCGGGATCTGTCTTGACCACAATATCTAGTGGCAGTATCTTTAGAATACCTCTAGATTTTGTGGTTCAGGGTACTTTTCCACATCAGGATTCCGCAGGCGATAAGGACTCTCGCCGGTTTTCGACGCTCCGAACGACGGTTTTCCACCTTCTTTCCACAGCCTGCCCAGGGAGGCAATAGCTCATGCCCGGTCACGACTCCTCCTCCAAGGAAGCCTTCATCTTCGACGACAAGCTTCCCGAGGACCTTCCCGTTCCCGAGCTGACTGAAAACGCCCGTCTCGTGCTGGAAAAACGGTATCTGAAAAAGGATGAGGAGGGGGAGCCTGTCGAGGAGCCGGAGGTCATGTTCTGGAGGGTGGCCTACACCATCGCAAAGGAAGACGCTCGGTTCGGCGCCTCGGAGGCGGCAGTGGAAGAGGTGGCCCGGCAGTTTTACGACCTGATGACCAATGGGAAGTTCGAGCCCAACTCTCCCACTCTGATGAACGCCGGTCGGCCACTGGGGCAGCTTTCGGCTTGTTTCGTACTGCCTGTGGACGACGCCCTCTCCAACGGGAAGAGCGGGATCTACGACACCCTGAAGGCTATGGCTCTGGTCCACCAATCCGGAGGGGGCACAGGCTTCTCATTCTCCCGCCTGCGGCCCACGGGAGACCCGGTCCGGTCCACAATGGGTGTCGCCTCCGGTCCCGTATCGTTCATGACGCTTTACGATTCGTCCACTGAGGTCGTGAAACAGGGCGGGACCCGTCGGGGTGCGAATATGGGGATTCTCAGGGTGGATCATCCGAACATCCGGGAGTTCATCAGCTGTAAGGACGATACCTCGAAGATCACCAACTTCAATATCTCCGTCGCCATCACCGACGCGTTCATGACAGCTCTCGAGCTGGGAGAACCCTACGATCTCTTGAGCCCTCGGTCCGGCGAGGTCATGGGCCAGGAGGACCCCCAAGAGATCTTCGACATGATCGTTCACGGTGCCTGGAAGACCGGTGAGCCCGGGGTGTTCTTCATTGACCGGGCCAACGAGTTCAATCCGGTGCCGCATCTCGGGAGCTACGAAGCGACCAACCCCTGTGGTGAGCAGCCACTCCTCCCTTACGATGTCTGTAACCTGGGGAGCGTGAACCTCGGCATGTTCGTGAAGGACGATTTCGCCTGGGGGAACGATCCCACGGACGGCGTGGACTGGGAAGGCCTCCGGCAGGTAGTCCATCTTTCCACCCACTTCCTGGATAACGTCATCGACGCCAACCGGTATCCCCTCGAGGAGATCACCGACCTGGCGAACCGGATCCGCAGGGTGGGTCTGGGCGTCATGGGCTGGGCCGACATGCTGGTCCGGCTCGGCCTTTCCTACAGTAGCGAGGAAGGTGTGGAAATGGGTCGCCGGGTCATGGGCTTCCTGAACGAAGAAGCGCGGGTTGCGTCCGAGAAGCTGGCCGAGACCCGCGGGGTATTCCCCGAGTGGGAGAAGTCCATCTGGGGACCCAACCAGAGCTGCACCAGGACCCCGGAAGGGACGCGGGTCCGGCCCGAGCGGAAGCTCAGGAACTGTAACCTCACCACAGTCGCTCCTACCGGGACCATTTCCATCTTCGCCGGGTGCTCCGGCGGGATCGAGCCCCTCTTTGCCGTCGCCTTCATGAGGAAACAGGCTGGGTCCCTCATGCCCGACGTGAACGCGGACTTCGTCCGCTTGGCCAAGGATGGAGGATGGTACTCAGAGGAGCTCATGGAGCGAATCGCCACCGAGGGACACATCCATTTCGACGAGGTCCCGGGAGAGATCCAGCGCGTCTTCGTCACGGCCCACGACATCACGCCCGAATGGCATGTGCGGATGCAGGCCGCCTTCCAGGAGCACACCGACTCGGCCATCTCCAAGACGACCAACTTCCCGACGGCAGCCACCGAGGCCGACGTCCGGGAAATCTATGAGTTGGCCTTCAGCCTGGGAGCAAAGGGTGTAACCGTCTACCGGGACGGCGCCCGCCCGGAACAGGTGCTCTCGACGGGTAAGACCGGAAACGGGAACAACCCCCACGAAGCTTCCCCCGAGCGAATTGAATTGGAGCATGATCTGGCCGATGCCCGGGAAGAGATCCATCGGCTGCACGGTGAGCTGGAGCACCTGAAGTCCGAGCTGGAGGAACGGGATCAAACGGCTGCGGCAGCCCGCCAGAAGCGGCAACGGCCGGCCATGCTCCGCGGTCGAACCATGAAAATGAACTCCCCATTGGGTGATATCTACGTCACCATCAACGAGGACGATTACGGAAGGCCGTTCGAGGTCTTCTGCACTCTGGGTAAGGCAGGAGGGGCCGCCTTCGCCGACGCCGAAGCGATCGGCCGCCTCATGTCCCTCGCCCTTCGGTCCGGCGTCCCCATTACGGCGATTCGTGACCAGGTGCGGGGGATTTCGTCGGACAGGGCCGTTGGTCTCGGCCCGAACAAGGTTCTCTCAGCACCTGACGCCATCGGCCAGGCCATCGAGCGGTACCTGGAAGAACAAGCTGGGATCCAGGAGGAGCTCCCCATCGCGAGCTCGGTCGATGCCTCGGCGGCGAAAGCTCAGGCGGCGCCCGCACGGTACACTGGGCACCACGAGCACTTCATGGGGAGCTGTCCCGATTGCGGTTCAGGACAGTTGGCCTACGAAGAGGGCTGCATGAAGTGCCACGTGTGCGGGTACAGCGAATGCGGGTGAGCCGACGCACTGCTCGTGGGTGTACCTGTTGACCTTCTGCCCGTTCGGGGAATGCCCACCCCCCGGAGGGCACCGGCCCCGCTGGCCTCGCCAGCGGGGCTTTTTTTCCCTCCACCGCGATTCTAGCTTCCCATCATGAGTAGGTTCTTCGCCCTCCTCTGCCTGTCGGTGGTTCTTGCGACTTGTGATTCCGAAGGGGGTCCCAAGGCCACGCCACCTCTCGAGACGCCTGTGGAACGGCCCGTCTTCGACGGGGGCGCGGCCCACGAGTTCGTCCGGGAGCAGGTGGCGTTCGGCCCCAGGGTCCCCGGAACCGAGGGCCATGCGGCGCAGTTGGCCTGGATGGAGACCCTCCTGATAGGCTGGGCCGATGAGGTGGAACGCATACCGTTCTCGTTCACCACCAGCCGGGGAGAGGAGCTTGCCCTCACCAACCTCCTGGCCAGGTTCCATCCAGGGACCACGAACCGGATCCTCCTGCTGACCCACTGGGACACCCGACCCTGGTCCGATCAGGCCCTCGACCCGGAGGAGCGAGATATCCCGGTCCCAGGTGCGAATGACGGTGGCTCCGGCACGGCAATCCTCCTCCACCTCGCGAGCTTGATGGCCGAGGCGCCTCCGCCCTTGGGTGTGGACCTCCTCTTCGTGGATGGGGAGGATTATGGGCCCGGAACCCAGGACATGTTCCTTGGATCCAAGTACTTCGCCGCCACCATGCCGAGGCCGCTCCCCTGGTCCTTCGGGCTGCTCCTGGACATGGTGGGGGACCTGGATCCCAGCTTCCCCATGGAGGGGTATTCGGCCCAGTACGCTCCCAGCGAGACGCAGCGAGTTTGGCAGGTGGCCCATGATCTCGGATACAGGCCCTACTTTCCGGCAAGGGTGGGGAGTCGAGTGATGGATGACCATCTGCCCCTGAACCAGGCCGGACTGCCAACGGTGGACCTCATCGACTTCGAGTACGGCCCATCGAACCGGCTTTGGCACACTCCCCAGGACATCCCTGAGAACACCAGCCCGCAAACTCTGGGCATGGTGGGCGATGTCGTCACCGAACTGGTGTTCAGGGGAGGGTAGCCCCATCGGCCTCCGTCTCGCCTTTCCCTTTCCGATCCCAACCGAGTGTGATCAATGAGCTCTCCGCCAAGAATGGTGAACGTGGCCGTGGTCCAGGCTGCCCCTCTCTTTTTCGACAGGGAGGGGAGCGTGGACAAGGTGATCCGCATGACCAAGGAGGCGGCGGAGGAGGGAGCGCAGTTGGTGCTGTTTCCCGAGGCCTACGTGGGTGGGTATCCCTGGGGATTGGCCTTTGGCACCGCCGTGGGAGGGAGGAAGCCGGAGGGGAGACGGACATGGGAGCGGTATTGGGCTGCGGCCATGGACGTCCCGGGCCCCGATACGGACCGTTTGGCGGAGGCCGCGAGGGAAGCAGGCGTCTACCTCGCAGTGGGCGTCACCGAGCGGGATAGCACTTACAGTAGGGGGACCATCTTCTGCTCGCTCCTCTATTTTGGCCCCGAAGGGACCCTCCTGGGCAAGCATCGGAAGCTGAAGCCTACGGCGGCGGAGCGCGTGATCTGGGGGGAGGGGGACGGTAGTACCCTCCCCGTGATCCCTGCGCCCTTCGGTCGCTTCGGAGGGTTGATCTGCTGGGAGAACTACATGCCCCTGGCCCGGATGGCCATGTACGGGAAGGGGTTGGATATCTATTTGGCCCCCACCGCCGACGCACGGGACCGCTGGCAGTCCACCCTGCAGCACATCTCCCTGGAGGGTCGATGTTTCGTCATGGGCTGCAACCAGTACGTGACTCGCGACATGTATCCCGATGACCTGGAGATCAAGGAGGAGTTGGAGGATTGGCCCGAGGTGCTTTGCCGGGGTGGCAGCGCCATCTACGGGCCCCTCGGTGATCTCCTCGCGGGGCCTCTTTGGGATCGGGAAGGCACGCTCCATGCCGAGCTGGATCTGGCGGAAGTTGCCAGGGGAAAATTCGATTTCGACGTGACGGGCCACTACGCTCGCCCGGACGTATTCCAGCTCTGGGTGAACCAGGATCCGCAGCTCCCGGTCGACCTGGAGGAGGAACTCTAGGCCGTGACCGGCGTCCCGCTCAGTGGGTCCGGACGGCCGAGGTGGGACCGGTGGGCTACTTGGGCAGTTGTGGCTCTGGTTCTGGGCATGGGGTTGGTCATCTGGGAGCCTTTCCCTCCGGGCGTCTGGCACGATGACGGCGTTTATGTCCTCCTGAGTCGGGCGCTGGCCAACGGCGAAGGCCTCCGGTACACGGGCGTCCCCGGGGCATTTCTGGCACCGAAGTTTCCTCCGCTATACCCATTGGTCCTGGCGCCTGTCTGGATCATATCCCCGTCATTCCCGGAAAATGCCGCGTTCTTCGGGGCCGTGAACCTTCTCTTCCTGGCGGTTTCCGGTGGCTTGATGATGGCCTATCTGCGGCAGAGACTGGACCTCTCGGCTGGGCTGGCCGGGGTGGTCGTGGGGCTGGCAGTGATCTCCCCGGTCCTCTGGCGGGTGGCCATGATCCCCCTCTCGGAGCCCCTCTTCCTCCTGACCATGATCCTCGCCCTGTGGGCCGGGAGCCGGATGGAGAACAAGGAGAGTGCCGGACGCCTGGCCCTGTTCCTTATTGCGGGAGGACTGGCCCTCCACACCCGTAGCCTGGGGATCGCAGTGCTTCTCGGGGGGGCGGGAGCACTCTTCTTTCGGAGGCGATGGAAGGATGGGGTATGGACCCTTCTGGGCTCGGTGGCGGTCGCCCTGCCCTGGGCCCTCTGGAGCCGATGGGCGGCTCTGGCGCTCCCTGGGTCCCTGAAGGATATCCTCGGTCCGTACGGCGGGTGGCTCCTGGGCGAGATGGGTCGAGATCCTATCGCCTATCTCGGCTTCCTTGTCGAGAATGGCGGAAGCCTTCTGGCCCGGATCCTCTCCCTCCTTCTCCCGGGGGTCACCGGACACCCCCTTTGGGTGGGTCTGCTCCTGGTTCCGGTCCTGGGTGTGGGCTTGTGGGAGATCGGGAAGAGGAGCCTCACCCTGCCGCTCGTGCTCCTCTCTACGCTCCTCGTTCTGCTCCTCTGGCCGTTCCAGGCGGTCCGCCTCCTCGCTCCCTTCCAACCCCTGTTGATTCTCGGGGTCGTGATCGGGTTCCACAGGCTTCTCACCCACCTGGTCCGTCCGGGGCGAGGAAGGTGGGCCGTGGGCCTTCTGGCCGGGTCCTGGCTTGCTCTCTTCGTCTCGGTCTCCCTCGTCCGGCTATCCTCCGGTTGGCCGGGTGAGCTCTACCGTGTCCGATCCGATGTGCTGGCGATGGCCGTTCGGGCCGTAGAGGAACACACCCCGCCGGATGCCGTGGTGGGTGCCCCGGAGCTATGGTCAAGCCTTCATCTCTTCACGGGGAGGCTGGTGGCTCCGAGCGCCCGGTTTCTTCCCCTGGTGAAGGACGAGCCCTCCTGGGGCACGCCTGAGGCCCAGTTCACACTGTGGGAGGAGGCCGGTCTGACCCACATCCTGGTGGAGCATGGGGGAGGAGTACACGGCGAAGCCCTGGACCGGGTGGACGCGGTGTGTCCGACCGGGACCGTGGAGGTTCTGGAGATCCAGCCCGGCCAGATCCTGGTGGCTTTGAACTGGGACGAGGCGTGCCGGGCTGCACTGGCCGAGGGGTCGTGACGAGTCCCGGAGCCGATTGCGGATTGTGGGAGGCCGGGGCCGGCCGGGTCAGTGTTCGATCGAACCCTGCTGGGACGTATCGACCTGTTCCCCCTCCCCACCCTCCAGGAGGACTTTCTCTATTTGCTCGTAGAGAAACGCCCGGGCCTTGGGGTCTCGAGGATCGAGTGCGTAGTGGTTGATCAGGAGGGTCTGGTGTTGAAGCCATTCGCCCCAGCAGTCCTGGCAGATCTCCTCCAGTACCCGTTCCCCGATTGCGTTCCTGAACGGGGCCTTTTCCATTTGGGGGGCATCCTTCTCACAGCGCCGGCAGCGAATCGTCTCCACGGGTGACCCTCGGGTTCCGGGGTTGTGTGTCATATTCCGAACCGGGAAGAAGACCGAATCGTTCCCCTTCGTCAAGTGAGAGATCTCTTTTGCCCAACACAGCCTTTCTCGGAACCGGATTCTTCGTTCCGCCGCTCGTAGTGACCAACGAGGATCTTACCCGGTGGATGGATACGTCCGACGAGTGGATCCGCGAGAGAACCGGGATCCTGGAGCGGAGGTGGATCTCTCCGGATGGGGAGCTGACCGGTGCCCGGATGGCTTGTCGGGCGGCCGAGGCCGCCCTGGAGGAGGCGGGGAAGGGGCCGCAGGACATCGACGCCATCATCCTGGCCACCCTCAGCCCGGATCACTCCTTCCCCGGCACCAGTGCGTTCCTCCAGGCGGAGTTGGGTCTTCCTGGCGTACCGGCCCTGGATGTCAGGACCCAGTGCACGGGGTTCCTCTATGGTCTGTCGATTGCCGACGCCTGGATCCGTGTGGGACAGTATCGGACCGTCCTCCTGGTGGGAGTCGAGATCCAGTCGACCGGTCTGGACCTATCGACAGAGGGCCGGGACATGGCGGTCCTCTTCGGGGATGGGGCCGGGGCCGTCCTCCTCGGCGCCACCGAGGAGGAGGGGAGGGGGGTTCTCTCCACCCATCTCCATGCCGACGGGCGGCACGCAAAGGATCTTTGGTGCGACGTGAGCTCCTCCATAAAGAGGCCTCGGATCGCCCCCGAGGATGTCGCCTCCAAGAGGGTCTTCCCCCGGATGAACGGGCGGGAGGTCTTCCGGAACGCCGTAGCCAGGATGCCGGAGGTCCTGATCGAGGGGCTCGAGGCGAACGGCTTGGCGGTGGAGGATCTGGACCTTCTTATCGCCCATCAAGCCAACGCCCGAATCTCCGAGGGAGTGCAGAGAAAACTCGGTATCCCGGCGGAGCGGGTGCACAACAACATCCATCGGTATGGGAACACCACGGCCGCGAGCATCCCCATCGCCCTGGCGGAGGCGGTGAGAGAGGGGAAGGTCCGGGAAGGTGCGCTCCTGGGGCTGGTGGCGTTCGGATCCGGATTCACCTGGGCGAGTGCCGTCTTGCGTTGGTGACCCGTCTTGAGGGGGAGCGGGATGGGCGGTCGTTCTCCCCTTCTCGTGGTGGCTGACCTTCCGGGTGGACGACTTTTTGAGTCGTCGTTAGCTTAATGGGCTTCTGACATTTGAACCTCGCCGTTGAGAAGCGGATCGGAGAGGTTCCAAGCTTGTCTGACAACGGTATCAAGAAAGTACGATGCTCACGAAAAAGCAGCTCAACCACATCGAAAAGAGGCTCATGGACGAGCGGGCCAGGGCCCAGAAGGCTCTCGGTTTGTTCGACCAAATGGCCAAGGCGGACCGGGAGTCCGGAGACTCCGCCCTCTCTGCCTACACCGATCACATGGCGGACCAGGGAACGGAAGCGATGGAGCGGGAAAAGGCGGCTCTCTTCGCTACGAAGGAGGGGCGGTACCTGTACCGTATCGAGGAAGCTTTGAGGCGGCTCTACCATGACCCGGAGACTTTCGGGACCTGCCATACCTGCGGGGCCGAGGTCGGGTTCGAACGCCTGGATGCACTTCCCCACGCCCGGTATTGCATCGACTGTAAAGTGAAAGAAGAGGAGGACAACGCCTGACTCCCAGGTTCGCTGTCCCAACGGGAATACAGGAACGGAGGGGCCCGGCGCTTGCCGGGCCCCTTTTCATTCCTCTCTCTCGATAGCTCCCATCAGGATCCCCGTACCACCCGAAGCACGTCGGCGCCCAGGACCTCCGCTTGCCACTGACGGATTCCGGGGATGGCCTCCAACTCCCGCGAGGTCCGAGGGGTCCTTCGAACGATCTCGAAGATCTGGGCGTTCGAAAGGAGCACGCCCCTGTCCAGGCCCAACTCACCGGCTTTCTCGGTTCTGAGGTCACGGATCCGGTTTGCCTTGGCCTCCTCCTCCGGCGTAGGTCTCCCGGCCCCATCCCCCCTCCAGCGCGGGTAGGCCTCGAGGGCCGCATCGGGGATGTCATCGGTCTTCCTCAGCCGGGCAATGAGGTCCCCGCCATGCCGCCGTGCGAGATGAGGGGACATCCCTTTCAGCTCCCCGAGCGCCGCAGGGGACCCGGGCCGTGTGACTACAGCAGCGAGAAGCACCTGGTCACCTGCGACGCGAAAAGGCGCCCGATCCTTCTCCCGGGCGATCTCGTCTCTCCAGGAAAGAGCCTCTCGGAGGGCGAGGAGCTCCCTGGGGGTGAGATCCCGGGCGCCCTTCACCCGGGTGACGGGATCGGCGTCGTCCTCCTCCCATCGGATCTCCTCCAGGAGGCTGAATTCCTCGCGGGCCCAGTTCTCCCGCCCTTTCT
>JBDHCH010000091.1:0-14179 GCA_039592115.1 Gemmatimonadota bacterium | reverse complement strand
AACCCTCGCTCCAATCACCCCCGCATCGGGCTTGACTTGGTTCCCCGTCTTCCTTAGCCTCTGGGCCTGATGTTTATGATGGGAGAGAAGGGATACCTGTTTGGCCGTCCATGTGCGGTTCCACGGCCGGGCTCGCCGAGCTCGTCCGCCGGATTCCTTCTTGGCCTACTTCTCTTCCTCCTTTTGGGCCCGGGGGCGACGTAGGCACGCGATACTGGAAGCTGCCGAATCGACGCCCCCGGTTTTGAGAACCGGGGGTTTTTTTTCGTTTTCGAAGGGTTGGAATCGACCATGCCGAGGAGGCCCACACCTGGCTCCTCCCGGGGAGAACCACCGTGAATCTCATCGAGCAGTCAACGGATCAAACGAGGGCCCACGTTCGGGTGTTCGACACCACGTTGAGGGATGGGGAACAGTCCCCCGGGGCGAGCCTCACCGTTCCGGAGAAGCTGAAGGTCGCGGCGGAACTCGCGGCCCTTGGCGTAGATATCATCGAGGCGGGATTCCCGGCGGCCAGCCCCGGGGACCTCGACGCAGTCCGGAGGATTGCGGAAGAAGTCGGATGCGAGGGTGGGCCGATCATCGCTGGGCTGGCCCGGGCCACGTCAGGAGATATCGACATGGCCTGGGAAGGAGTCCGGCAGGCTGCGCGGCCCCGCATACACACCTTCCTGGCGACCTCCGATCTCCACATGGAGAGGAAGCTGGGGATGAATAGGGAGGAGGTGCTCCGGGCCGTTTCCGAGATGGTGGCTCATGCTCGGAGCTACTGTCCCGACGTGGAGTTCAGTCCGGAGGACGCAACGAGGTCGGATCCTGTCTTTCTGACGGAGGTCCTGGCCGGCGCAATCGAGGCCGGCGCGTCAACCCTGAACATTCCGGATACGGTTGGATACGCCATGCCCGGGGAGGACGCCCGGCTCATGAAGGGTTTGATCTGGGGCACCCCTGGGGGAAGCCAAGTGATCTGGTCGGTCCATTGTCATGACGACCTGGGTTTTGCGACGGCCAATACCCTGGCTGGAGTTCAGGCCGGCGCCCGTCAGGTGGAAGTCACTGTGAACGGGATCGGGGAGCGGGCGGGGAACGCCAGCTTGGAGGAAGTGGTCATGGCCATCCACACCCGAGGGGATCATTTCGGTTTCTTCACGGGGGTGGAGACCACCCGCCTGGTTCAGACCAGCCGCATCGTGTCCAACTTCACGGGGATCCAGGTCCCTCCGAACAAAGCGGTCGTCGGCCCGAACGCCTTTGCCCATGAGGCCGGCATCCACCAGGACGGGATCCTGAAGGATCAACGGACCTACGAAATCATGCGGCCTGAGACCGTGGGTTTGCCCAGAAGTCGTTTGGTGCTCGGGAAACACAGTGGGCGTCATGCGTTCCGGGTGAGAATGGAAGAATTGGGGTTCGTGATGGAAGGTGAAGAGCTTCGAGAGGCGTTCACGCGGTTCAAGGAACTCGCGGACCTGAAGAAGACCGTGTCCGATGCTGATCTTGCGGTGGTGGCTCGGAAGCAGATCACCGATCCGGAATCCATTTATGGTCTCAGGGACCTTCAGGTGGCCTGCGGTCAGCCCGGGATGTCCACGGCCACCGTCCGCATCGATGGACCCTCGGGGACCCGAACCGCGGCCTCCATCGGAACGGGGCCGGTTGATGCGGCCTTTCGTGCCATCGACCAACTCGTTGGTGTGGCCACCACGCTCATCGAGTACGATGTCCACAGTGTCACGGCAGGGATCGATGCCCTCGGCGAGGTGACCGTGAGAATCAAGGAGAGGGGTGACGATGAGGCGAAGGTGTTCGGTGGGTACGGAGCCGACACCGATATCATCGCGGCCAGCGCACAGGCCTACCTGGGCGCAGTGAACCGACTCCTTGGTGCCAAGGGCGCCTTCTCCGGGGCCCCAGACTGCCAGGATGATCCGCTGGTCGAGGCCGAGCCAATGAAGCTGGAGGCCTGATGCAAGCGCCGAAGACCCTCTTCGAAAAGGTGTGGGACCGCCACCTGGTCTCGGAGCCTCCGGATCCGGGCTTGCCTTCGGTCCTGTACATCGACCTCCACCTGATCCATGAGGTGACCTCCCCACAGGCGTTCACGGAACTGGAGAAGCGGGGGCTGACTGTGCGCCGGCCGAGTCGGACGATCGCCACAATGGACCACTCCACCCCGACTGAACCGGAGTTTTCCATGGGACGCTTGAGGGTGCTCGATCCCATGGGGGCAGGCCAGCTGGACAGGCTCCGGGAGAATTGCTCCCGCCACGGAATCACCCTCCACACCGTGAGCAGCCCGGACAACGGGATCGTTCACGTGATGGGTCCCGAGCAAGGCCTGACCCAGCCAGGCATGACCGTGGTGTGTGGGGACAGCCACACCAGCACGCACGGTGCGTTCGGAGCACTGGCGTTCGGAATCGGGACGTCTGAAGTGGGTCAGGTCCTGGCAACCCAGGCGCTTCTCATGAATAAGCCGAAAACCCTGGCGGTCCGGGTGGAAGGGGTGTTGGGGGAGGGGCTGACCGCCAAGGACCTGATCCTCGGCGTCATCGCGGATATTGGCGTTGACGGAGGGACCGGCCACGTCATCGAGTATACAGGATCGGCGATTCGAGCCTTGGACATGGAAGGCCGAATGACCGTTTGCAACATGTCCATCGAGGCGGGGTCCCGGGCCGGGATGATCGCTCCGGACGAAGTTACCTTCTCCTATCTGGAAAGCTTGAACGGGTCTCCCCGCGGGGATGTCTGGAATGCTGCGCTCGAGGATTGGCGTGGCCTCCCCACGGATGCCGGGGCCTCCTATGACCGGTTGGTGACGGTGGATGTGGGGTCGCTGGAGCCCATGGTGACCTACGGCACAAACCCGGGGATGGCCATCCCGGTGAGCGGCGCCATTCCGGAAGCGGACGCCCTCGAGCCCCGTGAGCGGGAGGCGTTTCTCAAGGCCCTCCGGTACATGGATCTGGAGCCCGGAGCCCCGATCCGGGGACGGCCCGTTCAGGTCGTCTTCCTGGGGAGCTGCACGAACTCACGGCTCTCGGATCTCCGGGCCGCTGCGGGCCTGCTGAAAGGCCGGCGCATCGCATCAGGTGTGCGGATGCTGGTGGTCCCAGGCTCCCAGCGAGTGAAGAGAGCGGCGGAGGCGGAGGGCCTGGATAGGATCTTCACAGACGCCGGGGCGGAGTGGCGAGCGCCGGGGTGCTCCATGTGCCTGGCCATGAATCAGGATCGATTGGCACCTGGGGAGTACGCCCTGAGCACCTCCAACCGCAACTTCGAGGGGCGGCAGGGCCCGGGGGGGCGGACGTTCCTGGGGAGCCCCCTCACCGCCGCCGCCTCCGCGGTTACAGGGACGGTCACCGATCCGAGGGAGATGGCCCTATGAACCCCTTCACGGCCGTTACCGACGCGCCGGTTCCCCTGCCCCTGGACAACGTGGACACCGACCAGATCATCCCCGCCTCCTTCCTCAAGGTGGTGGACCGGGAGGGGCTGGCCGATGGTCTCTTCCATGGCTGGCGTACACGGCCGGATGGGACGCCACACCCCGACTTCGCCCTCCACCATCCCCGCCATAGGGGGTCCAGGATCCTCCTTGTGGGAGACAACTTCGGGTGCGGCAGCTCGAGGGAGCACGCACCCTGGGCACTCCAAGCCTGGGGCTTCAAGGCGATCCTGGGCCGAGGGTTCGCAGATATCTTCCTCGGAAATGCACACAGGAACGGCCTCCTGACGGTTACCCTCCCTCCCGACCGTCATGCAGACCTGCTGGAGTGGGTTACCCGGGAACCAGCCGCGCAGGTGACGGTCGACCTGGAGGCGAAGAAGGTCGTCTTTCCGGACGGATCGACTGTGCTCTTCGAGATCGATCCGTTTGCCCGACACTGTATGCTGAACGGCCTGGACCCCTTCGGCCACCTATTAGAGCAGCTCCCGGCCATCGAGGCGTTCGAAGCCCGGCGAGGGCCGGGACTCCAGCCCGGCGGAGGAGAACCTCGGAGGATTTCATGAACGCAAGGATCCTCCTGCTCCCCGGTGACGGGGTCGGCCCCGAGGTCCTCAGAGAGAGCCGGCGAGTGTTGGAGGCTGTGGCGGAGGTGAGGGGACATGAACTCACCCTCGAGGAAGCCGCCATCGGTGGATCGGCTATCCACGAGTATGGGATACCGCTCCCTCAGGAAACCGTGGAGGCTTGTCAGCGCGCTGACGCCGTCCTCCTGGGTGCGGTGGGGGATCCAACCTTCGACGGCGGGGAGATCCGTCCGGAAGCAGCCCTCCTGGGCCTGCGGCGGAGGTTTGGACTCTTCGCGAACCTTCGGCCGGTCAAGGCATTCCCGGAAACCATCGGCCTGACACCCCTGCGTCCGGAAGCGCTGGCCGGTGTAGATATCCTGTTTGTACGGGAGCTGACCGGAGGCATCTACTTCGGGCTCCGGGAGGAACAGGGGGAGGGCACCGTGGCCTACGACACCATGACCTATTGCGTGGAGGAGGTGGAGCGCATCGCGCACGTGGCTTTCCAGGCGGCACAGGGACGGAGACGACGGCTCGCCTCGGTGGACAAGGCGAATGTTCTGGCGACGAGCCGACTGTGGCGTCGGACGGTGGAACGCGTGGCTCTCGAGTATCCCGACGTGGAGCTCGAGCACGTGCTCGTGGATGCGTTCGCCATGCACGTCCTGCGGAGGCCGGCCACCTTCGACGTGGTCCTGACGGGGAACATGTTCGGGGACATCCTTACCGATGAGGCGTCGGTACTGGCGGGCTCCCTGGGGATGCTCCCGTCGGCCTCCCTGGCGGGAGATCGCTTCGGTCTGTACGAACCGATCCACGGGTCGGCACCGGACATCGCAGGCGCGGGCGTGGCGAACCCCCTCGGGACCATCCTGAGCGTGGCGTTGATGCTTCGGCACAGCCTGGGTTTGGAGGACGAGGCCGCCGCAGTGGAGGGTGCGGTTCAGCACACCCTGGCCAGGGGGGTGCTGACGCCCGACCTCGCCCCACCCGGCGATCCGGCCGCGACCACCGTTCAGGCGGGCGATGCTGTCCGAGAGTCACTCGTGACCAGCCTCGCGGCGAGTTGACGGATCCTCCCACCGAGGGTCTTCGCCAACCTCCCGTCTTGACACTCGGGGAAGGATTCCAGTAACCTGGGCGGCCGTTTTTCGCTCCCCTCTCCAGACAATCAGAGGATTCTCTATGGTATCCCCCCGGTACTCGATCCGGGCCAGTGCCCTGGTCTGCGTCATCGTCGTGCTCCTCTCCCCCGTCGTGGCCCGTGCTCAAGGCCCGGCGGGTTCACCCGTGGTTCTTCGGGCAGCCCGCATGCTTGATGTGGCCGGAGGACAGATCCTGGACGACGCGGTGATCGTGGTCGAGGGCGCAAGCATCACCGCCGTTAACCCCGGAAGGATCCCGCCCGGTGCCAGGGTCTTGGATCTGGGAGATGTGACGCTCATGCCCGGTCTCATCGACCTGCACACCCACCTGGCCTATGACATCGGTGGTGACTGGGTCACACGCCCGGTGACGGAGACCTCGGCCGATGCTGCCTTTAGGGCCGCCAGGAACGCCAGAACCACGCTCCTTGCCGGATTCACGACCGTCCGGGACGTGGGGTCCGGCGGGTTCGTGGATGTGGCCCTCGGGCGTGCCGTGGAGGCCGGGTTCGTGTCCGGTCCCCGAGTGGTTCCTTCCGGCCATGCCCTGGGTATCACAGGCGGGCATTGCGACATCACCGGGTTCGCCCCGGGGATCCTGGAGGGTAGCCCTGAGAGGGGGATCGCCGACGGCCCCGACGAAGTCTTGAAGGCGGTTCGCTACCAGATCAAACACGGTGCGAAAAGCATCAAGATCTGCGCGACGGCTGGGGTGCTTTCCTTCGAGGAGTCCGTGGGGGCCCAGCAATTCAGCGAAGAGGAGATGAGGGTGATCGTGGAGGAAGCGGCCCGCCATGGATTGGGCGTGGCCGCCCATGCCCACGGGACGGCGGGCATCAACGCCGCCGTTCGGGCCGGCGTCGCCTCGATCGAGCACGGCTCCCTTCTGGACGACGAGAGCATCCTGCTCATGAGAGAGCGCGGGACCTTCCTGGTCCCCACGACGTATCTTGTGGACGCCATCGACCTGGACGCCCTTCCTCCTCCCATCCGGGCCAAGGCCGAGTACGTGCTCCCCCTGGCCAGAACGAACCTTCGGAAGGCCATCGAGGCTGGGGTAAGGATCGGATTCGGCACGGACGCAGCGGTGTTCCCCCATGGTGACAACGCCAGGGAGTTCTCCGTATTGGTCGGATTGGGGATGAGCCCGTTGGATGCGCTCCTGACGGCCACGGTCCACGCCGCGGACCTCCTTCAGACCACAGACAGGGGTGCTCTGGAGGTCGGGCGGCTTGCGGACATCATCGCTGTGCCCGGGAACCCCCTGGAAGACATCTCCGTGACGGAACAGGTCCAATTCGTCATGAAGGGGGGGAGGGTCTTCAAGCGGGGTGAGGGCTGAGACCGGGCACCGGGCCGAACCCCGGCGGGGAGTGGATCGAGAGGGCCGGCCGGGTAACCCGGGCCGGCCCTCTCGGTAGTCCGATGGAGCCTTGAGTCAGGCCCCTAGAATTTGATATACCGGTTCCGTTCGTACTGGTTGAACGGCTGAACCAGGACGCCGGGTATCTCGGTCTTCTTCATCACCCGATACATCGGGATCTCCTGGGGCCGTGATCCCTGCTGCATCTGCCTTTCGATTCGGGCGCCGAACTGGGCGCGCTCCTCTTCCGACATCCGAGCCATCATTGCTTCCATCTGGGCTCGTTGGGCGGCGATCTCCGCCTCGGTGGGAGTGGTCCGCAGGACGTTGTCCAGGAATCCCCAGGTGATGAGGTTGTCGTTGGTTTCGGGCTCGAAGATGTAGGAGATGAAATTGGACATGGGCTGCCCACTCGGGATGAAGAACGACCCCGCGGGCATGGTGATGTCCTTGGTTTCCTTCTCGACCGTTACCGCCTTCAGGTAGTGGGCCTGGAAATACTCAGCGTGAGTGACTTCCGTCGCTGTATAGGCTTCCACCTCCAGCTCCACGTCCTCCGTGAGCCGCTTCACCGTGATTCCGTGATCCAGTAGGAGGGGGACGACCTTCGTAAGTCTGTTGGGGATGAGATAACCCCAGGGCCGGGTGGTGGTGCGAGTGGGGGTCCACCGGGTGAACACGGGGCCTTCCACAAGCTCGTACTGTGTATCGGAACCCCCTCCACGCCCCCCACCGACCCGGCGCCAGAACTCCGTGGTGTACCGCTCCACCTGCTCATACTCCAGGGGAATGAGATCCCTGTCCGAGTCATCGTTCCCTCGGGCGATGGCATCTGCTCGGGCCTTCGCGACCACGGCCATCAATTCTTCTCCCCGCTCGGCGGCGAAACGGATGAGCTCCCGCTGGCCGATGTATTCCCCTCTCACCTGATGCAGGTACCGCTCCTCGTCGGGGACCACTTCGACTCGAGTACCGTTCTCCACCAACCGGTGGGTGCCGCTGGGGGTTTCGAATAGGAAGCCCACCATGTTGGCCAGGGTGGAATAGACGTGCTGTTTCCGGGGCTCCACGGAGGTCGGGCCCCAGCCGTCCACACCGTTCACAGTGGACGGGCCAGAGTACCAGAATCCGTCATACCCCTCGGCCCTGAGGGCCTCCCGGACCCTGGGGAGGATCTGCTCATCCCCGAAAGCCATGATGTTGGGGTCTCCGGCGGGGTTCATGTTCCCCTGGTAGGTGAGCGTATAGGGGGCCGCGCCGCCGTGGTGAGTGTCCAGGTGGATGTGGGGGTGCCACTCGTTGACGACTTTCGTGACGAGGGCCTGGATCTCCTGGGACTCGAGCTTGATGTAGTCCCGGTTCATGTCGAACCCTTCGTCGTTGGTGCGCCGGCGGATCTCCGCCCCATCCGGGTTGATCGTCGGGATGACAAGGACCGTCACTTCGTCCAGCAGGGGGCGGAGGTCGCCCATTACCAGATCACGCATGATGGCCATCGCCGCGTCCTTCCCCGCGACCTCCCCGCCATGGACGTTGTTGACGATGAGGACAACGGGCCGGTCGGCCCCCACTAGATCTCCGGGTTGAAAGATCGGAGGGTTGGAGAGGACTGCCATCACCATATTTCGGCCGCCCAGGGTCTCCGTGAGCTTCAGGACATTCATGAGCTCCGTTCGGGACTCGAGCTCATACACGAACTCCATGAGGGGCTCGTAGAGGGTACCGCCGTTCTGGTACTCGGTGGCTTCGGCGGGAGTCTCCAGCCATTCCGTCGCCTGAGCCAGAGCGGCTTGGGCGGATAGGGCGAGGAGGGTCAGTGCGAGAAGCAGCCGGGCGGGGCTGCTCATGGTTCTCCGGGACATTGGATCTCCTTGACGAGGTGTCGTTTCCTCAAGGCTACAATTCGATTTGATTTCCAGGCGCACCCAAAGGATTCGGTGCCGGCCTTCTTCGTGACCGCGCCGGGGGGCAAGGGCCCGCGCCGACCTCCCGGAGCGGGGCTGAAAGTACGCTGGTTCTCGCCCCGGGGCGATCGGCAGGAGAACATCCGCTCCACGTTTTCCATCCGGGGAGGGGGAACGTACCTTTGGCCCGCTCCGAAGACGCTACCCACCCACCCTGGAGACGTCGATGACCGCCCCACGGCCGAGCCTCAGATTCCTTCTCGCCGCCCTTCAGCTGGTTTGCTGCTTCTTTTCGGCACGGCTTTCTGCACAGGATGACCCGGTAGGCCCCGCGAATGCTGAGCGAACGGCCACCGTCCGGGTACCATCTGCCGTCGTTGGCTCGGGATTAGCCACCGAATCGTCCACGGCGCCGGAACCCATCCGATTCATGCGGGATCCACACGTTTCCGGAGAGCGGATCGCCTTCTCTTACCAGGGAGATATCTGGCTGGTGGCCCGGGACGGATCGAGCCCGAAAAGGATCACCAACCACCTCGGGAGAGATGTGGCGCCCCGGTTCTCGCCGGATGGCGATTGGGTGGCCTTTTCCAGCAATCGATTCGGAAACTACGACGTCTGGCTGATCCCCGTGGAGGGGGGAGAGCCTGTCCAGCTGACCTTCCACACCGCGGCGGACATGGTGAAGGGGTGGACCCCGGACGGGCGGATCATCTTCACGACCACCCGGGGGAGTCATCCCTTCCATTCCCCGACCTTCACCGTTTCTCCCGAGGGAGGACTTCCGACGCCGATGGAGATGGATGGGGCCGCCGCAGCCGCCGTCAGCCCCGATGGGCGGTACCTGGCCTTCAACCGGATTGGGGTGAACACGACTCGCAAAGGATACAAAGGGAATCGAGCCCCGGACATCTACCTCATGGATCGGGAGTCCGGTGAGATCGCTCAATTGACGGACCGGGATCTCCAGGCGTTCCGGGAGCATGTGCCGGATGGGGAGCCGATGTGGGGTGCCGACGGAGCGCTCTATTTCTTGAGTGAGGCGGGCGGCACGTTCAACCTCTGGAGAATGAACCCCGACGGAAGCGGGAGGACCCAGGTCACCCGGCACGAAGTGGGGGTGAAGTATCCCGCGATCAGCCCCGATGGGCGCACCATCGTGTACACCGAGGACCAGGAACTCTGGACTGTGGAGGTCCCCGACGGAGAGCCCCAAAAGATCACGATCTCCCTCGCGTTCGATCCCACGATCAACCAAGTGGAATGGTTGGACGTCAGGAACCGGGCCGAGGGGTTCAGTGTCCACCCTGACGGGAAGATCCTGGCTGTGGACAGCAGAGGGGAAGTGTTCCTGGTCCCGGTGGACCCCGAGAGGGGTGAGAACACCCAGGTGACCGCTTCAGCCTGGAGAGACAGGTACCAGCGATTCTCCCCTGACGGTACCCGACTGGCTCATGTGTCCGACGAGGAAGGCCAGGACGAGCTCTGGGTCGCGGACATTTCCAGTGGTGAACGGCGGCGGATCTCGGATGTTCGCTCTTTGATGGGGGGAAACCTGATCTGGTCGCCCGACAGTCACAGAATCGTCTTCGAGGCGGGCAACAAGCTCTTCCTGGCTGACCTGTCCACCGGCCGGGTCACCGAGCTGGGTTTTCACATCAACCGGGGGTTTTCTCTCGACCAGTTCTCTCCGGACGGGGAGTGGGTCCTCTACGGCAAGCGGGACCTGGAAGAGAACGACGACCTCTTCCTCCTCAACCTCTCTTCCCGGGAGGAGGTCAACGTCACCCGGGATCCGTTCCGGGATCGGAGCGGCGCCCTCACGCCCGATGGCAAACACCTGGTCTTCCTCTCGACCCGGGACGGGGGGACCTCCCATCTCTTCGCAGTGCCGCTGGCTCGCCTGACCGAGGATCCCGACGATCCGCTGGTGAAGGGAAGGGAGGAAGAAGAAGAGGAGGACCGGCGGGAAAGGGAGGATCCGGACCGGGAGAGGGCTGTGCCTCCCGCAGAGCCGCTCGAAGTCGATCCAGACGGTATCGAACGCCGAGTGAAACAGCTCACCTCGGGGGAAAACGGGGTGGGCGGCTTCTTCCTTTCGGCCGATGGGAGGACGGTCTTCTTCACCTCCCGAGACGACGACGGCCCGGGCCTCTTTTCCCTTCCCGTATCCGGGGGGGAAGTCCGGAAGATCTCATCCGGGACCTTCTCGAATCTCCAACCAACCCGGGACCGGGAGAGGCTCTTCTTCTCCAGGGGGGGAGGGGGGTTCGGAGGTGGATCCCCGGGTGGGGACGAGATCTTCCGCATGCGTCTCACTGAACGATCTCCCCAACCCGAGCGGATCGATTTCTCCTTTCCGGTCAAGGTAGATCATCGGGCAGAGTGGGAGCAGATCTTCGAGGAGAGTTGGCGTGTCATGAAGTACCGCTTCTACGACGAAGACATGCACGGGCGGGATTGGGATGCGATCAAGGCAGAGTACAAGCCACTGCTTACCCACGTTGGGACCTACGAGGATGCCTACGACCTGGCCAACCAGATGATCGGGGAGCTGAATGCCTCCCACGTAGGGGTGCGGGGCCCTTCGAGCGTATCCCTGGAGAGCGAGTACCAAACGCGTCTCCCGGGATTCGAGATGGAGGCGGACCAGGGGAGGTACCGGGTGACCCACGTATACCGAGATGGCCCTGCGGACAAGGAGTGGCTGGACCTCGAGGTGGGCGATTGGGTCCTGGCGGTGGAGGGAGCGGAGATCCGGCCCGAGGACAACTACTGGGAGATTCTGAACGGCGCGCTGAACGAATACGTGACCGTGCGTGTCGCGGACTCCCGGGACGGTGCCAACCCCCGGGACCTCCGGATCCGGTCTGAGACCTCTCTCCGGAATGTCCAGTACCAGGAGTGGGTGAAGGAGAATCGGGATTATGTGGAGCGGGAGTCGGGAGGGAGAATCGCCTACGTTCACATCCGCTCCATGAACCAATCGTCTCTCCGGGTATTCGAGAACGAGGTCAACCAGTTCTGGAACGCCGAGGGGATGATCGTAGACATCCGGTACAACGGCGGTGGGAACACGGACCAGCAGATCCTCGACATTCTCGAGCGCCGCCCCTACGAATATTGGAACAACCGCTGGGCTTCGAGGGAGTCCGGGCGGCGGCCTCGCCAGGCCATCGCGGGACCGAAGGTCATGCTCGTCAATCACCGGTCCGCCTCCGACTCCGAGGTCACCCCCCTCGGGTTCCGGGACCTGGAGCTGGGGAGCATCGTCGGGAACCCCACCATGGGGGCCGTGATCGCCACCGGGAGTTATCGCCTGATCAACGGAGCGACCATCCGCACCCCGGGTTCGTTGGTCGTGAGTTACGACCCGACTCGACCCAACAACTACGGGATCAACCTGGAAAACTATGGTGTTGCTCCGGACGTCTGGGCCGAGAACACTCCCAGAGACGAGCTGGACGGATTCGATCGGGAGTTGAAGGCAGCGGTCGACGAGGCCCTTCGGATGCTGGAAGAGGGGATCTTCCAGTATCGGGGAGGAGAGAGGTGAGACCACGACCCGGCCGGAGACCGCTCCGTTCACAGGGGATCCACCCCATGAGGTGGATCCCCGCGCTGGGTGACCTGGCAGATCCGGAGTAATCATGCCCATTCACGATTCCTTCGCCAGAATCACTCCCTATGAGCTTCTCCTCCCCGGCCCGGAATTCCCCGGCGAGCGGTTTCCGCTGATCCGTCAGGAGGCGGAGGGCAGGGGGGGGAGCCTGAACACCCCCGAGTCGTTTCTTCTCTTGGCGGAGGCCGCAGTTACCCTCCGGGAGATCCGCGGGGAAGGAGATGGTCCGGAGCTCCTTCAACAGCACGGGGCCCTCCTCTTCCAAGCCTTCCACTTCTGGGAGGAGGGAACGCCGCTAATGCTCTTGGGGCGGGAAGTGGTTCGGTTCCTGGTGCAGACCGGCCCGGAGGATGGGGATTGGAGCCCCAGCCTCCCCGGGAGGTCCGGTTACATCCAACTCCCTCAGCACATGGTCTGGACCGTCGGTTCGGGAGGGGAGGCTCCGGAGTCCCTGGACGGGATCTTCTGGGCCTCGCCGGACAGCGAGAACGTCACCCTCCTGATCGCGTTGGGAATCAGGAAGGACCGGCCAGGCTTGACCGTGGTTCCCCTTCCGACTCTCCCCCTCGTAGCCGCAGCGCCCTGGGCTTCCATGACCGTTCGCCCCCAAGGAGATGACTTCGCCTCGACACTTCCAGGCGCTGAGCTCGACGGGTTGTACGCCGTCGAAGCGGGGGCGGAAGTGGTGAAGCTGGCGATGCGGATCTTCTGGTATCTGGATGTGTTTCCGGGACGGGTCCAAGATGGCACGGTGCCGGACTCTGATGGGTTGGCGGCCCGGCCACCTGAAGAAGGCCACCCTGGACCACGGCAGAGCGGGCTCCCCTACCGCCGGGTCTTCCTGGGGGAGGGATGATGCCCCGGGAGTCGAAGAATGCTCGTCGGGGAAGGGCCGAGACGGTCTTCCAGCTCCTGGAGCTCGAGTATCCCGAGGCGGAGACCGCCCTCACCCACAGGAGTCCGTTCGAACTGGCCGTGGCCACCATCCTCTCGGCCCAGTGCACCGACGAACGTGTCAACATGGTGACCCCGGCGCTCTTCGAGCGCTTCCCCGACGCCGGCGCGCTGGCCGCTGCTCCGCTGGATGAACTGGAGGATATCGTTCGCTCAACGGGGTTCTTCCGGAGCAAGGCCAAGAACCTCGTCGGGATGGCTCGGGGGATCTTGGCCAATCACGGTGGGGAGCTGCCCAGGACCTTGTCGGAGCTGACGAAGCTTCCGGGAATCGGACGGAAAACCGGAAACGTCATCCTTGGGAACGCCTTCGGGATCGATGAGGGGGTGGTGGTAGATACCCATGTCAAGCGTTTGGCCGGCCGCCTTGGATTCACCAGACACACCGCTCCGGAGAAGGTTGAACGCGATCTCATGGAGATCTTCCCCCGTGACCGGTGGACCCTCCTTTCCCACTTGCTGATCTTCCATGGACGGGCGACCTGCCCGGCCCGGAAACCGCGCTGTGGGGGGTGCGTGGTCGCCCACCTCTGCCCTTCTTCGACCGTCTGAGACGGGTTCAGGCTCCGTTGCCGGTCCGGTCCGCCGCTCCGGAGTCAGCCCCCGGGTCCTCCGCCTCAGTCAGGGCATTGCCGATCTTGTCGAACTCCTGGACAAGGCTTCCTCTCATCCGGGAAAGGTGCTCCGTCCGTCCTCTCCGAAAGGCCACTCGGAAGAAGAGTCCCACGTCCTCCCGGACCCGTGCCCACCGTTCGTGCCAAGCGATGGCCGTAAGACCGACCGGAATCAGAGCGATGGCGATTGTGAGGGCCCAGGGCCAGCCAGCCAAGCAGCCGGCAAGGCAAGACCAGGCAAGAATGTTGAGGGGGGCGAGTGTGGCGGCCGTGGTGAGCTTATACGTCGAGAGGGATTCGTACGTTGGGCTGATCCGTCTGACGATGGGGCGGAGGCCGTAGTAGACCGGTAGCCATGCGACTGTCCCGATCAGGGCGAAGGGGAACCCGAGGACCAGGAGGATCCCCTCCCGGAAGACGAATCGAAGAGTTTCCCTCCTCTCGTAGCGGGGTGGAATATCCGCATCTCCGGCACCGACCGCCGCTGCCGCCCGCTCGTAGCTTCGGACCCTTGCTGCCAGATCCCGGTACCCCTCCGGGTTTTCGGTTCTTAACCA
>JBDHCH010000090.1:0-18952 GCA_039592115.1 Gemmatimonadota bacterium | reverse complement strand
GAGACGTTGGGTGAAGACCTCCAAGCGGTCCGGGGGCCGCCGGTAATGGATGGAGACGACGGAGGGGGGAATCATCGGTCTCGGCGGCCTGGTGGATAGAACGCGTGGTCTACTGGGGAAGGATCGGCTCAACGAACACGTTCAGCATTCCTCCGCAAACAGAACCACTCCAGGAGAGGGGATCGTCGGTCAGGTCCACCGTCACCATCTGCGGAACCCCTGAGGAGATGACTGCCTGGGCTGCGGCGATGACCTCTGCTTCGCCGCACCCTCCGCCCACGGTGCCCACCAGACCTTCGGAAGGATCAACCAACATCATCGCACCGTTCTTCCTGGGCGTGGACCCCTTTGTGGCGACCACGGTGGCCAACGCGCAGGGCCTCCTTTCCCTCTGCGCGGCGGATATGGCCTGGTACACGGCTCGCGCTTCCTTTTCCATCAGCTCTCTTCCCTGGATTCGTCGTTCGTGGTGCCATCCCTGCGATGGGCCTGGCGGAGAGAATCCACCGAGCCGGATTGGACGTCCCCCTCCGGGAGGAGCCGCTCGAGGACGTGCTCCATCTCACTGAGGGGCCGGCCCGATCCACCTCTCCAATGGTGGACCAGCTCCGCACCGACACTCAGGGCGATCTCTGCGGGAGTTTCGCTCCCGATGTCCAAGCCGATGGGTGCGTGTACCGATCCCAGTCGTTCCCGAGAGATGCCTTCCCGAAGGAGGGCATCGAAGGCGGCCCTCACCCTTCGCCGACTACCGATCATCCCGATGTAGCCCGGAAGCGCCTCGTTGATCAGGATCTTCCTCAAGCACTCGTAGTCATACTTGTGGCCCCTGGTGACGAGCACCACATGGCTCCACCGATGGAGCGGAATCCCGGCGAACGGATCCTGGAAGTCGATCTCCTGGAGCGAATCCGCTTCGGGAAACCGCTCCCTGGTTGCGAACTGGGGGCGGTCGTCCAGTACGCTGACGTAGAGGCCCAGGAGTGAGCCGATGGAGCAAAGGGGTTGAGCGACGTGGCCAGCGCCCACGATCACCAACTCCCACCTGGGTTGGTGCATCTCCAGGAACACCTCCAACTCGCCGCCTTCCCTTAGTGGAAGAGGGTACGTCCCCGGGAGTGTGGATGGGTCTCCACCCAGGGCACTGCGGGCTAGCCGGATCCCGGCCTCGTCGGCTTTCGTGTCGCCCAGGGTGCCCCGGGTCTCACCCTTCATCACCAGGAGCCGGGATCCGACCTTCCTGGGGTCCGGATGAGTGAGGGCCACCAATACGGCTGCGCTTACCCCTTTCTCCATGGCGGAAAGGAGGATCGGGGCAAGGAGGGCCGGGGTGAGTGGGTGGTTGTCCAACATGTCCTGATCAGCGGGGAAAGTGACGCAGGTAGTCGGCCGGCGTATCGATGTCTGTCAGGATGCCGGGATCGTCCACCGGGACTTCGACGCGGGTTTCAAGATAGCGGTGAATTACACTTCGAGCCCCCTGGGGCAGATCATCCTCCAGAAGCTCGCGGAATAGGCTCCTGCTGAAAACCACCGGATGGCCTCGTCGTCCTCCGTACGTCGGGGCGATGATTGAGGAGGGCTCGGCTGCGAATTCGGCGCAGAGGGCTTCGACCGTCGTGGCGAGGAAGAGGGGGTGATCCACAGGGCAGAACAAGACCCCCGGAGCCTCGTGCGGCAAGGCCCGGATGCCGGCCTGAAGGGATGAGATGGACCCGGGGGAGGGGTCCGGATTGCGAATCACGACTCCGCCCGACGCCAGGGCCTCCATCCCCTCCGCCGCCGAGGGATCCCGCACCACGACCAGCACAGGGGACGCCCCACCCTCTTTCAGAGAAAGGACGGTTCGGCTCAGGAACGTCTTTCCACCCGCATCCAAGAGAGCTTTCCGGGTGCCCATGCGGGAGGACAACCCGGAGGCGGCCACGATGGCGGGGAGGGGTGGCCTCATGGGTACCTCTCGTAGAAGGTCGTGCCCGCTTTGGCCAGTCTGCGGAGGGCGGGGGACGGTAGGAACACCGGGTCCACTTCGGACGCGAGGATGTCCAGCCCGTCGGTCACGGACTGGAGGCCAGCCTCGTCGGCCCAATGGAGGAGTCCGCCCCTGAAGGCTGGGAACGCGTCGTCCATAACGAGGGCCAGGTCGAGAAGTCCCGCCCTCGGAGTTTCATGCTCCTCCAGGATCTGGGCGGCCCGGCTCACCATGGGCAGGGCGAGACGGCGCCCCGTTTCCCCGCTCTCGCTGTCCATTCGTGCTCTCCCCATCCCGCGCAGCGGGTTTCCGGAAAACGGGTCCTTCACAAAACCGAAGCTCCACGCTCCCTGCCGGAGAGCGCGTTTCGGGACACCACGCCGGAGCAGTTCTCGGGCGGCTTCCGTCTGAGCGGTACGCAGGGGCGCAGCCAAGGCCGTTCTCTCCATCTCACCCTCAGGGAGATCCCCTCGTCTCCGAGCATCCTGCCTGAGTCTGAAGACCCGGATCAGCTCTTTCGAAACGGGGGAGGTGATGAGCCTTCCCAGCGCGTCAGCCTCCGCCTCCAGGCTCTCTTCGATGGGCCGCCCCCAGGACTTTGACAACACGTCCAGGATTGCTTCTGGAGCGGGATAGTGCCCCCCCGTCCGGCGGAGGACCTGGCGCCTTGCCATGGCAAGAACCAGGGCCGGCAAGAACCTGAGGCCCTCTGCCTGAGGACCACTCTTGCTGGAGGCGGGGTTCCGTGATCCTTTGCCTCTCATTCGCTTGGGAGTCGGTTCACCCTTCGCCATACACCGGGCCCAGGCCGCAGCCGCTTCCTGGAAGCCGTCGGCCGGAAGGACCCGATCCAGGAGGCCCAACTGCTCGGCTTCGGTGCTGGAAATCCTCCGCCCGGTGAGGAGTAGAGGGAGGGCTCTTCTCAGCCCGATAGACCGGGACAGTCGGGTCGTTCCTCCCCAGGCCGGGAGGATGCCCAGGAGCACCTCAGGAAAGCCCAGTTGGGTGTTCCTGGCATCTGAAGCCACGCGATGGTGGCAGGCCAACGACATCTCCAACCCGCCGCCTACGCAGGCACCGTGGATTGCGGCCAGGGTAGGGCAGGGAAAGGTAGCCAGGGCTTGAAAGACACTCTGTCCATGCCGGGCGATGGCCGCCCCTTCCCATTGGTCTCCGATTTCCTCGATGGCGCTCACCTCCGCGCCACCGAAAAAAGAGTCCTCCTTCCCACTCCACAATACCAGGGCCCGGACCCGTCCGGCTCGGACGAGAAACCGTGCCTCCTCCAGACCCTCCGCGAGCCTCCCCAAGACGTCCCGGGTAAAGAGGTTCAGGGTGTGGTGGCGATCGTTGAAGACGAGCCACGCGACGTCGTCCCGATCCACTTGCAGGATCGGACTGTTGGCGGAGAGTGAGGATCGTGCTTCCATAGGGGGAAAAGAAAGGAGCCGCGAGAGCCGTGCAAGCGGCTCCCGGGGCTCCCTTCGAGTCTAGTGCGGTCGCGGCTCTGGAGAGGCCGCGATGGAACCGTCCCTACATCTTGGGACGTTCCTCGGCATTGGCTTGGTTCAGAACGATCTGGACTGGCGTGCCGCGTTCGACGGACACCGGCAGGTTCCAGTACAGCTCTGCGAAGGGGAGCTCATGCCGGGCATGGACCCACCACTGCCCCGGCGGCACTTCGAGCCCGGCCACTCCGTCGGCGTCGGTGGTGTCGGCAAGGATGTCGCCCCCGCTCTCGCGCAGTTTCATCGCGAAGACGTCCAGTGCGGTCACGAAGGCCTCGTCGGCCCACTGCTCCTGGACGAGGCGCATCGAGTCGGCTCGGAGGCTGTATCCCTCGAACATCTCGGTGTACGCGGCGAAGGCCTGGTCTTTGACCCGCTCCGCTCTGGAAACCTGGACTTCAACGTCCTCGAATTCCCGGAAGAGGGCCACGTATGCAGCTTCTCCTCGAGCCAGCCCCTCCATCTCGTCCGTGATCTCCTGAAGGCGAGCTCTCCCGGCCCCCCAGGTCTGCTCTGCCGCTCTCCATTCTTCCTGGGCGATGGCGATGGCCTCCTGGGCCGCCAGAAGATCCTCAGGGATCTGCGGCTCAGGAGTGGGGAAGGCCTGGGTGAGGGAATCGAAGACCAGGTCCCGATCAAAAGGGATCAACTGGACTTCCGAGTCAGCAATGGGACGCACCACCATCCCCTCTCCTTCGGGGTTAGGCACTTCCACTTCCATGGTGACGACGACCTGCCCCTGCCCACACGCGGCGGTGAGCATGGATCCGAAAAGCACGACTGCGAGCCAGCGATGCCTCATTGGAAACTCCGGTTGTTACACGGTGGCTTTGAGGGCCAGAAGGTAAGAATTCCGGCCGTCCGCATCAAGATGTTTGGAGGTTGGCGTTGGGGCTTGGCCTCGGCCGGGCTCCTCAGGGAAGAACGTTCCCGATGACGTAGTCCATGGGATTGACCGCCCTACCAACAACATGCACCTCATAATGGAGGTGGGTGGAAGTCGAGATCCCGGTGCTGCCCACCTGCGCGATGACGTCACCTCTGGCAACTTCCTGCCCCCGTCTCACCAGCAGTTTCGAGGCGTGGCCGTAGCGGGTCACGTATCCGAAGCCGTGGTCGACTTCCACCGTGTTTCCCAACCCAGCCATCCACCCGGAGAAGGTCACTACCCCCTTCGCAGCAGCGAGGATCGGCGTGCCGTGTGGGGCCGAGATGTCGATCCCCTCGTGGGGAAGGTTCTTGTGGTGGATGGGATGAAAGCGGGAAGCGGAGAACCGGCTGCTCAAGACCCCGGCGGCCGGGAGGATGGAAGGAGTGGAAAGAAGGAGCTCGGTATGTGCCATTAGGCTATCCGAAGCTTCCGATAGGCTCTCCGTCAGGAGACGAGCCCGGCGCTCCAAGGCGTTCAGGTCGTATTCCACGGCGAAGGCGGCCTTGCTCATGGTGGAGTCCAGAGGCCAAAGCGGGTGGGCTTCGGGGAATGCCATGCCGGGACCCCCAATTCCCACTTCGAGAATCTCAGGGTCCGTGGCGTCCAAACCCGCCAGCATCCGGACCCGGCTGTCCTTCTCGCCGATCGCCGTCAGGGTCTCTTCAAGCCCGTCGACTCGGTTCTGGAACGCCTGGAGTTCCTGGGAAAGAACAGTGTTCTCCTGAGAGAGGTGACGGGCCTTGAGATGGGCCGCACCGTTCAGGACCAGGAGGGCGGAGAGGAAAAGAAACGCCAGGAGGGAAAAGGCCAACGCACCCCCGACAACCTTCAGTTGCCGGGGAGAAACGTCGAATTGACGAACCCCCTCGGGATTGTCTCCAAGAAGGAGAAGTGTCCACTTCTTCTCTTTCATCCGTCGATGCTCACGCTTCCCTTTTGCACACGCCTACCCCGGGAAGGGGCCCCTTCCCGAAGGGTCTGCCGTGAAAACCCCTTTTCAACGCTAAGTAGGTTGAGGGAGAATGGAAACCCTGTCAACCGCCAAATGTTTACGAGCTCCATCGCCTGCCAAGAGGCCCTGGGAAAGCAGAAAACTCCCCGGGATTCGGGTGGGGGGACTACCGGTTCAGGTCGGCCCGCGGGAACAGGGGGTCTCCTCTGGTCACGGTCCGTCCAGCCAGGGTTTCGGTCAGGGCACCGTTCAGGGTCGGGACTTCATCGATCCCCAAACGTTGAGCCAGGTCCTCCATCTTTCCTGGCATGATTGGGTGGAAAAGCGTGGCCAGGACCAGGAGGGATCGGGCCAGAGAGGCGAGGGTCGCGTCCAACTCGGACGCACCGTCCGGATCCTTTGCCAGAGCCCAGGGCGCCTGCTCCTCAACGAACCCGTTCGCCGTGGAGGTCAACTCCAGGGCGGCAGCGATGCCCTGGTGGATGAGGCTCTGGTCCATGGCCTCCTCATACCTGGCCACGGCCTGTTGGGCTGCAACGTCCAGGGAGCGGGCATCGCCCTCGGGGATTATCCCATCTCGGTACTTCGTGATCATCGCCAGCGACCGGCTGGCCAGGTTCCCAAGATCGTTGGCCAAATCTGTGGTGTACCGCTCATCGAAGCGTTCCCGGGTGATATCGCCGTCTCCATTCCACGGGACTTCCCTGAGGAGATAGTAGCGAAGGGCCTCCGGGCCATGCCGCTCGATGGCTTCGTCCAACTCGAACATTACCCCTGCCGACTTCGACAGCTTCCGCCCACCATAGGTCACGAATCCGTGTGCCCACACCGATCCGGGGAGCTCCAAACCTGCGCTCATGAGAAAGGCGGGCCAGTAGATGCAGTGAAACCTGGTGATGTCCTTCCCGATGACGTGGACCTCAGCTGGCCAGAAGTCTCGATGGGAATCATCGGGGTAGCCCACGGCGGTCAAGTAGTTTGTCAGAGCGTCCAGCCACACGTAGACGATGTGGTCGGGATCTTCCGGCCAAGGGACCCCCCAGGGAAGACGGGAGCGAGATACGGAGATGTCTTCCAGTCCCCCCTCCAGGACCTTCCGGATTTCGTTTCGCCGGATGTCGGGAAGGATGAACTCCGGGCGCCTGTCCAACAGGTCCAGCAGGGGCTGGGTGTACTTCGAGAGCCTGAAGAACCAGTTCTCCTCCTCCATCCACTCGATCTTCAGGGACGGATGCACGGGACAAAGGGGGAGTCCCTCTTCGTCTTTCTCCAGCTCGTCCCGGGTCTTATACCCCTCGCATCCGACGCAGTAGTAGCCGGCGTAGGTGCCCTGATAGAAATCCCCGCTGGCTTCGATGCGCCGGATGATCTCCTGCACGCCGCGATGATGACGGTCTTCGGTGGTCCGGATGAAGTCGTCGTGACTGATCTTCAGTATGTCCCAGGCCTCGAGGAACTCCTGGGCGATGTCATCCACCCACCGCTGCGGGCTGACACCCGCGCTCTCGGCACTCTGTAGTACCTTCTGGCCGTGCTCGTCCATTCCGATCACGAAATGGACCCGCTCGCCTTTCCGTCGGTGATACCGGGCCACGACATCCGCGCCGATCTTCTCCACGGCGTGCCCCAGGTGTGGCGATCCGTTTGCGTAGTCGATGGCGGTGGTGATGTAGAACGGCTTATTCGGAGTCACGGGGTCCTGACCTATCCGATTGTTCGTTTTCGGGCATCTGCCCCTTCTCTGGCCCATCTTCACCGGCTCTGGCCATCTCACTTCTGACTTCGCCGAGCATCAGGGACCGTCGGTTTCCTTCCCCATCCCTCAGTGTCACGGTGTCTGCCCATATATCGACCGAAATCACCTTCTCCTGCCCCAAGGTCGTTCGCAGGGTCTTCCCCTCCCTGGGGAACCGTCGCCGGGCCTCCACGTATGTCTGGTGTTCGTACATGAGACAACACATGAGACGGCCACAGCACCCGGAGATCTGAGCTGGATTTAGGGAAAGCCGTTGGTCTTTGGCCAGTTGGAGGCTGACGGGTTTGAGTGTCGGCAACCAGGTGGAGCAGCAGAGCTCCCTCCCACACCTGCCGACACCGCCGAGGAGCGCAGCTTCATCCCGGACTCCAATCTGTTTCAACTCGATGCGGGTCCGGAATGTGCGAGCCAGATCCCTCACCAACTCGCGAAAATCCACTCTTCGGTCGGCAGTGAAATAGATGATGAGTTTCTTGCGGTCGAACTGCCACTCGGCCTCGGTGACCTTCATCTTGAGGCGGTGGCGCGTGACCATGTCCGCCGCTTCCGACCGGACTCTCTCTTCGTCGGCCCTGAGCTCGCTCAACCGATCGACCTCTGTCGGCTCTGCCAGACGAATGATGGACCTTTCCGGAGCCGGCGTCGGACAACCATCCGGGGTGGCGCTGCACTTCCGTGCGGCAATGCTCCCGAGGGCCGTGACCTGCCCCAGGTCCTCCCCTCGGTCGGCCTCCACCACCACATGGGCGCCTGGTGCCACGTCCAGGCCCCGGAATGTGAAGTAGTCCTTACGGGTGCCCTTGAATCGGATCTCCGCGAAACCGGCCATGAAAGGGAGTTACTCCTTCCCCTCCCATTCACCGATGGCCTCGAACTTCGCCTGTCGGCCACGGATGAGGGCCTCGGGGTCTTCTTCCTCCAACTCGGCCAGGTTGCGGATCAGGGATTCCTTTACGGCCTCGGCTGCAGCATCCCAATCCGAGTGGGCGCCTCCTGGAGGCTCAGGGATCACCTCGTCGGCGATTCCTTGTCGGTACAGGTCGGAAGAAGTGATCTTCAGAGCCTTCGCGGCTTTTTCTCTCTCCGAGGCGGTTCTCCAGAGAATCGCGGCGCACCCCTCGGGCGAGATCACAGAATAGATTGCGTGTTCCAGCATGAGGATTCGGTTGGTAACGCCCAATGCCAGCGCTCCGCCAGAGCCGCCCTCTCCGATGACGGTCGAGATGATCGGAACCCTGAGGCGAGCCATTTCTCGAAGGTTCCTCGCGATGGCCTCTGCCTGCCCTCGTTCTTCCGCACCGATTCCGGGATAGGCGCCTGGCGTGTCGATGAAGGTGATGATGGGTTTCTTGAACTTCTCGGCCATTTGCATGAGCCGGAGGGCTTTCCTGTACCCTTCGGGATGGGGAGACCCGAAGTTCCGCCAGAGATTCTCCTTCATGTCACGGCCCTTTTGCTGGCCGACGACCATGACGGATCGGCCGTCCAGCCGAGCCCAGCCGCCAACGACGGCGCCGTCATCTCTGAATCCCCTGTCTCCGTAGAGCTCGATCCAGTCGGTGAAGATTCTCTCGACGTAGTCCAGGGTATACGGCCGCTTCGGGTGCCTGGCTACGTGCACCTGCTCCATGGGTGAGAGGTTTCTGAACGTCTCTTCCCTCAGGACCTCGAGCTTCCGCCCAAGGACGCGCACTTCGTCGGACACATCGATGCCCTTGCTGTCAGCCGTCTTCATGAGGCCTTCGATCTGCTCCTGGACTTCGATGATGTCTCGCTCGAACTCCAGGTGGGGAGGTGTCGCCAAAATGGGCTCCTGATTGGATTTCCTTCCAGGGGTTTTCGTCGAGTATTCTAACGGATGCCTGGGGAAGGGGTGAAGATTTCCGTCAGATAGTGTGCCGGATTACCTCCAGCGGCTCCACCTCTCGGTACCCGAGAAATCGGCCCCAGTAACGGGCGGAGGCTCGGGAAAGGCCCGGGTGGAGGTGTGGGCGCCCTCTCACCTGGGCCTCGTAGTGGGAAAGCGCTGCCATCTTCTCATCCAGGAAATCCGAGATGTCCTCGAACAGGCCTGGGCGGAAGTCCAGAGTGGTAGTAGCCGCCTGGTAGCAGTAGAAACCGGGGACCTTCGATCCCGAGATCTCCGCGGCCTGGTAGGTATTCGTTCTGCTTTCCCGCACATCCTGATAGGACGGAACGAAAAGGGTCTCCGGATCCAACTCGTGGATGCAGTCCTGAATCCGGAGGACCATCTGGTCCAGGTCGGCCAGATCTCCGGCGTTCTGCTCTGGGAAGCTCAACTCCCCTCCGATGACCTGTGCGGCTCTGTGGGCAGCGACTCTGTTCTCTTCCGCGTCGGCCCCGGTGGCTCCGGACGCCATGACGAGGATATTCACACGATCCCCGGCGTGGACATGTTTGAGGAGGATCCCTCCACACCCTGCTTCTACATCGCCGGGGAGGGCCCCGATTGCCAGGATCCTCTTCGGCCGGGCGTCCGCTCGTGCTTTCAGGGCAAGGAGGTCCTTCGCGGTGAGGAGCAGTTCCTCCCGGTCGACAGGTTTCGAGAGGGTCTCAGCGGCCCCGGCCCGGAAGGCACCTTCCAGGTAGGCGGGGGCCGCATAGGCTGATGTGGCGATGATGGGCGTGGTTGACTGGTGCTCTTTACACTTCTGGATTACCTCGATCCCGTCACGACCCGGGAGATTGATGTCCGTGACGACGAGGTCCCAACGCTGGTTCTCCACCAGCTGGCAACCGCGGATTCCGTCCTGTGCCAGAGTGACGTGGACATTCGTCCCCTCCTCCAGGATGGACCGAATCAGGATTGCGTCGGTGAGATTGTCCTCGACCAGGAGGACCTGCTGCTTCTTGGCTTCCCCTTGAGGCATGGTATCGACAGGGTTGGCAGGTGAGGGGTGCCCGTCTCCGGGAGACACTCCTTCATGGTAATCAATCTCGAACGGGGGGGCACGGTCTTTTGGCCGAAGATGGGATCCGGACAGACAGTTCCTTACCCTTGCCGGGTTCGCTCCACTTTGGGCTCTGGAACCATGTACCAGACGATCACGCCCATCCCCAGCACCGAAACGGCCCCGATGATGGTGTTGCTACCGTATCCGAACTCCGAGTAGAACGGCCCCGCGAGGGCACCTCCCAAGCCGAAACCGACCTGGCCCAAGGCCACGGTCAGGCTCATGAGAGAGCCCCGGTTGTGGTCGGGGACCAGAGCCGTAAGGAGGGCGGAGAAGGGACTGATCCGCATGGCCACAAGGACCATCGTGAGGAAAAAGACGGGGTAGGCGAGCCAGAGGTTCTGGATCACGACGGTGGTGCCCAGCATCACGAAGAAGAGCCCGATGCACGAGAGAAGGACGATGAGCTTCCGCCCGATCTTGTCGGAGAGTCTTCCAGCCTGCGGCCCGGTGAGAACGTTGGCGATTCCACCCACCAGGAAGAGACTGGCAATCTGGTTGGGGGAGAATCCGATGCTCCGTTCCAGCCAGGTGGGGAAGTAGACCACATAGATGCTCACGCCCAGGAACATGAGAAAGAAGGCCACGGCGGCGGCGGCGATCTCCTTCCGCTTCAGCATTTCCCAGTAGTCCGAGACTGCGCTCCCGAGAGTCAGGCGGCCTTCCCGTTTCCGGATCGGGGGTTGGGGAAGTTTCACCCACAGTAGGATGAAGGTAAGTGCCATGGTGACGGCAAAGAGATAGAAGGGCGCCCTGAACCCGAATCTCCCCGCCAAGACCACACCCATGGGAATACCGAAGATCTGCCCGAAAGCGGATCCGCTCATGACCCACCCTACAGCCCAACCCCTCCGGTTGTACGGGAAGTAGTCACCAATGTAGGAGACGGCTGCACCGCTCAAGATTCCACCGGCCACACCGGAAAAGACCCTCACCGCGAGGAACGAGAAGTAGTCCACGACCAGGAAGTGGGCCACCAGGGACACGGCCATGATCCCGGTGCCTATGAGAAGAATGCGTCTGCGGCCGATTCGGTCGGAGATGGGACCGGAGATGACCGCGAAAAGGCCTACCATGAGGGAGTAAGCCGTGACCAGGGTGCCGAGAAGGGTGTCGGCGATGTCCAACTGCTCCCCGATCTGGGGAAGGATGGGTGAGATGATCATGATCTGGCTGCTGGCGGAAAACACCAGCAACCAGAGTGAGAAGACGATGAGGTATGGTGAGGCTTCCTGGTTCTTCAACAGTTCGATTCTCGCATCCTACTGCTCCTGGCAGGTCACTGAAAAAGGGGGGAGCGCCTGAGGCGCCCCCGACCTTATCAGCCCTGTTCCGGGATTGGTTCTTTGTGAACCATGTGGGCGCTCCGCTGGGCGGTGGGGAACACGATGAGGTCCAGGATATTCACGTGCTCGGGTCGGTTGACCACGAACGTGATGATTTCGGCAATGTCCTCGGCGGTGAGGGGGGCGTATCCGTGGTAGACCGTCTCCGCTCGTTCGGTGTCTCCGTGAAAACGCACTTTCGAGAACTCGGTTTCCACCAGCCCCGGATCGATACTGCTCACCTTCACTTTGGTTCCCAGGAGGTCCAGGGCCATCCCTTCGTTCAGAGCTTTGACAGCGTATTTGGAGGCGTTGTAGACGGCTCCCTTCTGGTAAACCTGATGGCCGGCAATGCTCCCGATATTGACGACGTGCCCTGAGTTCCGGGCCACCATGTGAGGGATAACGGAGCGGCTGAAATAGAGGAGGCCCTTCACGTTCGTGTCGATCATGTCCTCCCAGTCCTCGACCAGGCCTTCGTGCAGGAAGTGAAGGCCCAGCGCCTTTCCGGCGTTATTCAGGAGGACATCGGGAACCATATCGTCAGCCACAAGAGAGGTGACGAAGGTCTCAACGCCCCCCCTGTTCCTGACGTCCAGGCCATGGATCCTCACCGAGATCCCGTGCTCGGACTCCAGCTCGGATTTCAAACTGGCGAGACGGTCTTCTCTCCGTGCGCAGAGAATGAGGTCGGCTCCCATGGAGGCGAAAGCCCTGGCACTGGCCTCACCGATACCGGCGGAGGCCCCGGTCACGAGGACGGTCTTTCCTTTGATACGATTCATTTTTCTGGCGGTTTTGGAGGGGTGGCAAGGGAAGATAAGGGTTCCGGCGGCCTCCTGAGGAGGTCGGACAGCCAGACGACACAATGTCCCACTCCAGGTTCGGAACCACAAGTTTGAGCCTGGGAGCCCTGCGAAGGAGCCTCGGTGGTCCCTTCGCAAGCTGGCCATCCGCTTCGCTTCTGGAGGCTCGCTCCGGGACCCCCGAGGCTCCTTCGCTTCCCCGTCTCTCCGCGGGGGGTGGGGGCATTCGGTCCGGTCCCTCCAGGAGGGGTCGGGACTGTGGAGTCAGAGGAAGGCTCTGCAAACAGGTATTCCCAGGCGGGGTCTCGGAGTATATCGATTACCAGGAGGCATGATGATCTATCGGATTCTTGCCGACGTACTGGTGGCCCTGCACCTGGCCTTCGTCCTCTTCGTGGCCCTCGGGGGAATCCTGGTTCTCCGCAGAGGTTCCTGGGCCTGGATCCATTTCCCCGTGGCGGCATGGGGAGCGTTGGTCGAGTTCATGGGCTGGATTTGTCCCCTCACGCCCTTGGAGGTTCGCCTCCGAACGACTGGCGGGGAAGCAGGCTACGAGGGCGGGTTCGTGGAGAACTACGTGATCCCCCTCCTCTATCCAGGGGAGATCACCCGAGCACATCAGGTGGTTCTGGGGCTCCTGGTAGTGGCCCTGAACGCAGCCTTCTACGGGCTGGCCGTGAGGAGATGGATCAGGAGCAAGAGGTGAGACCGCACACAGACCAGCCGGCCTGCCGACGGAGGGCCATCAGTCTGCGAGGAGAAGCCCGGGGTACAGGGAGAGGCAGTGAAGGATGTGGGCCACGCAGTCCTCAGGGTCCGCTTCCCAGGGATACTGAGTGGAAAAGTACTCGTGGAGGCGCTGGACTCGGTGGGCCCACAGCCCCTGGGCGTGCAGTCCGATGGCGGCGCTCAGGTTGGTGATGGCGAGGCGATCGGCCCGGAGGGGACCATTCCAGGGTTCGGAGAGGTTTCGCCTGAAATACCCAGGGGGATCCACCCAACGTGCGTCCAGGGCAGACAGTACCCTCTCCCGGAGTAGAAGCGACCAAGCTTCCTTGGGGAAGAAGTGAGTGACCCAGAGGAGAAGTCCAAGGTCTGCTCCGTGATCTGGAGCCAGAGACTGGTAGGTCTTCTCCACCATTCCCTCGAGCTCCTCGATCTCGGGGGCTAGAGCCTTGGCATCCAGTTGACGGTAGACCGCCAGGCCGAGAAACACCTCCAACCGTCCGGAGTCAGACCCGGGAAACGGCGCCGCGAGGTTCTCCTCCATCCTGGAGATGATGCCGGCTCTCGGCCTGACGAAGGGTGCGTGGATCTCGCGGACCAGGGCCAGAGCGCGGGCATGATACCGGGGGAGGACCTCCCCAAGGCGGTGGAGGGCGAAGATCCAAAGCGCCTGAGAGCGAAAGGTTTGCCCGGTAGCGTCCGGATGCTCCGCCATGCGGATGCCGCGCCTCCTCCCGAGGACCCGATCGACCTCCCGAGCCACCCACTCGGCCTCCGCCAGGTACCGGGCTTCTCCGGTATGTCGGTAGACCGTCAGGAGGCAAATGACACCCAGGGCATCGGCCCAGAGATCCCGGTGCCCGGTGGGCCACATGCCCTGATCCCGAATCCGACACAGTCGGTCCAGGACTGAATCCAGGTTCTGGCTCGTGGGCATAACGGCACCTGACAAAGGTCCTCCATCGCGCTCGTTGGTTCAGGTGCATACCGCAACTCCCGTACCGGTCTGAGGAAGGGCCTTGCGGGGGACGCAGAAGCGTTCGTTATTCAAAGCCCATTCCCCTTGAGAATCCGCCAGGGAGGCGACATGGGAGAGCAATCCGGAGTGACCCACCACCGGTGGGACGAGATGGAGAAGGAAACTGTTTCGCCCACGATCAAAAGGCGAATCGTCACCGGCGATCGGGCCATGACCGGTGGGACGAGATGGAGAAGGAAACTGTTTCGCCCACGATCAAAAGGCGAATCGTCACCGGCGATCGGGCCATGTTGGCCCATATCTACCTCGACAAAGGGGCCCGTGTCCCCATGCACTCTCACCACAACGAGCAGATTACGTATTTGCTCCAGGGGGTCCTGAAGTTCTGGATCGGTGAGGAGCGGGAGGAGATCGTTCTGAATGCAGGGGAAGTCCTGCACATTCCGCCCCATGTGCCCCATGAAGCTGAGGCATTGGAGGACTGCTTGGACGTGGATGTGTTCAGCCCCCCCAGGCAGGACTGGTTGGACGGGACGGACGACTATCTCCGGGGGAAGTAAGAGATGAATCTGGGACTGAACGGGAAGGTCGCGCTGGCCGCGGCTTCCAGTGCGGGGATCGGTCGGGCGGTAGCAGGGGCGCTCGCGGCGGAAGGCGCGGACCTGGTGATCTGCTCCCGTCGGGAGGAGCCGTTGGAGAAAGCGCGCCAGGAATTGGAGGCTTTCGGGGGCAAGGTGTTGGCGGTTCCCGCGAACCTCACAGATCCGGATGCGGTGGGAACGGTGGTGTCCGCTGCCCACGACGCCTTCGGGGCGGTGGACATCCTGGTGACCAACACCGGAGGCCCGCCGGCGGGACCCTTCGAGGCCCATTCGCCGGAAGTATGGGAAACGGCGGTCCAGCAGAACCTCTTCAGTGTGTTGAATCTGGTCCGAGCCGTTTTGCCCGGAATGCGTGAGAGGAAGTGGGGGCGGATCATCAACATCACCTCCATCGCGGTGAAGCAGCCCTCGGACAACCTCATCCTCTCCAACTCCGTCCGGGCCGCCGTAACCGGTTTCGCGCGAACATTGGCAACGGAAACGGCCGCCGACGGGATCACGGTGAACAACGTGATGCCCGGGTTCACACGCACCGAGCGGCTTACCGAGTTGGCGGGGAAGCGAGCCGAGATCAAGGGCTGCGAGCCTGAGGATATCTGGGATCTCTGGCACAGGGAGATCCCCATGGGGAGGGTAGGGGATCCGGACGAGCTGGCCTCTCTGGTGGCCTACCTGGCTTCGGAGAAGGCCAGCTATATCACCGCCCAATCCATTGCGGTGGACGGGGGTTGGATCAGGTCGCTGCTCTGAGGGCTCAGGCGGGCAACCGGGGATCCCTCAGGGGTGGATGGTGAAGAACCGTCGGCAGAATGGCTGCGGCGAACCAAGGGTAGAGAGTTGAGGAGTGAAGGATGTCGACCGGATTAGAGGGAGCCGAATGGATTTGGAAAGACGGGGAGTTCATCCCCTGGGACGAGGCGAAGACACACATCCTGAGCCTGGCTGTCCAGTTCGGATCCTCGATCTTCGAGGGCATCCGAGCCTACGAGACTGATCGGGGGGCTGCCATCTTTCGGCTCCAGCCTCACATTCGGCGCCTCTTCGATTCTTGTCGGATCTACCGGATTCCTCTCGACCTGACCATGGAGGAGATCGAGGCGGCCTGTGTGGCTACGGTGAAGATCAACGATTTGAAGGATTGTTACATCCGGCCCATGGTGGTCAGAGGCTATGGCTCCGCCGGGCTCAACCCCGCAGCCAGCCCAGTGGAAACGTATATTTGTGCTTGGCCCTGGGGGACTTATCTGGGGGAGGGCGCCCTCGAGCGGGGCGTAGACGTATGTATATCCAGTTGGATGCGGGCTCATCCCAACACGTTTCCTGTGCAGGCGAAAGCTGCCGGCCACTACAACGCAGCCCAGCTCATGAAGATGGAGGCGTTGGCCAACGGGTACGTGGAGGCCATCGCAGTCGGGCCCTCGGGTTTGGTGAGCGAGGGGAGCGGACAGAACGTCTTCCTCGTGAGAGACGGATCGATCCTGACCCCATTCCTGGATGGCACGAACCTGACGGGGATCACCCGCGACAGCGTGATCCGGATCGCTGCGGACCTGGGGTATGAGGTCAGGGAGGGACAGGTAGCCCGGGAGGCCCTGTACACCGCCGACGAGCTCTTCTTCACCGGTACTGCCTCCGAGGTCACGCCCATTCGGAGCGTGGACAAGGTTCCTGTCGGGGAGGGCAGGGCCGGCCCGGTTACCCTTTCCATCCAGAAACGCTTCATGGAGGTGGTCAAGGGACAACATCCCGACACCCTCGGATGGCTGACCTACGTGGATTGATGATGGGCGAAGGCAAGGAGCTTCTGGGCGTGGGGCGTTGAGCCCAACGCAGGTACGATCCCCCGACCTTGACGCGGTGGCCGTGACTCGGTGAAAAAGCTCGACCAACGCATCCAACGGTCCAAGAGATCCGGGAAGCTTGTCCTCGGAGGTGTGTTCCTTGTCTCCGTTGCGTTTGCCGCCGTGCTCGTCCAGGGACTCTTCCTGGCACTGGAGACGGGCCGAACAGACCTCGTGGGCCGAGGAGTTTTTGGCCTGGTTCTTCTCCTGGGCCTTAACCTGTTCTCCCTTGTTCTGGTCCGCCGGCAACATCGGATGCTGGACGAAGCCCGTGAGGAGCTGGAGGAATTGGTGCGGGGAAACCCCTCGAACCAAGCGGGCCCCCGCCATTGAGCCGCCGAGGGCCTGGATCTGGGGAAGGACACGTACCGGGGAGCCTTCGTCTCCTTGGTGTGATGTCCCGGTTACTTCTTCGGATGCTCGGGTGGCCAGGGGATGAACAGGCTGGTGCGTTCCATGTATTCCCGGTAACCCTCCCTCCGCTCGGCCAAGCCCCGCTCCAGGAGAGGCACTCCCGAGACCTTCAGAAGGAAGAAGGTCATGAGGAGCGGACTGAAGATGGTGAGCCATCCCCCAGGTGTGGCTGCGGCCACCAGGAAGATCCCCCACCAGATGAGGCTCTCGCCGAAATAGTTCGGATGCCTCGAGTAGCGCCACAAGCCCCTATCCATGACCTTTCCTCGATTCTCGGGGTCAGCGAGGAAGGTCCGGAGTTGTCGGTCGGCCACAGCCTCGATGGCGTACCCCAGGCTCCATACGCCGACCCCCATGAAATCCAGCAGCGTGAGCCGAGCTGGGGCTGCCGAAGTCTGAGCTGCTTGGACCGGGATGGTGATGGCCCAGATAAGGAGAGCCTGGAGCAGGAAGACCGTGAAGAAGCTCCGCCCGGGAAAGCTCTCTCCATGCTCCTCTCGCATCGCGGCGTACCGGAACTCCTCGCCAGCACCCCTCCTCCGGCTCCCGATGTGGAGGGCTAACCGGATCCCCCAGAAAGCGGCCATTCCCGTAAGGAGAATCCTCCGGGGCAGAGCCCCGTCCGCGAGGAGGAAGGTCGATACGGCGATGAGTGCTCCGTTGGCACCCCACCCGACGTCCACGATGCTCACGTCTCGAATCCGGACGCTATATGCCCAAACCGAGGCCATGGCCAGGACCACCAGGGTGAGGTTCACGCCCAGGAGAATATGAAGTGAGTCCACGTGTGACCTTCCCTGGCTGCGGATCAGAGTCTCGGGTGCCGTCTGAAGAATGAACCCTCGAGGCGAAAGAAGAAACGGAGTCGAGAAACCGCTCCATCCGGTTTGGCCCCCTCCATCGGCTCGACCCCTTGCACGGTTCCCCCGCTGGTCGCTAGATGCTCATTGGTGAGGAAGCAACCCCCCCCGGCGAAAAAGGAGCCTCCATGACCAGTCGATACACCCGACGGGATTTTCTCAGCGCTTCTGCAGGCGTGGGTTTGGCCGCCGCACTTCCGAAGGTTGCGGCCTCCGAGAAGGTGGGAGATAGGGTGGACCTGGGCCCGGGTACGGTGGGGGCTCCAATCGTCCACGCCCCTCGAACCATCCAACCGTTGGTGATCTCCGACATAAGTGGGTACCGGTACCGGAATGGAGGTCCTGAGAACTCCGTGGAGCGAGCCTTCCGAGGGATCGTCGAAGGAGACGATGTCCTGGACGCCTTGATCGCAGGCGTGAACATTCCGGAGCTGGATCCGGAAGAGTCGGGTATCGGGTTTGGAGGGCTTCCCAACGCTGAAGGAGTGGTTCAACTCGATGCGTGTTGCATGCACGGCCCCAAGAAACAAGCCGGTGGAGTCGCCGCACTGCAGGGAGTGCGGACCCCCTCCTTGGTGGCCAAGGCGGTCATGGAAAACACGGACCACCACCTTCTCGTAGGGAAAGGGGCCCAGGACTTCGCACGACACATGGGCTTCACCATCGAAGAGGACTTGAACACGCCCTACTCACGGGAGCGCTGGCTGGAGTGGAAGCGCCGGACCGATCCGGATCACTACCCGGACCCGACGAAGAGGGCCCAGGCCGGTTACAGGGTGGGCCTCGAGATGGTGAGGGAAGGGCTCCTGGACGCCGAGTCATTCTGGGGAACGACGAACTGCAACGGAATCAGTCCCCAGGGAGAGATTTGCGGAGTCACCACGACCTCAGGGACAGCCTGGAAGATCCCCGGGCGTGCCGGGGACTCTCCCATACTCGGGGCGGGCCTTTATGTGGACGGCGAAGTCGGTGCAGCAGGCTCCACCGGAAGGGGAGAGGCGAACCTGTTCAACCTCACCTCGTTCCTCATCGTGGAGTTCCTTCGGCAGGGGATGCACCCGAAGGATGCGGGACTCAAGGCTCTGGATCGAATCCGGGCCAACACCGTGGAGGGACGTCTGTTGAACAGTCGGGGGCTCCCCAACTTCGACATCCGTTTCTTCATCCTGAACAAAGCAGGGGAGTTTGCCGGGGTAGCAATGTACGGAGCGAGGGAGAGCCAGTTTGCCCTCTGTTCCGAGAATGGCTCTGAAACCAGGGGGTTCGAGGGACTCTTGGAGGGATCGCCCCGAGACGAGTCGTAGA
>JBDHCH010000089.1:0-20264 GCA_039592115.1 Gemmatimonadota bacterium | reverse complement strand
CTGAACATCTTCGCCGCAGGCATCGACTGGAAGCCCGGGGACAACGTCGTCTTCTGCCCCGAGTTGGAGCACCCCAACAACGTGTTTCTCTGGTACAACCTGAGGCAGACGAAGGGGGTGGAGATCCGGGAGGTCTCCCCCGACGACGGCCACGTTCCCGTGGATCGGATGGTGGCGGCGATGGACGGGAGGACCCGGGTGGTCACTGCTTCACACGTGACGTTCTCCCCGGGGTTCATCTCGGATGTGGATACGCTCACGACCGGGGCTCATGCTCGGGGGGCCCTGGTCCTGTTGGACAGCGCCCAGTCCGCGGGGTGTCTTCAGACGGACGTGAAGGCCCTCGGGGTGGACGGGCTCGCCATCGGCACCCAGAAGGCCCTCCTGGCGTTCTACGGCCTGGGCTTCATGTATATCCGACGGGAACTGGCGGAGAAGCTCATCCCCGTCTACGTGGCCCGGTATGGGATGGACCTGGGCCCCGATGCCCATGAAACGGCGATCGGTGCGGGGGACCTGGACTTCAAGCCCGGCGCCCTCCGGTTCGAGCTCTCCAACTACAACTACATGGGTCTGGCCACGGTAGAGCCTTCCCTGGAGCTCATCCACGCCATCGGAGTGCAGAAGATCGAGGCTCATGTGCGAGGCCTGGCCGCACGACTGGCCTCCGGATTCCTGGAGATGGGACTCCCGGTGGCCGGAGGGGAACCGGGCCCTCACCTGGCCCACATCGTGGCCGTGGGGGAAAGCGGTGGTGGCCGACACTACAGCGCGGACGACCCGGCCATGAACGATCTGTATGAGCACCTCACCGCCAACGGTGTGGGGATTTCCATCCGTCGGGGCGTTCTGAGGATGTCGGTGGCCGTCTACAACAACACCGACGATATCGACCGGGTATTGGAGCTCTCCAGGGATTGGGTGAATGGAGGGTAGGGAAGAGACGCGGGCCGGAACGGCCACTGGACTGCGAGGCATCTCCTGAGGATCATCGGCGGGAAGTGGGCCGGCGTATCTCTGGCATCCCCGGGGCGGAGGGTACGGCCGACGTCCGAGGCGCTTCGGGAAGCCTGGATGGACTGGGTCCGGGATGACCTCGTCGGCGCCCGCGTCCTGGATCTTTTCGCTGGAACCGGTGCCCTGGGGCTGGAATCCCTCTCCAGGGGTGCCGTCTCCGTGGACTTCGTGGAGTACGGGGCGGAGGCTCTTCATGCCCTGAAGGCCAACCGGGCCAAGCTCCGGGTCACCCGGAAATCCAGACTGTTCAAAAAGGACGTGTTCGGATTCCTCGACGGTGTGGGCGAGGGAGCGTACGACCTGGCCTTCGCAGACCCGCCCTATTCGTCCAGGATGAGCGAGAAGTTGGTGGAGCGTTGGCTCGCCCACTCCTTCTCCGGCGTTCTCTCCATCGAGCACTCCAGGGAAATCTTCCTCCCTGGAAAGGGCAGGCGCCGGGTCCTGGACGACTCGGCCGTAACAACGTACCGCCAAAAAGGGAAGACTGGAGGCTGATCAGGATGCCCCATCTCACGCTTGAGTATACTGCCAACCTCTCGGGCACCCCCCCGACCCCCGATCTCCTCCTGGCCCTCCACCACATCCTGGAAACCGTGGGCGGCATCCGTTTGGAGAACTGCAAGAGCCGTTGGAGAGAAGTGGAAGACTGGGTGGTGGGCCCGGGGGATCCAAGCTCGGCATTCGTCCATCTGGACATGCGGTTCCTGGAGGGCAAGCCCCTGGAGATCCGGCAAGCGCTGGGCGAGACCGCGTTGGAGGTCCTCGCCTCCCATTTCGGCCCGGAGCCGCCGGGCATCGACCTCCAGATCACCGTCGAGGTCCAGGAGATCAGGAAGGCTACCTACTTCAAGTTTCCGCCTGGCACCCTCGGGAAGCCGGCGGTTCGGTTGGTGTGAAGGGCCCGGGTGGCTCGTGAGGCACCCCCTCGTAGGTAAGGTGTTTCAGGAGGACTGTCGTCCCAATCTGAGAGTGCATCAAGGAGGCGAATTGCGGCCCTGCGTTCCCCGTTCCACAACCGCGTTGGCGATCCTGCTGACTCTCCTCCCCAGTTTCCTCTCCGGGCAGGAATCGGCTCGGTCGGCCCCTCTCCGCCCCCTTTTCCCGGAGCTCCTCGCAGGGCCTCGGGAAGCGGTTTCCTCAGCCGCACTGCTTGGGATCTTACGCAACCCCAACGCTCACGGTCGAGGCGTGGAGGCAGAATTATCCATCGGGACCCGCCTACCCGTGTTTCAATTTCAGGGACTTTCGACCGGAAATCCCCTCGTGGTGGGGCTGGAAGCCGCCGCCTTCGCCCGGTTCGCCCTCCAGGTCCTTCAAAGGGAATTGGTGGCGACGGACTGGTTCTTCGCGGTTCCGGTCGTCTGGCACCGCAGAGACGGATGGTTTCGGTTCCGGTTCTACCACACCAGCTCACACATGGGAGACGAGTACGCCCGCCGCTTCGAGGACACCGGGAGGGATTTCTCCAGGGACGCTGCAGAGGTCTTCTACTTCCACGACGTTCTCAGCCACATGGGTGTCTACGGAGGAGCCCGGTATGCCTACAACGTCCACCCAAACAGTTCGAAAAGGTGGGTATTGAGGGCTGGGGGACAGCTGCAGAGGCCCGTGGAGAACGTGATCTTCCGACCCTTCCTCGCAACCGACGTGGAATGGGACCAGGACGCCGGAGAGAGCCCCCGGATGGAGGTGAGGGCAGGGGCCGAGCTGAAGAACACCGGAATCTTGCAGGGCTTGAGACTGTCCCTGACCTTCCTCACTGGCCCATCACCCCTCGGTCAGTTCAACGGGGAATCGGCAACTCAGGTAGGTCTGACCCTCCAGATGACCCGATGAGGCCCCGGTCCCTCAATCACCCCAGGCTCACGATTGTTCGGGAGTGGAAATCGAGGGTGACCCGGCCTCCACGTCGGCGCTCATCCAGACGCTATCGACGAACAAGATCTCGCTGAACGTCCGGTCGAGACTGGCACTGTGGAAGTCTCTCATCAACATCGGACCTTTCCACTGCACCCGGGTGCCCTGGGTGATCTCCGTTTCCGGTCCTGCAAGCCAGAACGTGTCCCCATCGACTTCCACCTCCACGTAGGTATACCCGCCGGTAGCGATGACCTGGGCCGCGACCCCGGAGGCCTGAGTGTAGGCAGGCTCGGCACGCTCGCCCTGGAAGCTCATGACGAAGATGATCTCGTCGAAGGTGCGATCCAGCGCCTTGCTGGGAAAAGACGACCCCATGAACATGGTGTCCACCAGCGTTACGGTGTCCCCGACCCCGAGGGGGGTCACCGGCCCCGCAACCCACAGGTCCCTGTCTTTCAGTTCCACACGGGCATAGGTGTATCCGCCACCGTTCATGGTTTCTAGCACTGTGCCAACGGGCCAAGTGTCTCCGGCCGCCTCAACCTGAGCCTCCTCGGCGCAACCGGCGATCAGAACGCCCATGGCGAGGACGCAACAAACCCCCCAATCCTTCCGCATAAACCCCGCTCCCCCTTTCGTCGAAATCTGCGGAAGCCCCAAACCATGGGATCCACCGCCTAATCATGACACACTGAAAAGAATATGGCAGGAAAGAAAGATAACTCTGGCTGGTCACCCTGTGGATAGCTGGACAGAAAGAAACTGACCACTTCCGCCAGGACCTCACTCCACCCTTGAATAGGGAGGGCACAGCCTCCAGAGAACCACTGGAGGCTGTGCCCTCCGAACTTTCCTACTCGGACGCGCCTGAGCGCGCCTCTGACAATCCCTCGCCTACTGAATCTCAGCGATGCTGCTCTCGAGCAAACCCTTCACATACCTCGGGTTATGGAGCCCGAGGCTCCGGTCTTCGATAACGCCGATGAAGTTCCAGAACGCCGCTGTCACGTTCGCGGAGTAGGTTCCTGGGACCGGGTGCCACTCTTCGTCCACATCGTCGTAGTGGGCGATACCTGCGGTTTCAAGCAGGTGGCCCAGCTCGACTAGGAGTGCTTCCACGTCCGCCTGCAACCCGAAGTGGCCGAAGTCTTCCACACCGCTGTGGCAGGTGTTGCACCCGACCACATAGTCGCCTTCGAGATTCCACGTATGCCCGCCGTTGTTTTCGCTGGCGGCAGCCATGTGACAGGTGCCGCACCCGCCGCCCTCCTCACCATGGGCGTGCGTTCCACCCGGCGTGTCGTCGAACATGAAGAAGCCGACACCAGCCATGATGTCGCCCTGCGGACCGTGGTGCGGGCCATAGTGGGTGGACGTGAAGGTCACGTCGTCTCCGTCAATTACCGGCATCGGTGATCGGAGTCTCGACTGGTGGCAAGTCGCGCACAGGTTGTTCGAGCCTCCAAGATCCACCGTCACGTCCGCGACGCGGAAAGCAACCTCATCAGGCGTGGTGTACGCCAGATCGGCAGCCGTGTAGGTCGAGTGGATCTGGTGACAGGTGCGGCAGTTGATGCCCACCACGTCGGTGACGGTGGCTGCCGTCTCCCACTCGCCGGTGGCGACCCTCTCCAGGAAGCCCTGGTGAGAGTGGCAGACCGCGCAGCTGGTCCGGTCATACAGGGCATCCGCGATACCGTGCTTCGACTTCGCCCACTGGACCTGCTTCGCAAACAGGGTCATGTCTCCGACGTGACACTGGGTGCAGTTCTCATTGGCATCCTGCCCTGCCGGACCTACTGGCCCAGCCGGCCCTTGCGGACCCGTGGCGCCAGCCGTTCCTGCTGGACCGTCCGACCCCGCCGGGCCAGTGGGTCCTTCGCAGGCGGTCAGCATAACGAGCAGGCAAACCGCTGAGGCAAGTACTGCAGTACTCCTCCTCATCTTCGCCTTCCTCCGGTTTGGGAAAAGAATGACGGGTACTGAAAAAACGAACTCCAAATCAAGAAACTCCAGAAAACCTCAAAATTGAGATATTTTTCACGCTAAAAGATGGCAATGTTTAAGGAACATGCTTTTCTTTCTTAGGATATTTTACACTGCTCCCTGACAATTCGCCAGTGGCAATTTGACGTATTCCGATAATTCTATCTAGAAAATGTCTGGAGTTTCTGAAGACGGAGGCCTCGTCAAATCAACCAACACATAAAAGTCATACTTGGGCGGGAAATCACTGCCCGGTGACGGGGTACTGGGGCGAGACCAGAAAACCAATGCAGGGCAAGTAGAGCCATTCTAATGGGGGAAGATGCGCTGGGCAAGGAAAAAAAGGGGCCTGCCGAGGTGGTTGATCCGGGACTCGCCCCAATGGAGCCTCCGCTTCCGAGTGGAGCGGGCCCTAGTTAGCTTGGATGACCCTCAAAGAGAATCCATTATGCGCCGAATTCTTCTTCTCTTCATTACCCTTTTCTTGACCCCGGCCCTCCCCTCGGAGGCCTCAGCCCAGGAAAGATGGACTGTGCGGGTCATCCCCCGTTTCGGGCTTCTGAATCCCGACACCTATTTCTACGAGGAGTTCCTGAACTTCGCCGACGACGAGCCGGCGGAGTGGACTACCGGGACCCTCGGAAGAGCGGCCTATGCGGGACTCGGGGTGGAGGTGGGTCTGGAGGAGCGGGGAGTTTTCCTTCGGGGGGAGTTCGGACGATCGTTCGAGGGCTGGCTCTCCGCGGTCCACGGGATCATCAAGCCCAGGGTGTTCTGGGACCCCCCCGAGATCGTGAACACGTTTCTGGATGTACCCACCGCCCTGACCTTCGCAAGCGCCCAGCTGGTTCTCCCCACTCGCCTGGATTTCTGGGGGATCCAGCCCTACTTCCTCCTGGGCGGCGGCGGGAAGTGGTATGACTTCGGAAAACCCACCGAGGACTATACGGTGGACGCCATCCTCCCCTCCAACGGTTTCGTCGCCAACGCCGACCTGGGGGGTGGGCTTTTCGTGGACGTCTGGCTCCTCACCTTCGATCTTCAGGCCCGGGACACATTGAGCAAGTACTGGGGCAAGTACCAGAACGACATGGTCTTCTCGGGGGGACTGGTCTGGCGGGTCCGCTGAGGAGAGCGCCACCCGCCGACCCCTCGGACCGGGATCCTCAGCCCGGGCCCACTTCCTTTGGGATAGTCCACGTCTCCCTCCAGGCACCAGTCGATGAATTCCCTCAGGTCCTGGTTGGCGCCTTCCAGGTCTTCCTGCCTGAGGTACATCATGTGGCCGCTTTCGTACCAGGCGAAGCCGAAGCGATCCCGGAACTCGCCACCGGGTTGGATATGGGAGATGGTGTATACTGCGCTGAAGTAATCGGTGGCCGCATCGAAATACCCGCCCTGGACGAGGACCTTCATGTAGGGATTGTCCCTCATGGCCTCCCGAAGCATCTCCCCCACCTTCACCCCCTCGTCCCGATTCCAGGGCCGGACGTTCCCCCAGATGTTGTACTTCAGGTCCGGATCATAACCCAGCTCCTGCCGCAAGTAGATGTTCACGGCGTTCCCGAAGGGGCCGTTCCAGTCGGCGATGGCCGGATCGTATTCAGGAGTCTCTCCCGCGGCATCCCGGTCAACCCCTACGTACCGGGAATCCAAGCGGCCCACGGTGAGGCGCTGATCCCTGAGTAGCTCCTTCCAGAACCGGCGGGTGTCCATCCTCAGGTTCGCCGAGAGCACATACTCGGCAGACACCCCGGTGTACCGAGCCACCCTGGAAGCCATCTCCTCCCGCTCTCCATCCTCCAGCTGGTCCCCCAAAACCAGGGCCTGGAGGTAGTCCGAGAGGGCGAACGCCTCGACCTCGCCGAGGAAATCGGTCAGCTCCCTCGACTGGAGACCGGCAGGAAGCTGACGGTGATACCAGGCCGTGGCGGCAAGCTGGGGAAGTGTGGTGGCATACCGAACGTCGGGCCCTCGGTCCACATCCAGACCCGTCATGGACACCAGGATCACTCCGTTGAGGTAGATCTGGTGGGCGTCCACCAGGTAACCGGCCAAGCCCGAGGCCCGGGTCGTCCCATAGCTCTCCCCAATGAGGAATTTCGGGGAGTCCCAGCGGTTCTTCCTCAGGATGAAGAGCCGGATGAACTCACCCACGGACTCGATGTCCGAGAGGGTGCCGTGGTACAGGTGCTCGTCCTCCCCCTCCACCATTCGGCTGAACCCGGTGGCGATGGGATCGATGTAGACGATGTCGGCAACATCGAGGATGGAATGGGGATTGTCCTCGAGCCCCACCGGTGGCCGGAGAGCGAACCCCTCCTCGTCGTACTGTACCCGCCGGGGGCCGGTGTACCCCATGTGCATCCAGACCGACGCTGTCCCTGGACCTCCATTGAAGGAGAAGACCATGGGCCTAGCCTCTCCTTCCCGCGTGTTGTCTCTCTTGTAGTAGATGTAGAACATCTCCGCCATGAGCTTCCCGTTCTCACGAATCGGGAGGGTCCCGGCCTCCACCGTGTAGCGAACCGTCTCGCCCCGAATCGTGATCGTGTGCTGGGTCACTACCGGTTCCTCGGGAAGGAGCTCCAGCTCCTGGGCCGTGCCGGTGGGCGAGGAAACCCAGGGCGCCAGGAGGAGGAGTGCCAGAGTGAGAAGGGAGAGTCGGGTCTTGGGTCCGGACAGCCTCATGGTCTACCTTCCAGGACGGAGAGTGGAAGAACGGATCAGGGACGGTAGGGTCCCCGGGAGATCGGGGCAATCTCCGACTTGAAACTCGAAATCCTGGGAGAGGGACAATGACCCGCAGCGCGGAAAGTCGAGAGATGGAGCAAGCGGTCGCGACCTATCGAAAGGCATTCGACGGCACCGAGCCAGCCCATGTATCCAGAGCCCCCGGACGCGTGAACCTCATCGGAGAACACACGGACTACAATGGGCTCCCGGTCTTTCCCATGGCCCTCCAACACGAGGTGAGCGTTCTCTTCCGCCCCAGGAGCGACGACCGGGTTCGTTTTTCCAACGCTGACCCGGAGTTCCCGCCGCGTAGCTTCACCCTCGCTCCGGAAATCCCGCGGGAGGAGACCGGAGACTGGGGGAACTACCTGAAGGCCCCCTGCCAGGCACTGGTCCGGAGGTTGGGCCCCCTGAAGGGACTCGACGCTCTCCTGACCTCCACCCTTCCTGTCGCATCGGGCCTCTCCTCCTCGTCGGCCCTGGTCATCGCGGTGGCGCGGGCACTCCTTCACGCCAATCGGATCGAGGTCCCCGCGCTCGAACTAGCTGAGGAGATGGCCGAAGCCGAGCGCTACACCGGGACCCAGGGCGGGGGGATGGATCAGGCGATCTCTCTCGGGGCATCGGACGGTCACGCCTCCCGGATCGAGTTCGACCCCCTTCGCCTGTTCCATACTGCAGTCCCGCCTACGTGGCGGTTCATCGTCGCCCACACCATGAACCGAGCAGAGAAGTCCGGCGCGGCACAAGCAGCCTACAACAGGCGACGGGAAGAATGCGGCGAGGCGCTGGGACGGATTTGGGAGAGCCGCACGACGGATGATACCGTTCCCCGTGCGCCTACCTACTCCGAGATCATCTCCTCCCTCCCCCTGGAGGAACTCCTGGCTCTCGCCGGTGAGCGGCTCCCCGCACCGCTATTTCAGCGCTTCCGGCATGTCGTCACCGAGACCGAGCGAGTGTACGAAGCCGAGGATGCCATGGGTCGGGGAGACCTCCTTACCTTCGGCCTCCTCATGGACGCTTCCCACGAGAGCCTCCGGAGCGACTACGAGGTCAGCTCGGTGGAGTTGGACCGACTGGTAGAGCTGGCTCAACAGGGGGGTGCCGCCGGTGCCCGCCTTACAGGAGCTGGGTTCGGCGGGTGCATCGTCGCCCTCTGCGACTCCCACCATCTGGAAGGGGTCATGGCTGCTCTGGAAGAGGGTTATTACCAGGACAGGGAGCTGTCCGGGAAGCTGGAGGAGGTTCTGTTCGAGGCCCAGCCAGCGAAGGGTGCCACCATCGACGGCCTCTGATCCCCCAGGAGGCGGAACGAATAGGCCTCCCATCGGTAACCAGGGCCACTAAAACTCTCGAATCCACGAACCTGCCCCGGGGGTGTCCACACCCGCACCCTAGTCGAATATGGCCGAAACGACACTGAAAACCCTCATTCTTTTCGCCCACCCGGCCATCCAGAAGTCCCGCGTCAACAAAGTCATGGCGGAAATGGTTTGGGAGCTGCCCGGGGTGACCTTCCACGATCTCTATGAGGCCTATCCTCACTTCGGAATCGATATAAAGCGAGAACAGGGATTGTTGTTGGAACACGACCTGGTGGTCTTCCACCATCCCTTTTTCTGGTACAGCACCCCGGCCATCCTCAAAGAGTGGCAGGACCTGGTCCTGGAGCATGGCTGGGCCTACGGAAGCCAGGGAGCCGCCCTTCAGGGGAAGAAGATGTTGAGCGTCATCACCACGGGGGGGAGGGAATCAGCCTACCAGCCCGATGGTTATAATCGGTTCACCATACGACAGCTCCTGGCCCCGCTGGAACAGACCGCTCGGCTTTGTGGAATGGAATTCCTTCCCCCGTTCGTCGCACATGGCACCCATCGTATGACCATCGACGAGATGAAGGGCCACGGCGCCGACTACCGTCGCCTTCTGGAGGCGTTCAGGGATGGCCGGGTGAACCTGGACCGAGCCAGGCGTCTGAGCCGTCTGAACGCGGATCTCGACTCCATCATTCTGGGCTGAGGAGGAATCCACGTGCACGGACAAGGCTTCTTCTTCCAGGCGTTCGTCTATCTCGCAGCAGCCGTTATCGCCGTCCCTATCGCGAAACGGATGGGATTGGGATCGGTGCTCGGCTACGTCATGGCCGGGGTCGTCATCGGCCCCTTCGGTCTCGGGCTGATCGGTGAGGAAGGAAAGGACGTCATGCAGTTCGCCGAGTTCGGCGTGGTCATGATGTTGTTCCTCATTGGATTGGAGCTTCAGCCACCGCTTCTCTGGAAGCTCAGAAGGACCATTCTGGGGACGGGAGGGCTTCAAGTAACTGTCACGGCCGCTCTGGTGGCGGCGGTTGGCCTCTTGTTCGGCCTCCCTTGGCCTGCCAGCGTGGCCATCGGGCTCACCCTTTCCCTCTCCTCCACCGCCATCGTCCTCCAGACCCTTGCCGAGAAAGGGTTGATCAAGACGGAGGGCGGCCAGACCGCCTTCTCCGTCCTCCTCTTCCAGGACTTGGCGTTCATTCCCATGCTCGCCCTGTTCCCTCTTCTGGCCGGCGGAGGTCACGGATCGCCGGAAGGGATGCAGCACGCGGAAGAGGCGACCCACGCCACCACCTGGGTTTCGGGGCTCCCGGCCTGGGAGCAGACGCTCGTGGTCCTGGGCGCCGTCGTCCTGATCGTGGTGGCGGGCCGCTACCTGGGACGGCCAGTCTTTCGAATCATCGCCCGGACCGACCTTCGGGAGCTGTTCACAGCGGCGGCCCTTCTCCTTGTCATCGGAATCGCCCTGCTCATGACCCAGGTGGGGCTGAGCCCCGCGCTGGGGACCTTCATCGCCGGGGTGGTCCTGGCCGACAGCGAATACCGGCACGAGCTCGAGGGGGACCTGGACCCCTTCAAGGGCTTGCTCCTGGCCGTGTTCTTCATCGCGGTGGGCGCGTCCGTGGATTTCAACCTCATCGGGGAAAACCCGGCGATGGTGGGCCTCCTGGTGTTCGGGCTTATCCTGCTGAAGGGGGCAATCCTCTTCGGCCTGGGGCGCCTCTTCCACATGGGGTTGGACCAGAACCTCCTCTTCACCTTCGCACTGGCCCAGGGGGGAGAGTTCGGGTTCGTTCTCTTCTCCTTCGCCGAGCAGCAGGGTGTTATCCCGACGGATATCACCAGCCTCCTGGTGGCCGTGGTGGCCACCTCCATGGCGCTGACCCCAGTCCTCATGTTGCTGAACGAGCGGTTCCTCCAACCCCGGTTCGGGACCAGGGAGGAGGTGGAGCGGGAGCCCGACGCCATCGACGAGGAGAGCCCCGTGATCATGGTGGGCTTTGGGCGGTTCGGGAGCGTCACCGGACGGTTCCTTCGGGCCAACGGAATCACACCTACCGTGTTGGAGTACGATTCCGACCAGGTGGAGAGCCTCCGGAAGCTGGGGTTGAAGGTCTTCTACGGGGACGGTTCCCGGCCCGACCTTCTTTATGCGGCCGGAGCAGAGCAGGCGAAGCTCATCATCCTGGCTGTGGACGAGCACGACCGTGTGCGGAAGATCCTGGAGACGGTCCGGACCCATTTCCCCCATCTGAGGGTGCTGACCCGAGTCGTGGGGAGGCCGGAAGCGTACGAGCTCCTGGATGAGGGTGTGGAACACCTGTATCGAGACCACGTGGACACGGCCCTACGCCTGGGGGTGGACGCCCTCCGGCTCCTTGGAAAGCCGGCACACCAGACTCACCGGGCAGCCCTCACCTTCCATCACCATGACGAGGACTCGGTGCGGGAGTTGGGGAAGATGCGACACGATCGAGCAGCGTATTTCAGCGCAGCCCGGGAGCGTATCTCCTCCCTGGAGGAGCTGATGCTCTCCGAGTTGACCGCGGAAGGAGAAGAGCGGGATGCCGGCTGGGACACCGAGTCCCTCCGGGAGGATTTCGGCGAGGGTTCGGGTTAAGGAAGGTCTGCCCGACTCACACCATCAGGCCATCCCGACCCTTGGCAGGATTCTGAAGATCCCCGCCATGGCGAGGGCTGCCACCGCCAGGCAAACCAGACCCGTCCCCAGACTGCCGTAGAGGATGAAGCCCGTGCCGAAGAGAGCCCCGTATACCGCCCCCAACCCCAGGAACCATCCCAGGAACCCAGCGGCCACCCCCCCGGCTTGGGGTCCGGGATCCTGCGGCCCCAGAGATAAGCGCCTCCGCCAACCTTTGCCGAAGGGGCGGATCTCCGTGTAAAAGCCCCTGAGGGTCTCCTCCGTCGCCGGAGGCGTGAGGAGGGTTACCGTCACCCAACCCACCGTCGTGATGGCCACCCCGATGACCAGCTGGAGGGAGGCGTCCAGCGCTGGAAGGCCCAATGCCCCATGTATGAACTGGAAGTAGAGGGCCACGGAGAACGACAACAGCATGGCCGCCACCTCACTCCACGCGTTGATCCGCCACCAGAACCACCGAAGGAGGAACACCAAACCGGTTCCGGCTCCGATCTGGAGTAGGATCTGGAACGCCTGAAGCGCGTTCTCCAACCAGAGGGAAACGATGCCGGCAAGGACGATGAGGGCCACGGTCGTGATCCGGCCCACCGTGACATAGTGCCGGTCCTCTTCCCAATCGTTGACGAACCGACGGTAGAAATCGTCCACCACATAGGACGCACCCCAATTCAAATGAGTGCTGATGGTGGACATATAGGCCGCGGCCAGGGACGCCACCACCAATCCCAGGAGCCCGTGGGGGAGGAACACCAGCATGGCCGGATAGGCCAGGTCGTTCCGGACGATGGAGGGATCGAGATGGGGGAAGGCGAGTTGGATGGACTCCAGTGAGGGATAGACCAGAAGAGAGGCCAGTCCCACCAGGACCCAAGGCCAGGGGCGGAGAGCATAGTGGGCGACATTGAACCAGAGTGTCGCGCCCATTGCCTCCTTCTCATTCCGGGCCGCAAGCATCCGCTGGGCCACATAGCCCCCGCCCCCGGGCTCCGACCCGGGGTACCAGGTGCTCCACCACTGCACGGCCACCGGAACGATGAACACCGCGGCCGCGGTCCTCCAGTCGGTGAAGTCAGGCAAGAAGGAAAGCTTCCCCTGAAGCTCGGGCGCCGTGATCAGCCCCGTGAGCCCCCCCACCTCCGGCTGGATGAGAGCGAAGTAGGCCGCTGCCACCGAGCCCACCATGGCGACAACGAACAGCATGAGGTCCGTCACCACCACTCCCCAGAGCCCCGATGTGGCCGAGTAGAGGACCGTTACCGTGCCTGCCAGAAGGACCACCTCGTACTTGCCCACTCCCAGGAGGACGCCTCCGATCTTGATGGCCGCGAGAGTAACGGTGGCCATGATCATGACGTTGAAGAACACCCCCAGGTAGAGGGCCCTGAATCCTCGGAGAAAGGCCGCCGGCGCTCCCGAATACCGGAGCTCGTAGAAGGCCATATCGGTGAGTGCCCCAGAGCGCCGCCAGAGCTTCGCGTAGAAGAAGACCGTGCACATTCCGGTGATTACGAATGCCCACCAGAGCCAGTTCGAACTGACTCCCCCGGTCCGCACCATATCAGTCACGAGGTTCGGGGTGTCGGTGGAGAACGTGGTGGCCACCATCGACGTGCCCAGGAGCCACCAGGGGAGTTTCCGCCCAGCCAGGAAGAACTCGTCGGTACCCTTTCCCGCCCGTCGAGCGAAGAAGAGTCCGACCGCCAAAACGATGGCTCCATAGGCCAGAACCACGACCCAATCTGCCGTAGTCAACTGCATGAGATCACCCGGTTAGGAGAATCAGTCACGGTATGCGTCGGGTACGGGAACGCCCCACCCCTCACGAAGCCGCCGGTCCGGAACCGGATACCCAGAGCGGGGCAGGATAGTGGCCGGCCTCCGTCAGCGCCCGGAGACCGGAGGCAACCCAATCCCAGTCCTGGGGATGTGTGATTCCGAGGAAGCGATCGGAGGAGGGGAAAACCCTGACTCTGGCCTTACCGCTCTCCAGGAGGCAGTTGACCTGAGTTGGGATGAGGAACTCGGGTTCGCGGGTTGTTGTGGGGCTTTCGGATCCCTCCGCCTCCCGGGACTGAAGTGTCAACGCGACCAGGAAGTCCCAGAATCCGGCCTCCAGGTAGGAGAAGATACCGGGAGCCAAGATCCAGAAGTTCGTTGAGACGGGCTCCCGACCGGAGAGCCGCAGGTCCTCACCGGACAGGGTGGAGCCGACGATGGAGACCCCCTCCTGTTTGACGTCCAGCGCTTCCTCCACGCCCTCGAGCCAGCCATCCGGGTCCACCGTACAGATCCCGCGGCTCACCCCACCGTTCCGGGTCAGCGTATCCACCAAGGTGTAGGCCACCAGACCAAAAGCAGGCGGATCCCAGGGGTTCGGCGCCATCCCGCTCCCGATGAGCGATGCGCCCAACGAGAAAGCCGAGTACCCGTAGAAGTCGTCGGCGTTCAGGACGACGAAGGGATCCGGGAGGAGCTCACGGGCCGAGAGAAGGGCGTGGGCGGTTCCCCAGGGCTTCCGACGACCCTGGAGAAGCCTTGCAAGGCGGGAACCATCCCCCTCCCGAATCCTCGAGCCCGGGAGAGCCTCTGGCTTTTGGTGATGGAACACTATGTCCAGGTCGGAGGGCCAACGGGAGGCGATGTGGGCCCGGAAGGACTCCTCCAACTCCTCCCGAATGATGAGGACGATTCTGGAGAACCCGGCCCGACGGGCGTCGAACACGGTGTAGTCCAGGAGGGCCTCGCCCTCGGGGCCCACGGGCTCGAGCTGTTTCAAACGACCGTACCGGGTGGACATTCCCGCGGCCAGTACGACGACGGTCGGAATCATGGACGGTAGGGTAGTGGGTTCCTCCACTTTTCGCATCATCTGCGGGTGCGCCCCAGCACTGTGACTTCCCATATTGGTGCCATGAGCACACCGCTTACAGACATTCAGAAAGCCGTCACGACCTGTCGCCGATGCCCTCGGTTGGTGGCATGGCGGGAGCGTGTGGCAACCGAGAAACGGGCTTCCTACGCCGACCAGGAGTACTGGGGCCGGCCGGTTCCGGGTTTTGGAGATCCATCGGCCCGCCTGCTCATCGTGGGGCTAGCGCCTGCAGCCCACGGGGCGAACCGGACTGGGCGGATGTTCACCGGAGATCGGTCCGGGGATTGGCTCTACCGTGCCCTCCACCGGGCAGGATTCGCCAGCCAGCCCCGTTCGACCGGATTGGGCGACGGCCTGACCCTCACCGACTGCTATATCACGGCCGCGGTCCGGTGCGCCCCTCCGGGCAACAAGCCCTCCACCGAGGAGCGGGATGCCTGCCAGCGGTATCTCGAAGAGGAGTTGAACCTCCTCACCCGAACCCGAGTCATCGTCGTGCTGGGAAAGTTTGCCTTCGATCAGACCTGGAGGATTCTTCAAGATCGGGGGGAGGAGCTGCCCAGACCGCGGACATCATTCGGCCACGGTACCGAGGTGCAGATGCGGCCGGACCTGGTCCTCCTGGCCTCCTTCCACCCGAGCCAGCAGAACACGTTCACCGGGAAGCTGACAGAAGAGATGTTCAATTCCGTGTGGGGACGAGCCCGAGAACTCCTGGTGGCTGACGGATGTTGAGAGCACGCCACGAGTCTAAACACAGTATGGCTTTTCGCAGCCTCCCGTCTCTCCCGTGGTGCCGACAAGCAGGACTCCCACCCCCCCCCAGGAACCCTGTTATTTTTCGTGCGCGTCAGTTCCACAGGGCGGCTGGACCTCCTGTCATTCTCCCTCCTTCACACCGAGGCCGGGAAACTTGCCGTCCACGGGCACAGCCAGTACCATCTTCCGCTTACTTCCTCGAACGGCAATCGGTGGCTCGAATGACCTTCCACCACGAACAATACACGGCCCGAGCGGCTAGCACTGGATCGTCCGATCGGGGTTTTGGACTGGTCATAGCGGTCGCCCTGTGCGTTCTGGCCTGGTGGAAATCCGCGGAGTGGGGCAACACCTTCATTCTCCTCTGTGGGCTGGCGGCCGGTCTTGCCACTGTAGCCCTTCTATCACCCGGCCGCCTCCACCCCCTCAATGTCATCTGGTCGCGTCTCGGCCTCCTGATCGGAGCCGTCCTCACGCCGGTGGTCCTGCTCCTCATCTTCCTCGTGGGGTTCGTGCCGACCGGAGTTCTTCTCCGACTTAACGGCCATCGGCCGCTCAGATTGGAGTTCGCCCCAGGTATGGAATCCTATTGGATCGATCGGGACCCGCCGGGGCCTGAACCCCGAACCATGATACGCCAATTCTGAGGGTCGGAAGATGATCGACTTCCTTTTCGAGTTCTGGGCATTTGTCCGGGAACGGAAGAAGTACTGGATGGCCCCCCTGCTCCTTCTGATGATCATCCTGGGGGTCCTCCTGGTATTCGCCGAGGGTAGCGCAGTCGCCCCCTTCATCTACGCGCTCTTTTAGTTCGACTGGGCCCCGACATGCGTATCCTCGGACTGTCAGCCTTCTACCACGACAGCGCCGCGGCCTTGGTCGAGGACGGTCGGCTCGTTGCAGCGGCCCAGGAAGAACGTTTCACACGCAAGAAGCACGACGCTCGTTTTCCCGGAAACGCGGTTTCCTATTGTCTCGAGCGGTGCGGCGGTACTCTGGCCGACATCGACTTCGTCACCTTCTACGACAAGCCGTTCACTAAGTTCGAGCGGCTGCTGGAAACGTATCTCACTCTGGTTCCACGAGGATTCCGTTCCTTTCGTGTCGCGATCCCTGTCTGGCTCAGAGAGAAGCTATTCCTCAAGCGGCTTCTTCAGAAGTGTCTCACCAATTGGGCCCCGGGGGGAAAGAAGGCTAGACTCCCGCCCCTGCTCTTCACGGAGCATCATCTCAGCCACCAGGCCTCCGCCTTCTACCCCTCGCCATTTCAGGAGGCTGCCGTTCTCTCGTTGGACGGTGTGGGCGAGTGGGCGACGACAGCTTGGGGCGTGGGCCGAGGCCGAGAGCTCGCGATTCACGGGGAGATCCATTTCCCTCACTCCCTCGGACTCCTCTACTCGGCTTTCACGTACCAGGCCGGCTTCCGGGTCAACTCCGGCGAGTACAAGCTCATGGGGCTTGCACCCTACGGGAGGCCACGATTTGTGCAGACCATTCTCGACCATATCATCGACGTTAAGGCTGATGGCTCTTTCCGCCTGGATCAGTCCTATTTCGACTATTGTACGGGCCTCCGGATGACGAGCGATCGGTTCACAGAGCTCTTTGGGGTCCCGCCGCGGTCCCCGGAGACTGAGATCCGGACGGAGGATCTGGACCTTGCGGCCTCTGTGCAGGCCGTGACCGAGGAGGTGGTCTTGCGGCTGACCCGGTCTATTGCGAAGAAGACCGGGCTTCGAAACCTCTGCCTTGCAGGCGGCGTGGCCCTGAACTGTGTGGCCAACGGGAAGGTTCTTCGAGACCCCTCTTTCGAACGGATCTGGATTCAACCTGCCGCAGGGGACGCAGGAGGGGCGGTCGGGGCCGCCCTGGCCACCCACCACGGGTTCGGGGAGGAGCCGCGATTTCCGGACGAGGTCGACGGTATGTCGGGAGCATATCTGGGCCCCAGCTTCGATTCCCGCGACGCCCGCACCGAGTTGGAACAGGCCGGGGCCAGGGTGCACGCTTTCTCCACCGACGAGGTGCTTCAGCGAACCGCCGACGCCCTGGCCGAGGGCCAGTCGGTGGGCTGGTTCCAGGGTCGTATGGAGTTCGGTCCACGAGCCCTGGGCAACCGATCCATCCTGGCGGATCCGCGGCGGCCGGAGATGCAGAGAAGGCTCAACCTCCAAATCAAGTATCGGGAATCGTTCCGACCCTTCGCCCCCATCGTGCTCGAGGAGGACGTGCAGGATTGGTTCGACCTGACGGAAGCCAGCCCTTACATGCTCCTCGTCGCCCCTGTGGCGGAGGCCCGAAGGCGCGTTCTGCCGCTGGGTACCGAGGTTGGCCTCGGTTCATTGAATGTGATGAGAAGTGAAATCCCCGCCGTAACGCATGTCGACTATTCCGCGCGGGTGCAGACGGTTTCCAGCGCGACCAACCCGAGGGCCCATGCTCTCCTGTCGGAGTTCAAGAAACGCACGGGGTGTCCGGTGCTGGTCAACACGAGCTTCAACGTCCGGGGTGAGCCCATCGTGTGCACGCCTCAGGACGCCTTCGCCTGTTTCATGAGAACTGAATTGGATGTCCTGGTCGTGGAGAACATCCTCCTCCTGAAATCGGACCAGGATCCGGCGCTCCTGCGTCCGGGGTCGGGCGACTTCGCCCTCGATTGAGTCGAACGAAGATCTGAGATTCCAGTGAGGTTCAACGAGCGTAGAGGATTGAATGATTAAGAACGCCAGGAATTATGTCTTCGGCCTGGCCGTGGCACTGGTTTTGGTTCTCACTGTTGAGGGAGTCCTGTGGATCTCGGGTGTGGAGACCTTGTATGACCGGACCGATCCGTATGTCGGGTTTTCCGGTTACTCGCCGCTCTTCGTAGAAGAGAGTACGACAGGGGAGGAGAACGTCTTCGCGACGGCCAACAACAAGCTGGACTGGTTCAATTCTCAGCGATTCCCGGTGCAAAAGGCAAGCGGAGTCACCCGGATCTTCTGTCTTGGAGGCTCGACAACCTACGGACGGCCTTATGATGACAGAACCTCGTTCTGTGGCTGGCTGCGCGAGTTCCTTCCGGCGGTAGATCCAGGGACACAGTGGGAGGTAATCAACGCGGGCGGCATCAGCTACGCGAGTTACCGCGTCGAGCGTCTAATGGAGGAACTTGTCGACTACGAACCCGACCTTTTCGTCATCTATACCGGACACAACGAGTTCCTGGAGATGCGGACGTACGGCGAGCTGCTCAACACACCCGAATTCTTGAGGAACCTCGCTTCCCTCGCTTCAAGACTAAGGCTCTACAGCCTTCTCTCCGACTTGATCTATGAGAGGGAGAACGTCCTTGCCACTGAAGTCGATGCCATACTGGACAACTCTGTTGGGCCCGCGGATTATCACCGAGACGACGCGATGCGTGATGCCGTGCTCGAACACTTTCGGTTCAGTTTGACACGCATGGCCGAAATCGGGCGGGATGAAGGGGCCGAGATCGTATTCGTCACGCCCGCTTCAAACATCAGAGACTTCTCACCATTCAAGTCTGAACCGAGTGCCGGCCTGGATTCGGCACGTACTCGTGAGGTCGGCCTACTCAAGCAGTCCGTCACCGAACGTCTGGATAATCACGACCCGGACCGGGCCTCGGATCTCGCCGATCAAGGCCTTGTGATCGACCCTCGGGATGCTGAGCTCCTGTTCCATAAGGGAAGGGCACTGCTTGCTCTGGGGCAGATAGATGAGGCCCGCCGTGCATTCATGGCTGCACGCGATGAAGACGTAGCGCCGCTGCGCGCCCTCACTCCCATGCCTGGCGTCGTGGGGGACATAGCCCTGGAGAATGGCAATGGTTTGGTGGACTTCGCTCGTATGACCGAGGACAGCTCTCGGGACGGTATCCCGGGTGAGGAGCTCTTCCTCGATCACGTTCATCCGTCGATAGACGGCAACCGTATGATGGCCCTCGCGATCATTGATGAGATGATCAGGATGGGGACTGCTACTCCTGCGTCCACATGGGGTGATGAAGTCATTTCGCAGATTTCCGAGCGCGTCGAGAGCAGCGTTGATGAGGCTGCCAACGCCTTGGCCCTCACGAACCTGGCCCGTGTACTGAACTGGGCGGGCAAACAGGAGGAAGCCCTGCGACTCGTTGAACGTGCCAGGTCGATAACCGCAGATCCCCATACCCTGTATGGGACGGTGGCCATGTTGATGGGCGCCGGGCGTTATGAGGAAGCGCTGCCTGATGCCGAGGAAGCAGCACGCCTCATGCCCGAGGTCGCTTCGGTCCGCAGAGCCCACGGCTATATCCTCGCACAGCTCGGTCGCAACCGGGAGGCGCTGGAGGAGTTGAGGGCCGCTGCCCGGTTGGATCCGACAATGAAGGACCTCTACTACCATTTGGGCCTGGTGCTCTCGGACCTTGGCTACCAGGAAGAGGCTGAGAGAACGTACAGGAAAGGCCTTGAGCTAGAGCCTGAAGACGCTGATGCCTTGAACAATCTCGGAATCCTGCTCGCGGAACGAGGCGATCTGGAGGGGGCGATGGAACTGTTCAAGCGTGCTGTAGAGGCCGACCCTGAACACCGTAATGCCCAGGGCAACCTGGAGCGTGTGAGAAGTATGCTCGGACGCAGATAACTTCTGAGGGGCTCGGTCAGGCGGATCCGCTTCACTCCCCCCTGAACGCCGCCGCAGGATCCACCCGGGTGGCCCTCCTCGCCGGCAGGTATGCGGCGGCCCAGGCGGTGAGCCCAAGCCCCAGCGCCACGATGCCAAGGACCCACGGATCCATGACCTGCACCTCGAACACGATGGACCGGAGCCACCGACCGAAGAACAGGGCTCCGAGAATTCCCACCCCCATGCCCGCACCTGCCAGGAGCAGCCCCTGACCCACTACCAACCCCCGAACCGTCCTGGCCTCGGCCCCCAATGCCATCCGTATGCCGATCTCGTGGCTCCGCTGGCTCACCAGGTACGACAGCACGCCGTAGATCCCGAGGGCGGCCAGGAGGAGCGCCATCCCGGAAAACAGCCCCATCAGAAGCATGCTGAAGCGCTC
>JBDHCH010000088.1:0-14282 GCA_039592115.1 Gemmatimonadota bacterium | reverse complement strand
ACAGCAGCTCCAGCGGAGTCCGGATCTCCGACCTCAGCAACCCCTACTGGCAGGTGCGCTTGATGGCAGCGAGGCGCATCCTGCGCTGAGAATGGCCCGCACAGGCAGAAGATGACCGATGGGGCCCACCCGCCCACTCAGGCGTCTCCAGCATCCAGGTCTCGCTGCAGCCTCTGGGAGGTCGGGGTGACGGAGAGCCCCCCCAGAGCTGTGCAGCGGAGTTGGTGGGGCAGGCTCTTCCCCACAGAGTCCATGGTATCAATCACTTCGTCCAGGGGGATCACCGCATCGAACCCCGCCAGGGCCATGTTCGCACAGGCGAAGGCGTTGGTGGCGGCAAGCACGTTTCGACCCAAACAGGGAACTTCCACCCGGTTCGCCACCGGGTCGCAGATCATTCCGAGGGTGTTCTGAAGCGCCATGGAGGACGCGGAGAGCGCCTCCTGTGTGGTTCCCCCCATCAGCGTAACCAGCGCGGCAGCAGCCATCCCGGATCCGGCGCCGCATTCCGCCTGGCATCCACAAACCTCTGCGGCAAAGGTAGAACGTGCGGAGATGAATATGCCGATGATGCCTGCCGCCAGCATTCCCCGCACGAGGGCCTCCCGGTCCATGCCCAGCGCGTGGCCGGCACCGATGCAGGCGCCGGGAAGGGCCCCGCAGGCGCCCGCCGTTGGGGCTGCCACGATGACGCCCATGGCGCTCTTCACCTCCATGAGGGCCGTGACGTAGGGGATGACCGTATCTAGAATCCCGCCTGGCAGGAGCCTCCCCTCCTTGAGCCGATCTCGGAAAGAGCCCGCCTGCGGCCCAAGAATCCGATCGGAATACTCCGTCCCCCCCATCCCCTGGAGGACGGAGGCCTGAAGGAGATCGACGATTCTCCCCATCTCCCCGAACACCTCGGCTGGACCGGTTCCACCTCTCGCCGCCTCGTATTCGACGGCCAGCTCCCAGAGGTCCAGTTTCCGATCTCTGTTGTGCCCCAATAGCTCCTTGGCGCTGAGGAAGGGGACCGTCAACCCCGACCGGGAAAGGGTGGGGAGAACCGGTGAGATCGAGCGTACCTCTCTGACCCCTGGGTCTCCGCGGACGCGTTCCAGCGCGGCCTCCCCCAGGGGCCCACGGCCTTTCGCCTGGATCAGCCACCCTGAACTCGCTCGGTGGACGAACACCTCTTCCACGGAGGGCACCGTCCGGAGTTCACGCTCCAGCCCCTCGGCGGCAGCATCGGTGAGGTGACCCTCCTCGGCCCACGCCAACGTCTCGTGGAAATCACCGACCATGGAGAGCTTGACCCCGTCCACTTCCTGGATCTCCACCATTCCCCCCCCAGTGGAAATGGCGGTCATGGTGTGCCGTCCCGCAGGTCCGTCGAGGGTCATCCGATACGTGTTGGGATGTGCGGCGGGATAGTCGGTGATGCGGATCTCTATTTCCACGCCAGCGGCCCGGATCGCATCCTCTGAGTCGACCAGGCGATCATCGGTGGCGTCCCAACCCAAGAGCCCCCCAAACAGGCCCATGTCCGACCCCTGGCTGCGGTGGGTGGTGGCCAGGGAGCCCGAAGGATGGAACTCGACGAGGGCCGACCGGAGCTGCCCGGCCATCAGGTCCCTGGCCATCCGGCCGATCCGCACCGCAGCAGCACAGTGGGAGCTGGAGGGACCCCGCATCACGGGGCCGATGACATCGTTGAAGATGCTCGGCGGCCGGGACCCCTGTGGGGGGCTGGGAATCACCTCGAGGATGTTCGTTGGGCGTGCCATGGCCGGAAGGTAGGGACCCGAACTCGGTCCTGCGAGGTGCTGGAGGGAGAAACGGGAGTCGGGTCCGATGGGCCCGACCTCTACCCGAACCGTAGCGTAGTCAGATGGTCCAAGAATACCCGCTCCCTGGAGGACAGTGCGTCGGGGCCCAGCGCATCTACCATGCCCAGGAGTCGCTCGACTTCCTCACGATTCACGGGGTGAAGATGAGTCACGTTCAGATCACCCCACCGCTCCCGATCGATCTGGTTCTGGACCAGCTTTGATACGTAATGGGAGTTGGGAAGCTCCACCCGGCGGCGGGCCGCAATGCGTTTCGCTCTCCACCGGCGGTACCAGAAGCGGAGACCAATGGAAACGACAACGACGAAACCGAAGACTGAGATCCAGAGAGTCATTGTCCCGATGCGCTTGCCATCCTGAGGGCCAACATCGCAGCCTCTCAACGAGCAAGAGTACCCGTCTGTGCTCTTCGAGAACCGCCCCACTAATCTATAAGACGAATATCCTCGACGGGAAGTTGCAGGACGGGGAGACCTCACACGTTGAATCGAACGCTCATGAGGTCTGCGTCGGAGACGACGTAGTCCTTCCCTTGGACCTGAAGGAGACCGCTCTCCTTCACCGCCTGCTCCGAGCCGTGGGCCAGGAACACCTCGTAGGGGATCACCTCCGCCCTGATGAACCCTCGCTCCAGGTCAGAGTGGATCTTTCCCGCCGCTTTCCGGGCGTTGGTGCCTTTCCGGATGGTCCACGCCCGCACCTCGTCGGCACCCACTGTGAAGAAGGAGATGAGGTCCAGGAGGGAGTAGGCGGTCCTGATGAACCGGGAGAGGGCTGACTCCGAGTGGCCGAGGTCTTCGAGGAACTCCCTCTGCTCCTCTGGTTCCAGGCCCGAGATCTCCGCCTCCACGCTGGCGGAGAGGACCAGCCCCGCAGCACCGAGTCCCTCGATCCGTTCTCTCAGCGGGGTGGACAGCTCCTGGCCTGCGCACTCTTCAGTGGTGTTCACCGCGATCAGGAGAGGCTTGTCGGTCAGGAATCCGTATCCCCTGAGGAGGTCCCGATCGAGGAGGGAGCCCGGAATGGACCGGAGAGGCTGCTCTTCTTCCAGAGCGAGTTGCATGGTCTCGAACGCGGCGATCTCCTGCGCCGGAGCCCGTTCTTTTCGAGCCCGCTCCAACCGCCGCTCCACGATCTCCAGGTCGGAAAGGATGCACTCGGCATGAAGGGCCCCGAGATCCGCCAGGGGGTCCGCCTCGGTGTCCAACGCCGGGTTGGGAAAGTCCCTGAGCACGAAACAGAGGGCTTCCTGATCCCGGATCTGCTGCAACGAACGGGCTGAGAGGCCTTTCTTCTCCGCACCGTGCTCTCCCGGGATGTCACAGAACGCCATCTCGGCGTAGGTGGTCTTCTTGGGGGAGTAGATGGCTGACAGGCCGGAGATCCGGTCGTCCGGCACCTTCACCGTTCCCATCCTCATTTCCCCGCCGAACCCCACCGGCACGTCCAGGCCGGTCATGGCGTTGAAAACCGTCGTCTTTCCTGAGCCAGCGAAACCGACCAGTCCGATCTTCATCTTCGTCCGGAAACCCTCTTGCCTTAGGGAAGGTCTGCACAAGCACACATAGAAGCCCCACGCCGTGGCACCGGCGTGGGGCCGTCTCCTTCACGAAACCAAATATAGCAGAAACCCTATTGGATGAGCAGCCCTAGCCCCTTCCCTTCCATGCCGCCAGGAGCTCCGCCTCCCGTTCGGGACTCAAAACGAACCGAGCAGCGGCCCTCCGCTCGTCCGTGAGCGCCCCTGAGAACCACCAGGCCACCGTCTCCATGGCTGTGATCGCCATGGGCCGATATTTCAGGCCGTTGGCCCCGGCCTTCGAAACATCGATTCGCATGGAGCCCAACTCGTCGCCCTCGGGCATGATCCAGGGAATCGCGAAGAAGAAACGGTTCTCCCGGAGGAAGTCGTAGTCGTCCACCCAATGCCAGTTCACCGCTGAGGAAAAGGCCGCCTTCACCCCGTAAACGAACTCCTCCATTGTGAGGGGGGATCCCGGACCGGTGGCGTTGAACACCCCGCCCTTACCCTCTTCAAGGAGGTGAATCATCCACTCGGTGAGATCCCGGACATCGATGAACTGGACCTGGTCGCCTCTCTTTCCCGGGACCAGGACGTCCCCACCCCGGTGGATCCGGACAGGCCAATAGGTGAAGCGATCCGAGCGATCCGCAGGGCCTGCGATGTAACCGGGCCGGATGACGAGCGCCCGTTTCCCGAAAGCCTCCTGGGCTGCAGCTTCGGAGTTGGCCTTCATCACCCCATAGGCGTGGCTGCCATTCTCTCCGTTGGAGGGGTCTTCCAGGAGAACTGGGCCTTCCTCGCTGATGTCGGTGGTGAGATAGGGGTAGTAGACTCCGGTGGAGGAGACGTAGAGGTACGCACCGGCATGATCCTTCAGGAGCTCAGCCGTGTCCCGCGTCCACCGTACCTGGGCCCCGGAGTTGTCGATGACGGCGTCCCAGTTCCTACCTTTCAAGGCTTCCAGATCATTCTCCCGATCCCCGATGAGGTGCTCCACTCGTTCGAAGGCGTCATGAAAGAGGGGAGGTTGGGTCCGGCCCCGGGTGAAGATGGAGACCGAGTGCCCCCGCTCCACGGCAAATCGAACCTGGTGCGGCCCCAGGAAACTGGTGCCGCCCAGGATGAGGATCTTGAGGGATCGAGGTGCGGACCCGGCCGAGTCCGCCGCCAGGATCTTCCCGGGTTCGCGGGCCCGGCCCGACCCTGCCGCAGCCAGGGACGAGACTCCCCCCGCCAACCCGATCCCGAGGGCGCCTGACACTGCTGCTGTCGTCTTCAGAAAGTGACGTCGATCAGGGCACATCGGCTTCTCCGTGCATAGCGGGAGGGAGCGGCATCCCCCCCGGGGGCTGTCCTACGAGAACCTGCCGGAAGGGGTCAATCTGCCTGGAAACGGACCCGGGGGCCAGCCATTCTCGCGGAGAGCCTGGCCTTGACACCTCCCGGGCCCCTCGTCTACCTCTCCCCCGTTCACCCGAGCCTCCCCAACCGGCCTCCCGGAGGGGCCGGGTACAGATTATTCACCTCCTCTCCAGGAGTCGCTCTTGGTCATCTACGGTGTCGCGCTTCTTGCCGGGTGCATGCTGGGAGGTCTCTTCCTGGGGGACCTGCTGGGCGTCTTCATCGGAGTGGAGGCGAACGTCGGCGGCGTGGGGTTGGGCATGATCCTTCTGATTCTTCTTTCGGACCGCCTCCGGAAGGGAGGGCGGCTCACTCCCCTCACGGAACAGGGCGTCCTTTTCTGGAGCGCCATCTATATCCCGGTGGTGGTAGCCATGGCGGCCAAGCAGAACGTCCTGGCAGCGGTGGAGGGAGGCCCGGTGGCGATCCTCTCGGGAGTGGGTGCCGTCTTCCTCAGCTTCCTCCTGGTTCCGGTGTTGACCCGGATCGCCAAGGGTCCGGATGAGGGAGGTGGTCCATGATGAACCCTCTGGACGTGCTGGCAGAGGTCTTTGTGCGAAACGGCCTGGTCACCGCCTTCGCCTTCGTTGGGCTGACCGTGTGGATCTCTTACCTCATCTCGGGAAAGATCACCCGGGGACGGATTCACGGGTCCGCCATCGCCATCCTCCTGGGATTGGTCTTGGCCTATCTGGGGGGGCTGGCGACCGGCGGGAGTCAAGGATTGGCAGACATCCCGATTCTGGCTGGAGTCGGCATCATGGGAGGCGCCATGATCCGGGACCTGGCCATCATTGCGACGGCTTTCGGGGTGAGCATCGATGAGATCAAACGAGCCGGCATAGGTGCTGCGGTATCCCTCCTGGCCGGGGTCCTCGGGTCCTTCGTGGTAGGGGCCTCCGTCGCCCTGGCCTTTGGGTATTCGGACCCTGTGAGCATGACCACCATCGGAGCCGGTGCCGCCACCTACATCGTGGGCCCGGTCACGGGGACGGCCATCGGTGCGACCTCCGACGTGATCGCACTGAGCATCGCCGCCGGCTTGGTGAAGTCGATGCTGGTGATGACCGCCACTCCTTTCGTGGCCCCCTTCATCGGACTGGACAACCCCCGATCGGCGCTGGTTTATGGCGGGCTAATGGGCACGACCAGCGGCGTGGCAGGAGGGTTGGCGGCCACCGACCCCAAGCTCGTACCGTACGGCGCCATGACCGCCACCTTCTACACCGGGCTGGGATGCCTCCTCGGCCCATCCGTCTTCTTCGTTGCCATCCGGGGGATGTTCGGATGACCATCCGACGACCGACAGGGCGACCGAAGTTCCTCGATCCGCCGACTGTTCGAAGGGCATGGGATCCGCCAAGTGGTGAGCGGGAGCGATCGTGAGTGGCATAGCGCTTTTTCGTAGGGCGGGGGAGCACGGCACGGCTCCGGCGATCCAGTCGAAGGGTGTCACGTACTCCTATGAGATGCTGGTTGATGCGTCTGCCAGGGTTGCATCGGCTCTCCTGGGCGGAGAAGACGATCTCAGGGAAGCCAGGATCGCTTTCCTGATCCCGGGCAGCTTCGAGTACGTGGCCGTTCAGTGGGGGGTCTGGCGAGGGGGCGGCATCGCCGTTCCTCTCAGCGTCAGCGCCAAGGAGCCCGAGCTGGAGCACGTCTTAGCCGATGCCGAGATCAAGGTGGCACTGGTGACGCAAGCGCTCCGGCACCGCCTGGAGGGGCTGGCCCGGCGGCTGGGATTCGAGCTCCTGCTGGCGGATGAGGTGCTCTCCACGGCCCGGGACGGGACCATCTCCCTTCCGACCCTCGGTCCGGCCCGTCGGGCCATGATGCTCTACACCAGTGGGACTACGAGCAAACCCAAGGGGGTCGTGACCACCCACGCCAATATCGAGGCACAGATCAAAGCGCTGGTCGAAGCCTGGGGTTGGCGGGCCGATGACCGAATCCCCCTGTTCCTTCCCCTCCATCATATCCACGGGATCGTGAACGTGCTCTCCTGTGCGCTCTGGTCCGGGGCCCGGGTGGAAGCCTTCGAAAGCTTCGACATGGACCGAATTCTTGCTCGGGTGGAAGAGCAGGCCTACACGGTGTTCATGGCCGTACCCACCATCTATGTGAAGCTCATTCGGGCCTTCGAAGAAGCGGGATCGGAAGAACGGGAACGGTGGGCGGAGGGATTTCGGGCCATGCGCCTGATGATCTCGGGATCGGCGGCCCTCCCGGCGGCAACACACGAGACCTGGACCCGGCTCACGGGGCAGAGGCTTCTGGAGCGATACGGGATGACCGAGATCGGGATGGGGCTCTCCAACCCCCTTCACGGAGAGCGACGGCCCGGTGCGGTAGGGCAGCCCCTCCCCGGCGTGGAGCTCCGTCTGGTCTCCGAGGGCGGAGAGGTGATCCATGCGGAGGGGGAGCCCGGCGAGATTCAGATCCGAGGGCCGTCGGTGTTCGAGGAGTACTGGAACCTTCCCGATGTCACCGAGGCGGCCTTCACCGAGGGGTGGTTCCGCACGGGAGATATGGCGGTTCTCGAGGACCGCTACTACCGCATCCTGGGACGCCTCTCGGTGGATATCATCAAGTCGGGCGGGTACAAGGTCTCGGCCCTGGAGATCGAGGACACGCTCAGGGCACACCCGTCGATCCGCGAAGTGGCAGTGGTGGGCGTGGAGGACGAGGTCTGGGGGGAGGCAGTGGCGGCTGCGGTGGTCTCCGTGGAAGGAGAGCATATCGACCTGGCGGGCCTCCGAGCCTGGGCCAGTGATCGTCTCTCCACCTACAAGATTCCCAAGCGATTGGCCGTCGTAGATGATTTTCCCCGGAACGCCATGGGGAAGGTCATGAAGCCTGCCATCAAGTCGATGTTTATGGACGGGTGAGGAGGTCGCCCCGTATTCTCCCCCCGACCGAACCGCCCCCATCCTGCTCCGGGCGGGAACAGGGGCTGCACACATCCCTTCAACCGGAGGTCCTCCATGCCGCTCACTGTCGGATCCGCCCCCCTGACCCTGGAAGACGTGGAGCGGGTCGCACGGTTCAGGGAAAGAGTCGAGTTGGCCCCCGAGGCCCTGGTCCGAATCCATGCCTGCAGGAGGATGCTGGAAGAGAAGATCGCTGGTGGCGAGATCATGTACGGTGTGAACACCGGGATCGGAGAGTTCTCCGAGGTGGCCCTCACCGAGGACCAGGTCCGGGACTTTCAGAAGTACCTGATCTTCAACCACTCGGCGGGAATCGGCGGACCGGTGGCGGAGGACGACGTTCGAGCCGCAATTCTCTCCCGAGTTCGGGTCCACAGCCACGGTCACTCCGGATGCCGCCCGGAGATCACCGAGACCCTGGTGGCGATGTTGAACGCTGGCATCACTCCTGTCGTCTGTGAGAAGGGAAGTGTCGGCGCGTGCGGAGACCTGGCCCCCATGAGCCAGGTAGCCCTGTGCCTCCTGGGGGAGGGCGAGGCGTTCTACGGGGGGGAACGCCTTCGGTCATCGGAAGCGTTCGAGAGGGCGGGGATCCCGATCCCCGGTCTTCGGGCCCGGGATGGACTGGCCACCATCAACGGCTCGAACCTCATAACCGGAATGGGATCCCTTCAACTCCTCGACGCGGAACGGTCCCTGGCCCACTCGGAGATCGCCTGTGCCCTGACCCTGGAGGCCCTGAGGGCCAACATGACCCCCTTCGACGAGCGCCTCCACGCCCTGAGGGGGTTTCCCGGTGCCCTGACCTCGGCCCGGAATATTCGCCGGGTGATGGAGGGCTCCGCGCTGCTCAGCGGGAAGGTCCAAACCAGAGTGCAGGACGCATATTCCTTGCGGTCCTCCCCGCAGGTCATCGGTGCCGCACGAGACCACCTGGCCCACGCCCGCCGACAATTCGAGATCGAGCTGAACGGCGTGGGGGACAATCCCGTGTTCCTCCCGGAGGAGGACACCGTCCTGACCGGCGCGAATTTCCAGGGCACCCCGGTTTCCATGCCCCTGGACATGGTGGGAGCTGCCGTCGCAATGGTCTCGGTCCTGTCGGAGCGCCGCCTCAACCGGCTCCTGAACCCGGCGTTGAGTGCCGGGTTGCCCGCCTTCCTCACCAAGGGAGCCGGAATGTTCTCAGGGCTCATGCTGAGCCAATACACGGCAGGCATGCTCATCGTGGAGCAAAGGATCCTCTCCACTCCTTCTTGCACCCAGTCGATCCCCGCCGCCGCAGACCAGGAAGACTTCGTAAGCATGGGGATGAATGGAGCCCTCAAAACCCGTCAGATCCTGGACAACGCCAACGGCGTCCTGGGCATCGAGCTGATCGCAGGAGCTCAAGCCCTGGATTTCCGTGACCCCCACGTCGGACGGGGGACCAAGGCGGCTCAGGCCGCCATCCGAAAGGTGGTGGATTTCCTGGATGAGGACCGCCCCCTGTTCCCTGATCACAACGCTATGGCGGAGGCTGTGGGGACGGGTCAGATCATTGACGCAGTCGAGGCCGAGGCCGGGCCGCTGAGAGCATCCTGGTATTGAACCGAGGGGCCACCCCTCCGGAGTTGGAATCATGAGACACGGTTCTGCGGCACCGCACTCCTGCGATGGCCTCATCGCATGGCGGGCGTCTGTCGTCATTCTCCTGTCACTCGCCGGCTTCCTGGCCGGGTTCACTGCCCTCCAGGGCCAAGCCATCCGGATTCCCACGCCCGAGTCGGTACTGGGTTTTCAGCCGGGCGCGGACTTCGAGCTGGCAACGTACGAGGAATCCCTTGAATACTTCCGGAGGCTGGATGACGCCTCCGAATCCCTGGAGTTGGTGGAGATCGGACGAACCTCCGAGAATCGCCCTTTCTACCTCGCCCTGATCTCCTCGCCGGAGAATCTGTCCCGGGTGGATCGGTACCGGGAGATATCGTGGCGCCTGGCCCATCCCGAGGGACTCTCCGACGACGAGGCCATGGCCCTGGCGGAGGAGGGTAAGGCCGTCGTGCACATCGACGGTGCCGTGCACGCCTCCGAAGTGGCAGCCCACCAACACACCATCCAGCTGGCCTACGACCTCCTTTCAGGGGGCGAGGATCCGGATATCCGGATCATCCTGGAGAATGTGGTTTTCATGCTCTGGCCCACCCTGAACCCCGACGGCCAGACGATGGTGGCGGAGTGGTACCGATCCAACGTTGGGACGCCATTCGAGACTGCTCCCCTGCCGGTGCTCTACCAGAAGTACGTTGGCCACGACAACAACCGGGATGCCTATATGCTCAATATGGTCGAGTCCCGGGTTATCGGCCGGACCTGGCGGGAGTGGGAGCCCCAGATCGTGTTCGTCCACCACCAGTCGGCCCCCTTTCCCACCCGGATCTGGCTCCCACCCTTCGAGGATCCCATCGGGAACAGGGTCCACCCCCTCATGTCCAGGACCGTGAACACCTTGGGTATGGTCATGGCCCAAGGACTGGAGGAACGCGGGCAGATCGGCGCCACGCATATGGGCGTCTTCGACGCGTGGTACCCGGGGTACATCGACTATCTGCCCATGCTACAGAACGCAGCCGCTTTCTGGACGGAAACCGCCCTCTACCGGTACGCCACTCCCAACTTCTACACCTCTGCAGAGGTTACCCAGAGGGGTGGGGATTTAAGGCCTCAATCCCTTTACGTCAGCGCCTGGCCCGGCGGTTGGTGGCGGCTCAGGGATGCAGTGGAGTACATGGAGACGGCGTCCCTGGCGGTCCTGGAATACGCCGCGAAGTACAAGACGGACCTCCTCTACAACCGGTATCAGGCCGGGCGTGATGCCATCGCCCGGTATCGTGAGGAGCCCCCGTTCGCCTATTTCATTCACCGGGATCAGCGAGATCCGGTGGCCCCCGTCGAGCTTCTCCGGCGACTTGCCTTCAACGGGGTCCAGATCTGGGAGTTGGAGGAAGACGTGGTCCAGGAGGGGCTCACTCATCCCGCCGGAAGCTGGGTCATCCCAATGGACCAGGAATTTTCGGAGCTGGTCCGAACTCTCTTCGAAGTTCAGGACTACCCGGACCTGAGGGAATACCAGGGAGGACCCCCGAAGCGGCCGTACGACGTGTCCGGGTGGACCCTTCCCTACCAGTTCGACGTGCGAGTGGTGGAGGCTGGAGCGCCCCTCTCTGCGGCGGTGCGGGGGGCGATGACAGCGGTGAAGGGAGCGGCCCTGGACTGGCGGGCAACGACCGAGATGGGGGCGGCAGATGACGCTGCTCCCTTCGACACGCCACCGGGGCTCGGCTTCGACAGTGACACGGTGGCGGCCGGGATCATACCGACGCCCGGGAGGATCAGAGGGCGGGGATCTGCCCTGGTCCTGGACCCAGCACAGAACAACACTTTCGCCGCCCTGAACCGGGCGTGGGACGCAGGTGCTTCCGTCCGGTTCGAACCGGGTGGCTTCGAGGGGTCCGGAGGTCGCTACCTCGTCACGGGGCTCGGGGGAGGAGTCACCGAATCCCTGGTACGGGATCTCGCGCTGCAGGGGAATCGGTCCGGCGTTGCCGGGGAACCGGTTCAAAGACCCAGGATTGGCCTCTTCAGGCCATGGCAGGCCAGCATGGATGAAGGGTGGACACGCTGGCTACTGGAGCGGTACGGATTCCGGTTCGCCAGCATCCGGCCCGTCGACTTGAGGAACGGGAGCCTGGCCGACCGGTTCGACGTGCTGGTTCTGGCGAGCTACGGTGCCCGAACCATCCTGGAGGGACACCCGGAAGGCTCGATCCCATCCCGGTTCGCCGGCGGAATCGGAGAGGAAGGGGTTCGGGCCATGGACGAGTTCGTTCGCCTGGGGGGAACGCTGATTTGCATGAACGCCTCCAGCGAGTTCGCCATCGAGGCCTTGGATTTGCCGGTCAAGAACGTGGTCGCGGGCCTCGGCAGCGATGAGTTCTCCGCCAGCGGGTCCCTCCTGGAGGTGGTCCCCGATCCCCTCCACCCGGCAATGGCCGGAATGCCGGACCGGGCGAAGGTCATGTTCTCGAGGAGCCCGGTCTTCACCGTCACTGACGGGTTCGAGGGTGCAGCCCTGGCCAAGCACGTGGAGGAAGGGTCTCCTCTTCTCTCCGGGTTCCTGGAGGGAGAGGAGCGCCTCCACGGATTCGCCGCGGCATTGGACGTGCATCACGGGGAGGGGCATGTGATCCTGTTGGGATTCCAGCCACAGTGGCGGGGACAGCCGTTCGGTACTTTCCGGGTGCTCTTCAACGCGGCCCTCTTCCACGGACCCCACACTGAGGGACCCTTGGGCACACCGGGCTTCTGGGCCCCGCCGGAAACGGGGCCTGACGAACCGTCCGGAAAGAACTGAGGCTCGGAAGCCGCTGAGGGAATTCCTGACCGAGAGGGAGTGCTGGGGGGATGAGCGGTCCGATCCAGGCTCCGGTGTCCCGGCGAAACCTGATTTGAGGAGACAACATGTCCGATTCGACGAGGCGGGATTTCCTGAAGAACGCCGGAACGTACGGCTTGGCAACGGGAGTGGGGCTCGCGGGCGGTGTGGGCCTGGCCCGTCCTGCAGCGGTATCCGCACAGGAAGCCACACATCCCTTCGGGTACCCCGTGGGTGGGTTGGACGTCGAAACGACGCGAGAGCTTGGATACACCGGGTTCAAGGGAATGAGCCTCGACGACGGGACCAGGCACTCCGGGTGCGCCTTCGGTACGTTCAACGCCATCATCGGCCAGTTGGCCGAGGTGGTTGGGGCCCCTTACACCAACATTCCTCTTCAGATGATGGATTGGGCCGGTGCCGGCGCGGTCGGTTTCGGCACCCTCTGCGGAACGCTGAATGGCGCGGCGGCGGCCATCGGCCTGGTCTGCGATGGGCGGGATGCCCGGGCCTTCATTTCGGATCTCCTCATCTGGTACTCGGAGACGCCTCTCCCCACGAACCTCTTCGCGCCCACGGGTGAGCTTCCCCAAAGCACTGCCGGGAGCAACCTCTGCCATGTGTCCCTGACCCGGTGGAGTCGGAGCTCAGGGTTCGCCAGCGGCTCCCCTGAGCGAGCCGAACGATGCTCCCGCCTGGCCGGGGACGTGGCGGCCAAGGCCGTGGAGATGCTGAATCAAGGGGCTCCGGGGCTGGAAAAGCCGTCGGAGAAGACGGTTTGCAGGGCATGCCACTACATGGGGCCCGACTATGCCATGGGCCAGTTCACACACGGGGAGATGAACTGCCTTACCTGCCACATCAGTTTGAAGGGGAAGAAGGTGGGGCCCGCCGGGCACGGGTCGGTGGGTGGCGGCGAGATGTGAGGCAGGCGCGCATCCTCGGGGTGCGCGGATAATGGGAGATCTCTAAACTGGGACCTTCACCTTCCGCTTGGAGGACCCAGTGACACAGTCCCGCAGACTCTTCATTCGACAGATGGGCACGGGCCTCGCAGCCGCGGGAACCGCTGCTGGAGCCCTGGCCTGCACCCCCGAATCCGAGGTTGGCGGAGATCCGGACCGACTCTCCACCTCGGGGAGTTCCGAATCCCTCCTCCAACGCGATCCCGATCACCTGGAACCAGCACCCATGGGGTACGACCGACTTCCCCTGGAGTGGCACCAGGCCCGAGCGCAAACGCTGAAGGCTCGTCTGGCTGAGAGAGGCATCGGGGCGATCCTGCTGGTAAACGACCAGAACGCTGTCTACTTCTCCGGGTGCTTCCGCGGGAGCGGGGAGCGCTCAACCTGGATCCTTCTCAGGGGCGACGAGGAGGACACCATCTACTGGTACTCTCCGGGAATCGACCGGGACCTGATCGAGTCCTGGTGGTGCACTGAGAACGAGTACTACTTCGGGTACCCCCACGCAGAGGGTGGCTTCCCGAACCGTGGTCAGGTGGTGCAGGGCCCGCAGGTGAACCTCTTCGAGTGGATGCTCGAGGGTCTCGAGCGTCGGGGGCTGGGGGGAAGCACCATCGGAACGGATTGGAGCCTGTCAGACGATCAGACCGCTTCCGTTCGCAAGGTGCTCCCAGGAACCCGATTCGTGAACATCCAGGCGGAATGCCTCGCCATGCAGCAGGTGAAAACCCCGGAGGAGCTGGCGCTCATCCAGCGGGCCTACGGGTATTTCGACCGGATTCACGCGTTCGCCAGGGATTACATCCTGGAGCGGGGCACGGACCTCACAGACTTCGAGCTAGGGCAGGCCCTCCAGGCCTTCGGGATCGAGTTGCTCATGAAGGACGTCAGGAAAGACGGGCGGCCCCACTCGGCAGTGGGGATCGACGTCACGTCCCATTACGTCCGGGCCGGAGTGGCCAGCGCCTACCCCCACCCGAACCAATTCTTCCACCAGAAGATCGAACGAGGGCAGACGGTCTATGTGAACACGGACATCCTCCTGGGCGGCCTCGGAGGGGAGTGTTACCGCAACTACCTCGTCGGCCCCTGGACGCCGGAGCAGGAGCGGATGTGGGAAGTAGTTGCAGAGACGATCCAGATCCAGGAGGAGGAATCGAAGCCCGGCGCCGTCTGTTCAGACATCGCGGCCAAGATCCATCGGCATCAGGTCGA
>JBDHCH010000087.1:0-14741 GCA_039592115.1 Gemmatimonadota bacterium | reverse complement strand
GGGGGATGCTCTTCTCGGAAGCACCCTCGTAGGCGGGGATGCGGGCCTCCTCACCACTGCGCTGCTCGCGCCAGGATGGAACATGAGCCGGAACCGGGCCCGCCTGATCAGCATCGCGGGTGTGATCGGAGGGCTGGCCGGCGCCGGGATGGACCTCATCATGCGGCCCGACGATGAGAAGGTCGCGATCGGAATTCCGCTGGCGACCAGCATCGCCGGATTGGCCATCGGGGCGGGCCTCACCGCCAACGAGGGAAGGCGGAGCGCTGCAGGGGCTCTCGGTCCGGGGCCCGACGGAGCGCTGCAGGGTCCGGGGACCTCCCTGGTCCGCCTCAGGGATGGAGAGCTTTCCTGGGACTTTCCCACACCCTTTGCTACCTTCCAGCCCGTTGATCGAAGGGACGGCTTCTGCTACCTTCCAGCCCGTTGATCGAAGGGACGGCTTCTCCTTGGAACCGGCCCTGGGCATGACGCTGTTCTCCGCGAGGTTCTAGGTCTCTCCCCTTCTCAACGCCCCGGGGTCGTTTCTTCTCTCAGGCCCCGGGGTTTACTTTCTCCACCACTCGATCCGGCACCCAGGGACCCGGAATGACCATGCTCCTCTCCAGGATCCGTTTTCCCCATCCCCTCGTTCTCCTCTCTGGCGCGGTCCTTCTGGCGGCCGCTGCTTCTTGGGTCCTCCCGGCAGGGAACTATGATCGAGAGGTGGACGAGGCCACGGGGCGAACGGTGGTGGTGAGCGGGACGTTCCACTCTGTAGAACCGGCCCCGGTCGGACCCTTCGAGGCCCTGGTGGCGATGCCCCGTGGGATGATCCACGCAGCGGAGATCATCTTTCTGGTCTTCCTCATCGGTGGAGCATTCACCGTGGTGGACCAGTCGGGCGTGCTTCGGAGAGGGGTGGCCTGGCTGGTGATGCGGCTTGGGGACAGAACGATCCTCGTCATCCCCATCATCGCCGTCCTCTTCGCCACCGGCGGCGCCCTGGAGAACATGCAGGAGGAGATCATCGCCCTCCTCCCGGTCCTCCTGGTTCTCACGAACCGGCTGGGTTACCGGCCCATGGTCGCTGTGGCCATGAGTCTGGGGGCGGCTGTAGTGGGGTCGGCCTTCAGCCCCATCAACCCCTTCCAGGTCGGGATCGCCCAGAAGCTGGCCGAGCTACCGCTCCTCTCCGGGGGCGGCTTCCGGATGGTCGTGCTGGCCCTGGCCCTGACCCTTTGGATCTCCATGACGATGAGACTGGCCCGGGCGACGGAGGTGAAACCGGGGGAGTCCAAGGAGGAAAGCGCGGACGAGGCTCTCACCGGCCGAGACGGCCTGATCCTCGGCCTGGTGGCCGCCACGTTCGGGATCATGGTATGGGGGATCCTCTCCCTGGGGTGGGGCTTCAATCACATGTCCGGGCTGTTCTTCGGCATGGGGATCGTCGCCGGTGCGGTGGCGGGGTTGGGAGTGTCCGGCACCGCGGATGCCTTTGCCAAAGGCTTCCGCGACATGGCCCTGGCAGCGCTTCTCATCGGGTTCGCCAGGGCCATCTTCGTGGTCCTGGAGGACGGTCGGATCGTGGATACCCTTGTCCACGCCATGGTGACTCCCCTGGAAGGCCTCCCCACCCTGGCTTCAGCCCTGGGGATGGTGGGTGCCCAGATCGCCATCCACTTTCCGGTCCCGAGCCTGAGCGGTCAGGCGGTCCTCACCATGCCGGTGCTGGTTCCCCTTTCAGACCTCCTCGGGCTCTCGCGTCAGGTCACCGTGTTGGCGTTTCAATACGGTGCCGGTATATCCGACCTCATCATTCCCACCAGCGGCTCTCTCATGGCGATCCTGGCGCTCGCCAAGGTCCCCTACGAGGACTGGATCCGTTGGGCGCTTCCTGTCTGGGGCCTCCTCATTCTCCTCGGCTCCCTGGCCATCGCCGTGGCGATCGCGGTGGGCCTGTGAGGGGAACGCCGGGGCTCCCCAGGGCCTCCCGGGCCCTGTCCGGTTGGCCGGCTTTTCTCCGCATCAGGGCTTAGGGAGGAGACGGGTCCGGGACCCGGGGTGAGAGTCGGTCCCCGGGTGAGGAGAAGATTCCAGCGGGGGCTATTGCCTTGAAAACATCACTCTTCGAGCGGATCGGCGGGTTCGCTAAAGTGCGCCTCATTATCTCGGATTTCTATGATCGAATCTTGGACTCCGAGATGCTCCGCTCGTACTTCGAGAACATCGATATCCGGCGCATGATCGATCACCAGACGAAGTTCGTCTCGGCGTTGATGGGTGGACCGGTTTCCTACTCGAACGAGCAACTCGGCCGTGCCCATCACCATCTCGGGATCACGCCGGACGAGTATGCCGAGATGGGAGAGATCTTCCGGGAAACCCTGGAGGATCACGATATCCCCCTGGTGGAGGTGGATCGACTCCACGCCCACATCCTGGCGCTTCAGGAGCATGTTATCGGGGGAGCCCCGGCGGAGACGAAATGACTACCCGTACCAAGGAAACCGGGGCCCGGGCTGCGACGGCGCCGGCGGACAAGGGGGGGGAAAAGGTCCAAGGGAAAACCCCGCCGCTCCCGCCGGTCCTCGACTCCCTCAACACGGCAGTGGCCCTCGCGGATCCGGACAACTGGGAGATCGAGTTCGAGAACGCCCGCTTCACTGAATGGTTTCCCCGGGGCGAGGAGGGTGCCAGAGAACTCTCCGCCCGGATTCCAGGCATGGACCCTGGCCGCGCCATGGACCGGGTAGAAAAGGGACGCTCCTACCGGTTCGAGACCGAGGTGCGTGTGGGTCCGCGGACCATCACCCTGCAGTTGGAGATCCGTCCCTTCCAGGGGGAGAGCGGCAAGGTCGTCCTGTTGGAGGGGCAGAACATCTCCAAGCAGAAGGAAGCCGAGTACATGCTGGACTCCTACTCCCGCCTGACCGAACGGCAGAACCGGGAGCTCGAAAAGGAGAAGGAGCGGGGTGAGCGGCTTCTTCTGAACATCATGCCCCGAGCCGTATACGAGGAGCTGAAGGATTCGGGGACGACGACCCCCCATACCTTCGAGGATGTGTCGGTCCTGATGCTGGATTTCGCGGGATTCACCGACATGGCCATCTCCCGGGACCCTGGGGCCCTCATTGCGGAATTGAACGACGTCTTCACCTCCTTTGACCGCATCGTCGAACACTTCAACTGCGAACGGATCAAGACCATCGGTGACGCCTACATGGCCGTGGCCGGAATGCCGGAGGCGGATCCGGAGCATGCCATCCACCTGGCAAAGGTCGCGCTCCGGATGAGGCGCTTCCTGGAGAAAAGAAACCACACCGGTGCCCATCAATGGCGATGTCGAATTGGGCTGGCAACGGGACCGGTCATCGGGTCCATCGTGGGCATCCAGAAGTTCGTGTATGACATCTTCGGGCCCACGGTGAACATCGCATCCAGGCTGGAGACTCTTGCAGAACCCGGGCAGATCCTCATGACCACGAACATGGCGGAGCGAATTCAGGACGACTTCGTGCTCCGGCCCCTGGGAGAAAATCACCTCAAGGGGTTTGGGGCCGTCGACGTGGTTTCTTTGGAGGACGAGGCCCGAGAGGGCCGCTAGGGAGGTGGAATCCGGCACCACCGGGGGTCGCGTTGGCTCCCCTTTTCCGCTTCAGTCTTTCGGGAGCGATCTCGGTAGGGCCACCTCGGCAACCGTCCGCCCGGGCCTGGAATCGATCCGGATGGATCCCCGGTGCTGGTTTACCACGATTCCATACGTGATGGCGAGGCCGAGCCCGGTGCCCTTGCCCTGAGGTTTGGTCGTGAAAAAAGGATCGAAGATCCTGGGTCGAATGGCGTCTGGGATTCCCTCTCCGCTGTCGGCGATCTCCACGACCAGGCAGTCATTGCCCTCCGTCATCGCTCTCACCTCCAGCGTCCCATCCTCCCCCATGGCGTCCAGCGCGTTCTGGATGAGGTTCGTCCATACCTGGCCGAGCTCTCCGCCGTGGGCCTCGACGGTCGGGAGATCCTCCGGGAAGTCGATAAGGACATCGATGCCAGGACTCATGCCCGTCTTCAGCATGGACAGCGCGTTCCCGATGGATTCTTTGACGTCCACGTGCTGGACCTGACCTCGGTCGAGGGAGGAATAGGATCGAACCCTTCCCACGATGTCAGAAATCGCTCTGGATGCGGTGCGGATGCCCCGGATGAGGCTGAAGGCCTCCTGCCCAGCTACCAGCCAACTCAGGACCGGTTCCAGGTGAGGGGGAGATAGCTGTCTCTCCAGTTGGTCCAGCCTGGTGCGGTCCCATCCGGCCTCCGAGAGAACCGGTACCAGCTCCCAGGTTTCTGTCACGCCTCGCTGCTCCAACCAGCCGTCCACCTCCAGCTCCCTCAGCCCTGCGGCGGTCCCCTCCCATCGATGCTTGGGCGCCTCTTTCATGGCCTCGAGAAGATCACCGATCGCTTCGAGCTCCGCCTCGCTCAGGGGCAGAACACGGAGTCTCCCCTCCCTCCGGTGCCATTCCTCCATGGCCTTGCCCAGGAGGTCCGTGTTCCGGGCGATGGCTGCTGCGGGGTTGTTCAACTCATGGGCGAGCCCCGCGGCCAGGGTTCCGAGCCCGGCCAGTCGCCCGCTCTCGATGATGGAGCTTTCGGTGCTTCGGAGCCGGGCGAGGACGATCTTGGTCATGGAGAGAGCCACTCCGGGACACCGCTCCAGGAGGTCCTGGAAGTCCTCCGGCTCCAGGGCCAACACCTCACTATCACGAGTGGCTCTGGCCGAGGCCGTCCGGGGGCGGTTTTCCAGGAGGGACATCTCCGACAAGAACCCGCCTGCCTTCTGGATATCCAGGACTGTGGTGCGTCCCCCCTCCGTGCGCGTGACTTCCAGCTCGCCATCGAGGATGATGTAGAACTCGGCTCCAGGGGTGCCCTCCTCCAGGAGGAGGGTGCCGGAAGGGAGCTGAATCCGCTTGCCTGTGATCATGAGCCGTTCCAGCTCATGATCCGGGAGCTTGGCAAACAGCGGTGACTCCCGAAGAACCTCCGGGGCGCTCGGCTGCTGCCCTGGAGCCGTCTTCTCCCGCGGTGCTGCCTGGGATGGATGCAGGCTCACGGAATCACCCTGCGGCCAGGGCTGCCGGAGCTTCGAGGGGGCGATGCCCCAGAGCCCGGGATGCCAGGTGGCCATGGACGAACTGCACGGCCATGGACCCCTCTCCAACAGCCGACGCGATTCGCTTCACCGACCGGTGACGGACATCGCCGGCCACGAAAACCCCGGCGGTGCTGCTTTCGAGGAGGAACGGGTCCCGTCTCTGCGTCCACCCCCGCGGCCGTTTGCCGTCCCGCATCACGTCGGGTCCGGTGAGGATGTACCCGTTCCGGTCTCGCTCCACGACCCCGTCCAGCCATTCGGTCCTCGCTTTGGCTCCGATGAACACGAAGAGTGCGAACGCCGGGAGGACTTCCTCTTCCCCAGAGGCGGTGTCCTGGATCCGTAGGGCCTCCAACCGATCCTCCCCCAGCGCCTCCTGGACCATGGCTCGTGAGCGAATCTCCACATTGGGCGTGCTCTCGAGCCGGGAGATGAGGTACTGGGACATGGTGGGGCTGAGTGCCTTGCTCCGGACCAGGATCGTCACCGACTTGGCGAATTGAGCCAAGTAAACGGCAGCTTGACCCGCCGAGTTTCCTCCACCCACGATGAACACGTCCTGATCCCGGGTGGTGATGGCCTCCGTGAGTGCAGCCCCATAGTACACTCCTGCCCCTGAGAGACGATCGACACCCGGCACGGTGAGAGTGCCGTAGGAGATGCCGGAGGCGATGATCACCGCTTGGGCGTTGATCTCTGACCCGTCGGCCAACTCCAGCACCCGGTAGTCCCCCTCTGCCCGGATCCCCGCGACTCTCATGGGAGAGAGGATCTCTGCGCCGAAACGCTTTGCTTGGGCCACTGCTCTGCGTGCCAGGTCGCCGCCACTAAGCCCCACGGGGAAGCCCAGGTAGTTTTCAATTCTGGAGCTCATTCCGGCCCGGCCACCTGGCGCCTCCCCTTCGATGAGGAGGGTGGAAAGGCCTTCGGAGGCGGCGTACACCCCGGCGGCCAGACCCGCTGGACCGGCTCCGATCACCGCCAGGTCGTACGATCGGGCCGACAACTCGGTCCGGAGGCCGATCCGTCTGGCCATCTCCTCGTTCGAAGGCCTGGAAGCCCAGGTCCCGTCGGGGAAGAAGACCAGGGGTAATCCTTCGGGGCTTGTGCCGGAAAGCTTCGCCATGAGAGATCCCTCGGGGTCTGTCTCAACGTCGAACCACCGGAACTGAACCTGGTTCCGAGTAAGGAAATCCTTGACCCGGTGATCCTCCGGGGACCACTGGCGGCCGGCCACCCGGATCCCCTGGAACGGAGGACTGAATCCGGCCCGCCAGTCGTCCAGTAGATCGTCCAGGACCGGGTAGAGGTGCTCCTCGGGCGGGTCCCATGGCTTCATCAGGTAGTGATCCAGGCGGACTTCGTTGATGGCCTCGATGGCGGCTTCCGTGTCCGCGTAGGCGGTCAGGAGAACGCGCTTCGCATTCGGGAAAATGTCGAGAGCCTCTCCGAGAAACGCGACCCCCGTCATTCCGGGCATTCGCTGATCTACGACGAGGAGAGCCAGAGGCTTGTCTCGGAGGGAAAGGTCCTTGAGGATCTCGAGGCCCGCCGTTCCCGACTCGGCCCCGAGGATCCGGTAGTCCCTTCCGTAGCGTTTTCGGAGGTCCCGGAGTACGGCGCTCAATACCGCTGAATGGTCATCCAGAGCGAGGATTGCCGGTCTAGCGTCCATTCAAGCGACCTCCGCCTTCATCGTCCCGGCGGTATCCGTACGAGGGGAGGGGAGCTTCAGCCTTTGAAGGAGGGTCTGGAACTCCGTGCGCCCGCGCCACGAGCCGAAGATTGGCTCGGTGGCCAGGTAGACAACCTGGGGAGACCGCTCTTGCTCCGCCGCCTCCAACGCCCGCATGGTCTCAGCCTCCCGCCCAAGGCCTTGCAGCGGCACCGCCAGGTAGTAGGGGGAGACGTATCGTGTACCGGCCCAGTCCCTCAGCCGGTCCAGGAGGACTTCTGCATCGTCGATCTTGCCCTCACGAGCGCGGGCGAAGGAAAGGAGGGAGAGAAGGGAAACGTTGTCTTCCTCCCTCGAGAACGCATCCCCCAGAACGGTGGCGGCCTCTCCGGGCTTCCCGGTCTGTATCAGGGAAAGGGCGAGGACCACCTCCGCCGAGGAGAATCCGGGGTAGCGAGAGATCGCCCTCTCCGCTGTCCGGATCGCGTGAGGGAAGCGCCCCTGATAGTACTCCAGCCATCCAGCCGAGGTGGCGATGGCGGGCGAATGGGGGTCCAGCGTCTCTGCGGCCTCGATCTCCCGGCGGCTTTCTTCCCCCCTCCCCATCCAGGCCAGGAACAGCCCGAACCGCTGGCGAGCAACGGCGTACCCGGGGTGGGCCTGGATCGCCGCTTCGAATTCGGCCTCGGCGGAGACCCAGTCCAGGTCCATTTGGCGGACCATGGCCGCCGAGGTCAGGGCCTCCGCCAGATTCTGATCCTGGTGGAGAGCCCGGCCGGCAGCGAGGCGGGCCTGGGTCATTCCCTCCTTCGGGGACATGACGCCGTAGTCCATGAGGATGGTGTAGCAATCGGCCAGAGCGGCGCAGGCCAGGGCGAACATGCCGTTCAACGTCACGGCCTTCTCCAGGTACCGAATGGCCCTGCGGATAGACGCCGGGGTCCGTTGGTTCCATTCGGACCGCGCCTTCAGGTAGAGAGAAAACGCCTCCTCACGTACCTGAGGTTTGTTTGTCGAGTTCATGGATTTCTCCGATATTACTTGGTTACATTTCGTCCTCTGAAATGCGAAAAAAGGCTCCCCCGGCGGACAGACGGGGCCGGTCCGGTTCTCGATGGCAGGAGGGGGTGTCCGGTGACGGAGCCCGTGATGGGCCGAGGGTGGAAATCCTTGAATTCGTGTTGTGACCGGTGAAGATTCGTCGGGTTGGGTTATCTCCGACCGGGAGCACGGCTGGCTCCCGGAGCTTAAACGTGATCAACCGAAAGGGCGCATGAGCGACCGGCGGAAAACGCCGGGGGATGTGACGGTGCTCCTCCGAGAGGCTCGGAGGGGAGACGAAGCAGCCCTCGATCGAGTACTTCCCCTCATCTACGAGGAGCTCCGGCGCCTGGCCGGGAGGAAGATCCGGGCCGAGGCCAATGGGCATACTCTCCATGCGACGGAGCTGGTCCATGAGGCCTACCTGAAGCTGTCGTCGAGTGGCCGGATGGAAGCGGAGAACCGCCCCCACCTCATGGCCATGGCTTCCAGGGCCATGAGACAGCTCCTGGTGGATCACGCCCGGAGCCGAAAGGCCCAGAAGAGGGGTGGGGAGTGGAAGAGAACCACACTGGCTGACGGCCCGATCGTGCTGGAGACGTCTCCCGAAGAGCTACTGGCCCTGGAAGACGCACTCTCCGAGCTGGAGGAACGGCAGCGGCAAGTCGTCGAGTGCCGGTTCTTCGGCGGGATGGAGGAAGTGGAGATCGCTGAGGCTCTGGGGATCTCCGAACGCACCGTCAGAAGGGATTGGGTGAAAGCGAGGGCCTGGCTCTACGCCCGCCTGTATCCGGAAATCCCCACAGAAACGCCCTGATGGAGAAAGACCTCAGACGGCAGGTGGAGGATCTCTTCGAACAGGTCCTGGATCGCCCGGAAGAGGAATGGGGCGAGGCCGTCGAAGAGCTCTGTAGCGGGGATGACGCTTTGGCCACGGAGGTCCGGAGGCTTCTGTCGGCCCACCAGCGGGCGGAAGGCCTCCTCGAACGCCCCTTCCACCTGGAGACGGCCGCCGACTCGCCCGATCAATCGGATCGCATCCTGGATACCAAGATCGGTAACTACCTGATCCTCCAGGAGATCGGGAGGGGAGGGATGGGAAGGGTCTACCTGGCGGAACGGGCCGACGGGCATTTCCGGCAGCGGGTGGCGTTGAAGCTGATCCGGGAAGCCGACGCGGACCTCCAGGCTCGGGTCGTGGCCGAACGGCAGATCCTCGCATCCCTGGAGCACCCGAACATCGGGCGGCTCCTGGACGGAGGCGTTACCCCGGACGGTCGACCCTTCCTGGTCATGGAGTACGTCGACGGGCTCCCCATCGACCTCTATTGCGATCGGATGCGTCTGTCTATCAGAGAACGACTGACGCTCTTCCTGACCGTGCTCAAGGCCGTGGAACACGCCCACCGGAATCTCGTCGTGCACCGGGACCTGAAACCCTCCAACATCCTGGTGACACCCTCGGGTGAGGTGAAGCTCCTGGACTTCGGCATCGCCAAGATCCTCAACCCCAACCTGGGTGGCCCATCCACTCCGCCGACCCGGGACCGCGATCGGGCGCTCACGCCCGAGTACGCCAGCCCCGAACAGGTGAGGGGCGAGGCCATCACCACGGCCGCCGACCTGTATTCGCTGGGTGTGGTGCTGTATGAGATTCTGGCCGGGTGCAGGCCCTTCGAGAGCCCCCAAGGAGGGTTGCCCGAGCTGGCCAGGACCATCTGTGAGGACGATCCGCCGACTCCGAGCGCTCGCCTCGGCGCCACCGAACAGTCCAGGACGCCAGACGACGAGGAGGCTGGAGGACCGGTGGAGATCGCCAGGGCCCGCCACACGACCTCGCCAGGGCTTCGGCGGCAGCTCAAAGGCGATGTCGAAGCCGTCGTGATGAAATGTCTCCGGAAAGAGCCGGTCCGGAGGTATGGATCGGTGGAGCTCCTCTCCCAGGACATCCGACATTTCCTCACCGGCCTCCCCGTGGAGGCTCGGCGGGGAAGCCGGTGGTACCGGATAAGGAAGTACGCCAAGAGACATCGAGGCGAGGCCATCGCCGCCGGCCTCGTCACTGTTTCCCTCCTTGCCGGGGCCGCCGCCGCCACCTGGCAAGCCCAGGAGGCTGCCTGGGAGCGGGATCGTGCCCGCGCGGCCCTCCGGGAATCGGAGGAGGTGACGGACTTCCTTCTCGGGCTCTTCCAGTCCAGTGACCCTCTGGAGACCCCCGGGGACACCGTGACGGCGCTGGACCTTCTGACCCGGGGAGCCTCCCGGGCCGGGGAGCTTCGTGCCGAACCGTTGGTCCGGGCCAGGATGCTTCGCGTCATGTCTCGGGCCAACCTCAACCTGGGCCGTTACGGAGAGGCGGAGTCTCTCGCCAATCAGGCCCTAGAGCTGGTTCGGCGAGAGTTCGGTGAGGAGCACGAGAGCGTGGCCGAAGCGTTGGTGCAACTTGGTGCGGCATTCCGGAGTGGTGGGAAATACGACAGCGCCCATGCGGCACTCGACCGTGCGCGTGAGATCCAGGAGCGTGTCCTTGGCCCTGACGCCCTTGAGTTGAGCACGACCCTGGTGGCCCATGCCGGGATCGACGTTTACCTGGGCGACCTGGATACGGCCGAGCGACGGACCAGGGAAGCCCTCGCTCTCAGCGAGCGACATCTGGGGCCGGATGCTACGGCCACTCTCAACGGGCTTTCCTCCCTGGCGTCCATCCATCGGTACCAAGCCAGGTACGCCGAGGCCGAAGCCGTATTCCGGGAAGTACTCCGGCGGCGGCGGGCGCTGGAGGCGCCCGATCCGGTCCGACTCTCATCGGACCTCCTCCAGGTGGGAGACATGCTGGTCGTCTACGGGGGGGACCTGGACGAAGCGGAGTCCCTCTTCCGGGAGGCGTTGAGTCTCCAGGAGCCCGGAACAGGGGTGAACACTGTCAACCGGGTATGGGCGCTCACCAGCCTCTCGAACCTGATGGAAGCTCGGGGGGACATGGATGAGGCCGAGCGTCTCCGGCGTGAAGGGGTAGCCGAGCGGAGGCGGACGTTCGGAGACGCGCACCCGCTGGTCTCGGAGACGTTGGGATCTTTGGGGCTTCTCCTGAACCGTATGGGCCGGCTGGACGAAGCCGAAGAGATCCTTCGGGAGGCGGAAGCAGTGAACCTCGCGACGGTGGGCTCGGACCACACCCGCCATGCCGGGACCCTGACCGGGTTGGCGGAGGTCCTGGCGAACCAGGGCAGACTGGAGGAGGCCGACTCCCTGGCCTTCCAGGCCCTGGAGATCCGCCGGCGGGCCCAGGGTTCGGAGGCTTCCATCGTGGCCCAGACCCTGACCATTCTTGCCGAGATCCGAATGGAAAGAGGGTTGATGGAGAGCGCCGAAGACCTTCTCCTCCAGGCAGTGCAGATCTCCTCCGGCCACAGGGAGGGGGCTCCTTTGCCCCGGAGGATCCACCGGGACCTGGCCGACCTCTACGAAGGGATGGGCCGGGACGACGAATCGGCCCACCATCGGGCTCTGGCCGAGATCGGCGGCTGACACCTCACTCCTCCATCGAAGGCCACTGGAGGCAAACCGACCTTCGTCCGCTCCCCCTGGTCTTCGCCCGCACGATCCCACCGAGTGTCCGCTGAGCGCCGGCTCCTTCGCATCACCCACCAGACTAGATGTCTATCCCTGCGGACGGCTTGTCTCCTGGGTAGGCTGCCCCCCCTCCAACGCGGAACGCCGCACATGACCACTCCCAGAGCTCTGGCCGAGGAGATGGAACGGAATCCCCTGGTACCCAAGGGTCCAGGGGAGCGGTTTGCCGGGTACGGCGTGATGGGACTCCCGTTCTCTTCCGGTCATGTGCTTGCATTCAGCCGGACGCCGGCGAGCTCTCTGGGGGCGGCCCACACGGCTATCTGGCATCGTACTCCGGCCGGGAATTGGACCTGCATCACCGACACCGATCCGTCCCAATCCTGCCCCCGGTTTTTTGGGGAAGGTCTGGACGACACCATGGTTCGGGAGATCGAGCTGAGCTGGGAAGGGCCCTTCGATCTCTCCCTCCGGGTTCCCGACGTCCGGTTAGAGTGGGGAGTACGTCTCAGTCGAGATTTCAGGACGCGCGGTGTGAGCCTCCTCAGCAGGATCCTGCCCAGGCCCCTCCGGCGGAGCCGAAGGGGTATGTATGCACTGGGGCGAGCCGGGAGTCGGGTTCTGGGGTTGGGGAAGCTGAACCTCACCGGGGCCGCGCCCAACGGGCAGCGATTCCGGGCTGCTCCGAAGCGCCTGTGGCGGGTTGAGGCATCCGCTGCTCTGCTCGCTTCGGAGGACCTGGGCGCCATTGGATCTCTCGAGGAACAGGCGAGCCTCGGGGATGTTTGGATCCCGAACAGTGGGATCTTCTCCTTCGGCGAGGCCTGGTTCGAAGACTTCGACCCTGAGAGGCACTCGACGGCGCACTTCCGGCCCGCCACCCTTCTGGCAAGGGGGGCGTGATGCGGAGCGGAGGGGGCTCGGGGTCCTGACCGCAGGGGGAGCAGAAGTGGGGCCCGTCCAGTTCTCCCATGGAAAACCGTGAGTCACTTCGGCCCGGCAGGGAGGTTATCCCCGCCGGGCCGAATCAGTGTGGCGCCAGTTATGCGGCTCGCCCCATTACCAGGACAGGCCCCTAGGCAGGTGAGATGTTCTGGTTTGCCCTGAACCGGTTCTCGGGATCGTATTTCTGCTTGAGCTCTTTCAACCGCTCGAGGTTCGGGCCGAACGCGCCCGCGTTCCGTTCGACCTCGTCTTCCGGCATGAAGTTCACGTACACACCACCGGTGGCGTAGGGCGCAGAGGCGTCGAAGAACTCCCTCGCCCATCCGATGCAAGCGTCGTCCTCCGTGGCTGCCTCCCACCGGGCATGGACGTTGATCACGAATTCGATGTCCCGGTGGGGATACGCGGTGGCATCCGACGGGACCCTGTTTACGGCACCGCCCAGGTGGGCCACGAAGATCTCCGTCGCGTCCGAAGGGAGCCGGCCGGCATAATCCGTAAGCGTCTCGATCACCCCGTCGCTCAACTCGGTGAGATCGTGGGATTTCCAGTAGTTCCGGAATCCAGGGGTCAAGAGGGGATCAAAGGCCTTCTGCCACGCCCCGAAGTCGTGGGGTCCGATGACGTCCGCGATTGGGTTCCCCAGGGAACGGAGGCCGGAGAGGGCCTCCTCACCCGCGCCCATCTCTCCGGCATAGAGGGCTGCGAAGATCATCACGTACTTTCCGTGCCACTCTTCCGGGAGGAACGGAAGGGGAGGCGCCTTCCGTAGCACCACCCAGGCGCTCAACTCGTCAGGAGCCCCTGCGACGAACTCCCTGTACCCCTCGAAAAGCCCTTTCGCATCTTCGAACGGATGGACGATCAACCCCGACAGGACCTCCGGGCCAATGGGCTGGAGGACGAACTCGAAGGAGGTGACCACCCCGAAGTTCCCGCCACCCCCTCGAATCGCCCAGAAGAGGTCCGGATTCTCGGTCTGGCTGGCCGTGATCTCTTCCCCATCCGCAGTGATGACGTTGGCGGAGACGAGGTTGTCGACGGTCAGCCCGTGTTTTCTGCTGAGCCACCCGAATCCACCACCGAGGGTGAGGCCCGCGACCCCCGTGGTGGAGTTGATTCCAGCAGGTATGGCCAAGCCGAAGGGTTGGGTGGCATCGTCGAGGTCTCCGAGAGTGCACCCTGCCTCCACCCGGGCCGTTCGGGCCTCGGGATCCACCTGAATCGCCCTCATCTCAGCGAAGTCTATGACAATCCCACCGTCACATGTGGCGCGGCCTGCGATGTTGTGACCGGCCCCTTTGATGGCCAGGTGGAGGTCGTGATCCCGGGCGAACCGGACGACGTTGGCTACATCTGAAGGCCCCTTGCACCGAGCGATCAGCCCTGGGCGCTTGTCGATCATGGCGTTCCAGACGGAGCGGGCCTCGTCGTACGCCGGGTGCTCTGACGTGAGAAGGTCCCCAACTAGCGACGCCCCCAAGCCGGATACCGCCCCCGCATCCACCGTAGCTTCCGCCCCGTCTCGCCTCCGCATGGTAACCGATGTCATTCGCACCTCCTGAAAAGATGAGGACTGCTTCGCGCAGACCTGTCTAGACAGATGCGAAAAAACACTTCGAGGGCGGTCACTGGTCATTGACTAGCAGGGCTAGCCAAGCGTATCTTTGCTACATCAATGGCTAGCGGTGCTAGTGCTAGAAGCGCGATACCGGGAGGGAATTCATGGGCAAGCACCTTTTGGGTGAGTTCGAACACCATGTGTTGCTGGCTCTCCTCCGCCAGGGGGATGAGGGGTACAGTGTGCCAATCGTGGCGGAACTCGAGGACCGAACCGGCCGGGACGTCTCCCCCGCCGCAGTGTATATCGCCCTTCGCCGCCTGGAGGATCGAGGTCTATTGGTCTCGGAGCTTCGTTTGGCCCATCCGGACGAGGGCGGGCGAGAGCGCAGGTATTACTCCATAACGCCGGAGGGTCTGGGCCGGATGGCAGAAGCCAGAGAGGCCCTCATGAATCTCTGGGAGGGTCTGGAGCTCAAGCTCGAGGGGGTAAGATGAAATCCCTGGCGGAACAGGTCCTTCGGGTGGTGGTCCCCCCGGAAGACCGCCGGCACATCCTGGATGAGCTGGACGAGCTCTACGAGGCGAAGGCTGCCAAGCTCGGAGCCGAGGAAGCCCTCCGCTGGCGCCGAAGACAGATCTGGCGATTCGTTGCCAGGGCACTGCCGGTATTCTGGTGGAAGCGACCCTTCACCGGCGCACTGGGCCTGATGTCGAACCGGGACGGACGCCTGAGCAGCATGGACCTGGTCCGCCAGGACCTGAGGTTCGCGTTCCGCTCCTTTGTGAAGAAACCCGGTCTGGCAGTGTCCGCCG
>JBDHCH010000086.1:0-15500 GCA_039592115.1 Gemmatimonadota bacterium | reverse complement strand
ACGAGCTCGCCGGCTTCCGCATACGCCCCTTCCGGAAAGTCCTCACCCTCGGCATGGCGTATTGCTCCGGCGAGAGAGTCCATCTCTTTCCGGCTCTTCTCCACCGCCCGGCGGAGACGGACCAGCGCCTTTCGAGCTTCCTTTTCGGCGGATTCGGACATGCCATTCTCCTGAGGGGTTGGCCGTTCGATAAGATGCCGGAGGGCACCAGCCCGTGCAACGAAGCGTGACGGAAGTAGCCGGAGGCTGTGAAGCGCGCCCTCGACGCCCTCCGACGTTGCTGACATTGACCGGGAGCAAGGTCTTCTTGACCTTCCCAGGTCAGTGGTGAGAGTCCTGAGCATGAACTCTGACTTTTCCTCTCGGGATGGAACGCATGGATATCGCAGTCATCGGGGCAGGGCCTTGCGGCATCGCGGTGGGAGCAGCTGCGAAGGAAGCCGGCGTGGAAGCCGTCCTCTTCGACAGGGGATGTATCACCAGCTCAATCGTGAACTACCCCTATTACATGCGCTTCTTTTCCACCGCTGACCGCCTCGAGGTGGGAGGGGTCCCCTTCACCATCCCAGAGAAGAACCCCAGCCGGCAGGAAGCACTGGTCTACTACCGGAGGGTGGTGGAGCACTTCGGCCTGGAGGTCCGTCAGTATGAGGAAGTGGAGGAGATCGACGGCGAGGCCGGGGCGTTCCGGATTCGCACAAAATCCATGTCCGGAGCTGAAAGAGAGCACGGAGCCCGGTACGTCGTCATGGCCACCGGCGGCTTCCACGGGCCAAACCTCCTGGGGGTGCCTGGGGAAGACCTTTCCAAGGTGCTCCACTACTACACCGAACCGTACCCGTTCTACGACCAGGACGTCTTGGTCGTAGGTGGGCGGAACTCCGCCGTGGAATCCGCTCTGGAGATGTGGCGAGCCGGTGCCCGGGTCACCCTGGTCCACTTCCTGGACTGGATCGACGACGGGGTCAAGCCCTGGGTGGTCCCAGATATCACCAACCGCCTGGAGCAGGGGCAGATCCCAGCCTACTGGGGGCATCGCGTGGCCGAGGTCACTCCCGACGCCGTTCGACTCCGTGACGTCGATACGGGCGAGGTCACCGAGTTGAAGAACGACTGGGTCCTGGCCATGACCGGGTGGCACCCCAATCCCACTCTCCTCCGGCAGATCGGTGTGGACATAGACGAGGATACGGGGATCCCGACCCACGATCCCGACACGTTGGAGACCAACATTCCGGGACTCTTCCTGGCCGGCGTCCTGGCTGCCGGAAACAACGCCAACAAGATCTTCATCGAGAACGGACGGGTCCATGGAGGGAAGATCCTGAAGGCGTTGAAAGCAAGCGGGAGGGTTTGAGGATGACCTGAACCGATCCCGGGGCGGCACCAGACCGGCCCCTCAGCGCTGCCCCTGCTTCGCCCGGGATCGGCCATCCAGCTGCTTTCGTCCGTCCCTTCCCTTCATCCATCGCCCTTATCATCTTCAGGCCCTCCTCCCAAACCATCTGATGACCCGGAGCAAACCCATGCGACGCCATGCACCCTCCCTGGCTCTCTTTCTCCTGGCGGCCATTGGCCCTCTGAACGCCCAGACGGGCCCTATCTCCGGGCCTGCTGTCTCGGATCACTTCAGGCCTCTGGACGTCTTCGGGCTCGAATGGGCCGCCAGCCCCCAGATCTCGCCTGATGGAAGCCGGATCGTCTACGTCCGCTCGGCCAACGACATTCTCCGGGACCGGGCCCGAATGGACCTGTGGATCCTGAACGCCGACGGGGGAGAGCACCGCCCCCTCACCAGCAGTGGCAGAGCGGGATCGCCGGTGTGGTCGCCTGACGGAGGCCGCCTCGCCTACGTGGCGGGAGGGGAGGACGGGAGCCAGATCTGGGTGCGCTGGATGGATACCGGGCAGACCGCCCGTCTCACCACGCTGACCGAGTCCCCCGGGGCCCTCTCCTGGTCGCCCGACGGGTATTGGCTGGCCTTCAGCATGCTGGTCCCGGAAGTGGACGAACCCTACCGGGCCGAGCTCCCCGGAAAGCCCGAGGGCGCCGATTGGGCACCGCCCCTGAAAGTCATCGACGAGATGAATTACAGGGCCGACGGCGCCGGGTACCTGAAGGAGGGATACACCCACATCTTCGTGGTTCCCTCCCAGGGTGGTGTTCCGCGACAACTCACATCAGGGCCGTGGAACCACGGCGGGCCCCTTTCATGGATGCCCAACTCCCGAAGCATCGTCTTCTCCGCCAACCGGCACCCTGATGCAGAGGACGAGCCGCTGAATTCGGAGGTCTACCGTGTAACCGTGGCCGATGGGGAGGTGACCCAGCTCACCCAACGCCTCGGCCCCGACGGCAGTCCTGCCGTCTCTCCCGACGGCCAGGCCATCGCTTATCTGGGCTTTGATGACCGGTACCAGGGATACCAGGTGACCCGGCTGTACGTCATGGACACCGATGGAGGGAATGCACGAGTTCTCACGGACGGGTGGGACCGGAGCATGGGGAGCCCGGTCTGGGCAGCCGACGGCCGGAGCATCTTCGTCTCCTTCGAGGACGAGGGAGAAATCAAGATCGCCCGGGTGACCCTCACCAAGGGCACTGAGACCCTGGTGGACGGGGGCGTCAGCGGCCTGTCCCTCGGGCGCCCCTATACCAGTGGATCGTTCTCAGTGGCCAGGACCGGATCCATCGCCTACACCGTCGGGGACGCATACCGTCCGGCAGACGTAGGTCTGGCCCGGCCTGGACGGGAGGCCGCCCGCCTCACCCAACTGAACCTGGACCTCCTGGAGGGCAAGAGGCTGGGCCAGGTGAAGGAGATCTGGTTCAACTCCTCCTTCGACGACCGGCGGATCCAGGGGTGGGTGGTGACCCCACCGGACTTCGATCCCGGGAAGAGGTACCCCCTCATCCTGGAGATCCATGGTGGGCCTTTCGCCGCCTACGGACCCCACTTCTCCGCCGAAGACCAGCTCTACGCCGCCGCCGGATATGTGGTCCTCTATGTCAACCCTCGGGGCAGCACCAGCTACGGGGAGGAGTTCGGAAACCTCATCCACCACGCCTATCCGGGGAATGACTACCACGATCTGATTTCCGGTGTGGACGCGGTTCTGGAGGAGGGCTACGTAGATCCGGATCGGCTGTATGTCACCGGAGGGAGTGGTGGTGGAGTGCTCTCGTCCTGGATCGTGGGCCACACGGACCGGTTCCGGGCCGCCGCCGTGCAGAAGCCCGTCATAAACTGGTACAGCTTCGTCCTATACGCCGACGGACCGGCATTCTTCTACAAGTACTGGTTCCCTGGTCCACCCTGGGAGCACGAACGTCACTACATGGAGCGTTCGCCCCTCTCACACGTAGGGAATGTCACCACCCCCACCATGCTCATCACGGGCGAACAGGATTGGCGAACCCCCATCTCCGAGTCGGAGCAGTACTACGCGGCACTCCAGATACGGGGGGTGCCCTCGGTGCTGGTCAGGGTGCCCGAGGCCTCGCACGGCATCGCCGCCCGCCCCAGCCACCTGTTGGGGAAGGTGGCCCACATCCTGGGCTGGTTCGGAAAGTGGGACGGGGTGGAGTAGGCGGAGCCCCTGGAGCATTCCACCGGTAGGATCAGAGCCGCTCCACCCGCATGGTGTTGGTGGAGCCCGCCGTGTGGAAGGGGGTTCCGGCCGTTACGACCATCGAGTCTCCCGGTTCTCCTGCTCCCATCTCCAGGGCCGCCTCCCGAGCCACCTCGAGAAGCTGTTCGTATGAGACCTCGTCCGGATCCGCGAAGAAGGGGTGGACACCCCACACACCCCAGAGTTGACGGTACACCAGTGCCTCGGTGCACACGGCGATGATGGGAACCGAGGGCCTGTAGCTGGCCAGGAGTTGGGCCGTGAAGCCGGTCCGGGTGAGGGCGACGATGGCTGCCGCCCCCAGGGTACGAACGGCCTCCACAGAGGCGGAGGCCACGGCGTGTTCTCGCAGGGAAGCGCCGCCCTTTTCCGGCAGATCCCCGATTGGCAGGTATGTAGGTCCCTCGGCCAGGGCTCCGCTCCGGTCGATCTCACTGGCGATCCGAACCAGAGCCTCCACCGCCTTCAGCGGGTTCTTCCCCACGGCTGTTTCCCCTGACAGCATGACGGCACCGGTCCCATCCAGAATGGCGTTCGCCACGTCCGAGGCTTCAGCCCGAGTAGGTCGGGAGCTTTCGATCATGGACTCCAGCATCTGAGTGGCGGTGATCACACCCCGGGCGGACCGGTTTGCCAGCTGGATGATCCGCTTCTGAGCCAGAGGTACCTCTTCGAAGGGGAGCTCTACTCCCAGGTCTCCCCGGGCGACCATCACAGCGTCGGTGACCTCCAGGATCTCGTGGATCGCCGCCAGGGCCTCCGCTTTCTCGATCTTCGCGACGACCCTGGCACGCCCGCCGATCCGAGACTTCAAGTCCACCACGTCCTGGGCCTTCCTCACGAAGGAAAGCCCGATGAACTCCGCCTCCATCTCCAGGGCGAACTCCAGGCAGTCGAGCTCCACCTCCGAGAGAGACGGCTGCTGGACGTCGACCCCGGGGAGGTTGATTCCCTTTTGCGATTTCAGGAGCCCCCCCCGGACGACCTCCAGCTCGGCCCTGTCTTCGCGCGTACCGCGGCACACCATCTCCAGGACGCCGTCGTCCAGAAGCATCCTGTCGCCCTCCCGGAGGTCCGGAGCCAGGTACGCATAGGTCGTCGGGATCTCTGCTGGAGCATGAACACCCTCCGGAGCCATGACCACCGTCTGGCCAGGAACGAGGCGGATGGGCTCCTCCAGGTGACCCACCCGAATCTTCGGTCCAGGGAGGTCCATGAGTATGGGAACCGGGTGACCCACGACGTCAGCGACTTTTCGGACATCCTCCACCCGCTGGCGATGGGCCTCCCGTTCTCCATGGGAAAGGTTGATCCTGGCCACGTCCATCCCGGTTCGGACCATGGACTCGAGGAGATGGGGATCCGATGAAGCCGGACCCAGCGTGCAGATGATTTTCGTCCGGGGCATTTGGCACCAGGAAGCAGGAGGTTCCCTCATAATCGAAGCAAACAACCTAATCCCTCGGCGCCCCCTGATTCCACTCCGAGGCTCCCTCCAGGAGACTGGATTCCTCCTGGACAATGCCGATGGACTGGCCGGACTGGCGCTGGTGGTGGAGATGCTCTCCCGGTGGCTGGCTTCGGAGGCCGTCGAAGACTGGCTTCAGGGACAGGATGCGCATCTTGCGGATCGGACGCCTGCCTACCTGATCCGCATCGGGCGGGTAGCGGATGTCATCGGGGCCCTCGAAGCAGAGAAGGCCGGTGTCTATGCCTGAGGAGGGCTCCGGATCTCTTTGGCGAGTATTTCCATGGGATCCCGCTGCCCCACCCGGAACCAGGTTCTCACCCTCATTCATTCCCGGGCCGACGGGACGGGGACGATTCGATCTCCCCCGAAGGCTCTCGGGCGTCCTTTACACCGCGACGACACCCGACCATGCCGTAGGTGAGATGCTGCACCCATGGCGAGGCAAGCGACTCCGGCGCCACCACCTGAGCCGCGCAGGGGAGCCCCTGGCTCTAGTGGAAGTGAGTCTCCCCCAGGACTCCACCCTCAAACTGGCAGATCTCTGCGAGGCAGGGTTTCTGGCGGATTCCCGGATCCGGCCGAATATCACTGCCTCACGGCACCGACACCTCACCCAGCCCGTCGCCAGAGCCGTCTGGGATGCTGGCCATCACGGACTCAGATGGCGTTCCAGTTTCTGGGGGGATTGGCACACCGTCGTTCTCTTCGAAGCTCGGATGTCTGGTCGGATCCGATTCGGTGAGCCCGAGATCCTGACCGTGGGCCACCCCGCGGTGGAGAGAGCCGCGAACCTTCTTGGGATGTTGACCGTCTAGCGCCGTCAGCGAGCCCCAGTGCACTCGGCATCCTCCTGCCGAGTCTATCTCAAGAGCCCTCCCCAAGGCTCCCCCTCATCACCCCGTCTGTGCAATGTTGCAGACGGAATGCAAAATTACACGTGTTCAAGAGGGGTAATGGTGAAACGGTACATCGAGCGGGCGCTTCAGCCCGTGCTCCGCAGGCCCAATGACCGGCTCCATCCTGGAGACAGTGGTCCATAGCGAGATCGTGAACACCCTCCGGAATCGGGGTCCGGAGTCATAGGTACATTTATGGCACTGCCTGACCTTACTTGCCCCTTCTTTAACCGCAGCACATTGTTCTCCGCAGTGGCAACCGGCCTGAAGCGCAGGTTTCCTGAACCGGGCCCCGGTCAATGGCCTCATCCGCGGAGGTCGAGCATCGTCTGAGGGCTGCCCTGGCCCACCGCTACACCATCGAGCTTGAGCTGGGCTGGGCTGGGGCGGCATGGCCACGGTGTATCTGGCCCAGGACCTGAAGCACCACCGGAAGGTGGCGGTGAAGGTCCTGGATCCGGATCTGGCTCAAACCCTGGGGGCCGAGCGCTTCCTCCGGGAGATCGAGACCGCCGCGGGCCTCACCCACCCCCACATCCTTCCCGTCTTCGACTCCGGCGAAGCCGAGGGCTCCCTCTTCTACGTCATGCCCTTCGTGGAAGGGGAGTCTCTCCGGAGCCGTCTGGCCCAGGAGAAGCAGCTCCCCCTGGAGGACGCCCTCCGGATCACCCGGGAGGTGGCCGACGCCCTGGACTATGCCCACCGCCGGGGGGTGATCCACCGGGACGTGAAGCCGGCCAACATCATGTTGGAAGAAGGTCATGCAGTGCTGGCTGACTTCGGGGTGGCCCGGGCGGTGGCCACGGCCCGAGATGCCCGGATCACCAGCACGGGGACTTCTCTGGGTACGCCGGCTTACATGAGCCCGGAGCAGGCTACGGGCGAAGCGGACCTGGACGGCCGGGCCGACATCTACGCGTTGGGCTGTGTGCTTTGCGAGATGCTGGCGGGGGAGCCGCCCTACACCGGCCCGTCGGCCCAGGGCATCTTCGCCAAGCGGATGAGTGAGCCCATACCCCACGTCTCCACCTTACGGGCGGCCGTTCCGGCCGGAGTGGAAGAGGTTCCCCTCCCCGTCCACAAGATCGTTCGAGACCGCCAGCCCATCAAAACTGAATCCCTTCTCCCCTTCCCTAACCTGAAGAAGAACACTGTGTCTTTACAAAGTGTGATATTACACAGTAATATGTCTTTATGGAAACACAGCCCAACCCGTTCCGGATCGACGGAGTGGTGACGCCGCCTCATTTCACGAACCGGGCAGCGGAGGTATCCCGCATCCGGGATGCCCTGAGATCCCCTCCGTCCAAACTCCTGGTCTACGGCCGCCGACGGATGGGCAAGACTTCCACGATCCTCGTGGCAGCCCGGAGGGCCGAGGGAGACGGATCTCTCGTGGTGAGGGCGGACCTGTCCACCGCCTCGTCCATGGCCGACGTGGTGAACCGACTCCTGGCCGGAGCGGTACGAAGTGTGGGGCGAACCTGGCGGGATCTGGCCAGCGTATTCGTTGAGAGGCTGCAGATCTCGGTGGGGTTACGCCCGGACCCGGCGACGGGGCTGGCCATACCCACCCTGGAAGCGAGCCTTCGGGACCGCCGCTCCGACAAGCACAACGAGACGCTCACTGGTGCCCTGGACACATTGGAAACTCTTGCCACCGAACGGGGCGCTCGTCTCGGCGTGGTCCTGGATGAGTTCCAGGAGATTCACCGCTTCGGCGGCGAGGCCGCCGAGTGGCATCTCCGTGGGGTTATCGAGCGTCACACTCACCTGAGTTACCTGTTGGCGGGCTCCCGTACCGCGCTCATCCATCGGATGGTCTCCGAACCTAGCCGGGCCTTCTACAAGCTTCTGGATATCCTCCACCTCGGTCCCTTGGAGGAAGGCCATTTCGCACGCTGGATTGACGATCGCATGGCCGCATCGGGGAGGGAGGCCGCAGGGCTCGGCCGGAGATGCATCGAGGTCGCCGGACCCCGGACTCGTGACGTAGTGCAGATCGCGAGATCCTGCTGGCGCTCCTGGTCCCAGAGAATGGACGTTCAGGAACTCCTGGACATCGCTTTTGCCGGGGTGATCGAAGACGAGGACGTCATTGCGCATACCCTCTGGAATGGACTCACACCCCATCAGCAGGACGTCCTCCGGGCTGTAGCCGGGACCCAAACCGGCCTCACCTCTCGGGAAACGCTGGAACGCTTCGCTCTTCCTTCCAGCGGAACCGTTTCCAACACCGCGGCGGCCCTGGTAAACGAGGACCTCCTCGTGAAAGCGGATACGCCCCCCGGGTATGACTTCGAGAGCCCCTTCTTCAGGGGATGGGTGGTGAGCCGGACGCTCCCCGATGTCGGCATTGAGCGCCCCGTTACTTGGCGGGCCACACTGGGGCACTGAAATCGCTCACACGGTCTCCCAAAAGGCCGACGTAGCCGGCGCTGGAGCCGGCGATGCTCCTTTCACACGTGGGGCGCCATCCGCCTTTCTGACTCGATCCCGGAAAACTAAGCGACTGGCCCTCCGCCCCTGGGAGATGCACTTTGCCAGGGGGACATTCCCATCAACTTCCTGAGGGGGTGTGGCCGTGCTCTCCCAGATCTCGGATGTGGTTCTTCTCGGCCTCTTCGCGGGGCTCACTCTGCTGGTTCTGGCCCGGCGGCCGCTGGGGATTCGTCCCCCTGCCTCCGTCTATCTTCCCTACCTCTGGACCTTCTTCCTGGTCTTCACCCTGGCCGAGTTGGTCTCTTTCAAGGTGGGGATCTGGGTCCTGGCGGTGGTCTGCTTTCTGGCCCTCCGGGAGTACTTCAGCCTGGTGGAAATGCGCATTCAGGATCGATGGGCGATCCTGGGCGCCTACCTCGCCGTCCCCTTCATGTTCTACTACGTGCACACGGACTGGTACGGGATGTTCATCCTTTCCATCCCGGTCTATGCCTTCCTGGTCATTCCCTTCCTGGTGGCCTTGGGTGGGGAGGACGCAAAGGGAACGGTGCAGTCGGTGGGGCTCATCGACCTGGCCCTGGTCCTTCTGGTCTACTGCATCGGCCACATCGGCTACCTGGCCTTCTACTCGGTGTGGATGGCGGTCTTCGTGGTGGCGGGAGTGGTGATCTGCGACCTTTCGGCCCTGCTCCTGAACGCCCGGAGCCGGGCTCCGCTGCAGAGCATCCTGGTACAGATCCTGGTCCCGGGGCCGTTTGTGGCGCTACTGGCTCTCGTGATGACGCCCTGGACGGGAATCCCATGGGTCCACGGCGTGGCTCTCGGCATCCTCATCCCGGCCCTGGTGGCCATCGGCTGCTTCACCATCGACCGATTGGAGGTGGACCTGGGCATCGACCGGGCCCGCCTACGGCCGGGACGGGGGGAGACCCTGAACAGCCTGAAATCCTACGTCTACGTGGCCCCGGTGGCGTTCCACTACCTGCGCTACTTCCTGGACGCCTTCTGACATGGAGCCTCCGTCACGGTTCAGGGCTCTCCGTGCCCTGGCGCACCTCCTCTTCCTCCGGCCCCTCCTGAAGATGTTCTTCGGGGCCAGCGTGGAGGGACGAGAGAACCTGGAGGGGTTGGATCAATTCATCCTGGTGGCCAACCACAACAGCCACCTGGACACGGCCCTCCTCTTTCACTCCCTCCCCGTCGCTCAGCTTTCCCGCACGCACCCGGTGGCGGCCCTGGATTACTTCGGAAAGAGCCCCCTCCTCTTTTCTTTCGCCCGATTCTTCTTCCAACCCATCTGGATCACCCGGGGCGACAAAGAGACGGACCCCATGGAGGGAATGCGGCAGCGACTACGGGAAGGCCGCTCCGTCATCATCTTTCCGGAGGGCACCCGAGGCGAGCCCGGAGAGTTGGCGCCCTTCCGCAAGGGAATCGGGCGCCTGGCCGTGGATTTCCCCCACGTGCCCATCGTGCCGGTGTTGCTGGTGGGGGCGGACCGGGCCCTTCCCAAGTCCAGCGGCGTGCCTCTTCCGGTGTGGACTCGTGTGGTTGTGGGGATGCCCCAGCTCTTCAAAGGCTCCGCGGCCGAGACCACCCGGATCCTCCAGGAGACGGTGGAGGATCTGGCCAGGGTGGAACAGCCGGGAAGGCACGAACGGATCCCGGGCCGTCGAGAAGTCCCGACGCTGGCCGTGCTGGGCATCGACGGGTCCGGAAAGAGCACCCTCAGCCGCATCCTGGCACAGCGCCTTTCCGATGGTCGCCGGGTGGGCCTGGTCACCGACGACGTGGTGTTCTTTGAGGACGGGATCCGCCAAGAGATCTACACACTGGTGACGGAGAGGCTTCGGGAAGCTATTGGGCGGCGGGCAAAGACGGCCGGCTCCCTGAAGTCCTACAAGGTGCCGAAGTTGGCCGAGCTGTTTCTTCGAGATCAAATGGTGGGCCAGCTCCGCCGGTGGTACCGGCCGGACCTCATCGTCATGGACGGGTGCCCCCTCCTGAACGTGACGGCCTGGGCGCGGCTCTATAGGGAAGAGCCCCCCGACGACGCTGTGCTCAGCTCAGCTATGGGGATCCTCAGCGGGAGCGAGAAGGCGGGGCCCACGAGTCCAGCCTACGCCGCCTTTCCGGATCTGGCCAAGATGAAGAAGCTGCCCTTGCCCAACCTCAAACGGCCCGACGCCGTTCTCTTCCTGGACGTGGATCCGTCCGTGAGCGTGGAACGGATCTCGAAGCGGGGTGAAAGCAGGCAGGTCCACGAAACCGGAGAGAAGCTGGGCAGGCTTCGGGAGGGGTACCGGGCCGTGTGCAGGATCCTGGAGGCCGACTGGGACACTCCGGCCCGCATCCTGGACGGCCACGGAGATCTGGACGAGGTGACAGGGGCAGCGCTGACAGCGTTGGTGGAGATGGGGGTGTTGGGGGAATCGCAATCAACGAGCCAGGGGAAGGGTAACTGATGAGATGAGCGATGCAGGAGGGATCCAGGTCATCGCCACCACCATCTCCGGCTCGATCCGGGACTGGGGGAAGGTGGAACGGATCGTCCCCCTCTTCAGGGATCACGGCCGAAGCGACGTGACCCTCCACGCCGTGGACAGCCACGCCGAAGCTCGCAGCCGGACTGCGGAAGTGGTTCGGAACGGGTCCCGGCAAATCATCTCGGCCGGCGGATCCGGGACCTTCAATGCCGTCCTGGAGGGATGCCTGGAAGCAGAGGTGAGCCTCCGGGAGATCTCCCTTGGGTTCCTGCGCAAAGGGTCGGCAGACCTCATCGGCAAGGTCCTCGATATGCCCGATGACATCGAGGAGGCCGTCCGGGTCTTCGTCGACAGCCTCGCCGGTGGCCACACGGTTCCCTGCGACGTCCTGAGAGTGGAGAGCGAAGAAGGGAATGGCCCTCCCAGGCACTTCGTGGGGTACGGCGGGGCGGAGATCTTCGGCCGCATCCCCCACTACACAGAAAACCGTTTCACGAAGTACTACAAGGGAGTCCTGAGCCAGCTTTTCGGGGACCTGGGCCCCTTCTTCGTGGGCGCGTCTCTAGCCTCCATGGAGCGTACCCTGAAGCGTGGACTGGGAATGGGGCGGGAGTGGACGGTGACGGTAGACGGCCAAGAGCGGGCCCGGGGTCGGTACCAGGCCCTGATCGTGGTGAACGGAGATCTCGGGAAGAACCTGCCTTTTGCCCGGGGCGTCCCCCTGGGCTCAGGAGATTTCCATCTGTTCTCCCTGCGGGACCTGGGGGCCATGAAGCTCCCCGGCCAGTTCAGGAAGGCCTTCGACGCTTCCATTGAGCGGGAACCGGAGCGGTGGGGGTTCGAGGGCTTCCGGGTGGAGGGATCCCTGGTGCTGACACCGGTGAAGGGGGGCGCCTTCCCGGTGAACCGTGACGGCTCCACCATGGTATGCAGGAGCTCGGCCCGCTTCACCCTGGTGGATCAGGTGAAGCTCATGGCCCGGGCCCGGCATCAATCCACTGAAGCATCCCCAGCGTAGCCTCCCCCATACCAGACCGAGGGAAGGAAGGCCGGCCCTCCCACGGGACCCTGGGCACTACTTCACCCCCCCCAGAAAAATCCCGTTGAAGAGAAACGTGAACGTCCCGTGGGGCTGACCCCGATTGGCGATCTCAGCCCCGAAGAGGAAGAGATTCCCCTCCCCCACCTTCGCTTCGGCTACCGCAATCCCACCCTTCAGGTACTGCTGTCCCCAGGCCCACCCACTCCTCAACGGCTCGGAGGAGTCGAACCAGGCCACCGGCGTCACGCTCCGCTCGGCCACCGCCGGCTCCATCCGCATCACGGGGCTGTTGCTGAAGAAGATGTCCATCTCGTCGGGAAGGCCGTAGGCCAGGGGCCGGGTGTTGTCCACTCTCACCCGGAGGACCGACCCGGGCACGTAGTATTTGTCCTCTCCCAGGGGATTCCCCTCCCCGTCCACCAGGTGATTCGAGACGGCCAGCCCCGCGTGCTGAGCCATGACCGTTGAGGATCCGATGACCAGGATGGTGCCCCCCTCCTCCATGAACTCCACCAGGTTGGGCACGGTCTCTCCCACGGTGACCCTCCCCAGCATCTCCTCGTACTCCTGAGGGAGATTCTCCGGCGCCCCACCATAGAAGAAGCTCTCCAGATCACCTCCGCCGCCATCCGCGACGGGGATCGCCCCCGTCACGAACACCAGCACGTCGAACCGGTCCCGGAGGTCTCCAACATCCAGCGCCTTGGGGAAGACCACCTCATAGGGAAACTCGAAACGGTCGAATATGAATCTCACCCAACCCGATGGCATGGACCCTCCATACTGGTCCCAGAGGCCGATCCGAACTTCGCCAAGCCTCGTCGTCGGGACTGCCGGCACCGCATCCACTCCTTGCGCCCGAACGCCCAATTCCTCCACCCACCCTGCTAGCTTAGCCGCAACACCGGGACCCGCAGGCACGTACACCGTTCCTGCCGGCCAATCCTCCCCCCCGGCGGAGATCCCCTCCTCCAACCAAATGACCTCATGCCCCTGGGTCAGGAGGCGGTTGGTGACAGTGGCCACGTCCCGCTGGGCGTGACTCAGGAGGAATCCGGCAGCGCCATCCATGTCCGAGACGGGTCCGACAGGAGGGGCAGCCAACCCTTCCACTATCTCGAAGGGTCCGTCGAAGCCCTCCAGTATCCGGTCGAACTCCACTCCCATCTGGTAGGCCAGGGTGTAGCCGGCGTTGTCGTACGGGGCGATGGGCGGTCCTCCCTCGTACTCGAAATCGTTGGGGTGATCCTGGGGCTCGAACATGTCCAGGACGTGGGCTCGGTAAGCCTGAGCCGACATCACCACCCAGGAATCCTCCGGGTAGCGCTTCCCCTCCACCTGAAAATCCCGGGTGGCCCGGTGCACCGTCACACCGTTCTTGATGAGGGTGTTGATGAATTTGGTGGCGGTGGGGAAGTCGGGCTGATCCGAAGGGACGATGTACCCCCGGGGATCCCGGTCCTCCTGCCTTCTCAGCTCAGAGAAGTACTCGGGAGGTGAACCCAGGGAGAAATACCCTGCCAGGGCTCCTGTCTGGGGGCCCACGAACCGCTCGGAGGCGTTGTTCTCTTCCAGGACCTCCGCCAGCGCTTCCATCCGCTTGGGCGTGACGGTCCAGTTGTCCCGGCTCCCCTTCTCGATCTGGTTCCTTCCCGCCTTCCAGATGTTCAGCAGGATCTGCTCCCTGTAGCGGGAGGCGTGATCGAACACGGCCTTGTTCGCAGTCACCGAGTAATCCACGGACTGCCGGAAGTGCCACTCCTGGGGCTCGATGGGCATAAGGTAGTCCCCGTCCGGCATGATCCGGCTCGGGACGAACCCGATGTTGATTGGGGTTGGATTCCCCTGGGTCTCGGTGAGGAGCCCCACGATGTTGTGGAAGTAGGTGGTGGTCCTGAGGCCGCCATTCCACCAGGTGCTGAAGGGGCCCCCCTCCCGCATTGTGACCCCGGGCTTGTCCTCGAAGATGAAGCGGGCCTGCATGGCCATCCCCACCTGCTCGATCCCCGTGAGGACCACCGGATCGATGTTGAAATTGGCCGGATAACGGAAGGGCGGCGCCCACATGATGGCCCCGTTGGGCCCCACCTGGTGGTGGTTGTACATGATCTGGGGCATCCACTCCATGTAGAGGACCCGGGCCATGTTCTCCGTCTCCACCTGGGAGACCATGTAGGAGTCCCGGTTGTTGTCGTGACCCACGTAGTAGTGGTAGAGGCGGGGCACCCCTCCGGTGGACCGTTCTTCCGGATCCTCCTCCCGCATGTACCAGTCCCCGAGGAGCTCGTGACCGTCGGGGTTGGCGTGGACGAAGAGGATGACCAGGTCGTCCAGGAAGCGGAGGGTTTCCTCGTCGCTCCGGCTCACCATCTGGTAGACGGTCTCCATGAGCTGCTGAGCGCCCAGGATCTCCGATCCGTGAAGCCCACCGTCGATCCAGACCACGGCCTTCCCTTCCTTGGCCATGGCTCGGGCCTCCTCCTCCGAGACCCCCTCGGCCAGGGCCATGGTACTGGAGATCTCCTTCAGACGGGCCAGGTTCGCGTGGTTCTCGGGGGAGGTGACGATGGCCATGTAATGGGGACGCCCCTCTGTGGTCTTCCCGATCTCCTGGAGGACCATCCTGGGAGACTCGCCGGCCAACATCTGCCAGTACTCCGACAGCTGGGTGTAATTGGGGAGCTGGTAGCCCGCCCCGATCTCGTGCCCGAAGAACGCTTCAGGGGTGGTGACGTTCTGGGCGAGCACCTGCTGGGGGAGAAGGAGGACGCTGAGGACCAGGAAGAAGGTCATCCGCGATTGGATCTTCATGATCTGGCTCCCGGGCTGGTCAAGCCCCACGGAGGGTGGGGAAAGGACGGAGAGGCTCCGTCGCATTCGCATGGGGAAATGGTACGGCGGAAGGAGGGACCGCACCACCGACGGGCCCCGCTCGCAGGCCGGGCCGGGAAAGCCACCCCCCGCCTCAATAGGGATCGGGCGCCTGGCCCGGCGCTTCCCCGCAGCGACTCTCACGCGCCGCAGGCGGAGAAAGGGGAAGGCGCCGGGAAAGGCACCCCCCGCCTCAAGGGGTCATGGGCGCCGCGTCCGGCACTGCTACTTTCACGGCCCCCAGTCCTCCTCCAGGCTCCGGACAACGCCAGAGGATCCCTGGGGCCCACCAAGCCTCACTTCCGCACCCAACGCCACACCACGCTTGATGAACCCCAGGGCGATGGTCTGACCAAACCTGGGGGACCTGCAGGCGGAGGTGATCCAGCCCACCTTTCTCCCTGCTGCCCCGTCCGGCGCGTCCGCTGGCTGACCAGAGGAGCTACTCCCTCCCATTCCCAGGAACAGCTCCGTCCCGGCGGAGGGGGGGTCAGCGTCTCCGAGGAGGAGACCTCGAAGGTGTTTATTCACCTGGCCACGATCTCGGAGCCGGACGATGACCTCCTGGCCAGTGTAGCAGCCCTTCTCGTAGTCGATGGCCCGAGGGTGGATTCCGGCCTCGACGGGGATGGTGTCCTCCGTCATGTCCGTCCCGAAGAG
>JBDHCH010000085.1:0-14367 GCA_039592115.1 Gemmatimonadota bacterium | reverse complement strand
GTGGAAAGGGACCCCACCGTCAGGATCAAGCCGATGGCCCAGGGAGGAGAATCGAAACGATCGGCGAGAAGAAGGGGGATGAACGTGGAGTAGGCGCCGTACAGCACGATGAATGTAAGCATTGAGACGAGGAAGAGACCCAAGATCTTCCGGTCCGCCATCCCTCCCAGTGCCTCCTTCAGGTACCGCAGGAAACCCGGTTCGACGCCGACGGCAACAGTGTCCAACCGGAACAGCACCACCAGCGCTACTCCCAGACCCAGGAAGGGCAGCCCGAACGGGACGTACCATCCGAACAGGGCCAGGGCACCCCCGAGGGCGGGGTACACAGCTGTGCCGAGGCTGAGAACCGATGCGTTATAGCCCATGGCCTCTCCCCTTCGCGGTCCAGGAAAGAGGTCCCCGATAAGCGTGGCGTTCAAAGATCCGAGGGATGCGGCTCCCACTCCCTGAAAGAACCGCAGAATCAGAAGGGACTCGAAATCCCGAGCCAAAGCGCAGGCGCCGCCGGCGATGGAGAAGAGCAGGAGGGCCGGGACGAGTACCTGCTTCCGCCCGAACCGGTCAGCGAGGATGCCCAGAACCGGCGTGAGCAAGATTCCCGGAAGGGTGAAAACCGTGATGAGGAGGCCGACGGCTTCTGGAGGGATATCCAATGCCTGCGCCACAGAGGGGAACACAGGGGCCACGGAAGAAACTCCCATCACGGCCAGGAGAGTGATTCCGAAGATGACGTTGAGGTTGGGATCCCGATAAAGAGGAGGTGGTCGCACCCTACTCCACCCGATCCATGCGGTGATCGTACCTCAGGAGGACCTCCCGGAAGGCAATCTCCTCGGCAGCCAGCACGAACAGGGTCGATGGCAGACCGTCGGTTCGGTCACGCAAGGCGGCGTAGTATTCTTCGAACCCACCCTCCTCCGGCCGAGCGATTCCCATCAGGACGAGATCGGCGTCGGAGGAAGAGTCCTCCAGAATATCGAAGAAGTGCTTTCCATTGGAGACTAGGACGTGAGGTTCGGCTCCGGTTCGAGTCCGTTCCGCCATGACCTCGAGGTTCTTTCGGGCCTCTCGTGCGGCGTCCTCCGAAGGGACAACCATCTTCAACCGCACCCGGGCCCGTTGCCAGCGAATGCTGCTCTGAAGGAGGTACGCGAGAATCAACATCAGGGCACCATTTCCCTGAAGCCCGCCCCACCAGATGTCGATGGTCCGTCGATCTCCATACCCTCGAAGCTCGTCCTCCCGGACGATGATCACGTTCTTTCGCGCGAAGTAGAAACGCTCCACCATCCGGCAGTAACGGGCTCTATGGTCCGGATCCAGGTTGTCCCCAAGCAGGATCGTGTTCGGGACCAGTGTGCCGAGTCCATAGGTCTCGACTAGGACCTCGGAACCGGCGAAGGGGTCATCCGCCGAGACTACCCGAACGAGCGACTCGATGCCGCGCTTGGACAGGAAATCCCGGATTCCGGACTCCAAAGCCCTCTTCCGCTCCAGGCTAACCGAAGGAGTGCCGAGCACCGTGGCGACGTTCAGGATGCCGCGGTTGTGGGTGATGGATGAGGCCAACTCCAAAAGGTGCCATCGCTTCATGGGGGCACCGCTGAGAACCAGGAGGTGGGGACGCCAGTTCCGGGGGTCTACCTGCTTCTTCAGCCGGAGGAGACCCGCACGCGTGAGAGCCAACCAGATTCCCATGCGCACATCACCCCAGGCTGCCTCCAACCCCTGCCTCTCCAATAGGAGGAAGATTGCCAGGACCACCAGCACGGCCACCACCGTTGCCACGGGGTTGATGAGGAACATCACGCCGAAACACCCCGCGGCCCCAAGAAGGGATAATGACCAGTGGACCTTGAAGAGAGGGCGGAACGAGGGACTCTGGATCAGCTTTTCGATTCCCGCCGAGATGTTCAGGACGCCGTAGGTGGTGAGGAAGAACATGGTGAGGACGGGGGCGATGATGTTCAAATTTCCGAACCAGACCGCCACCAGAGCCAGTCCCAGCGTTACCAGAGTTCCGGCCCGTGGTGCGTCTTGCGGGCCGCTACCATTCCCTAGCCAGTGGAGAGATCGGGGGAGGATTCCGTCCCGGGCCAGGGCCTGGAGGACCCTGGGTGCGCCCAGGATGCTCCCTACCGCGCTGGAGAGGGTGGCGCCCCAGACTCCCAGCAGGATCGCGTCGCCCCAGAAGGCGATCCTACGCATTACCAGCGGGTCGGAGATGAGGGCACCTGTTTCTCCGCGCCAAACCATAAAGACGGGAATCGCCATGTAGACACCGTACCCGACCAGTATGGCCGAGAAGGTGCCTCGTGGAATGGACCGGCCCGGGTTCTGCAGGTCCCCCGACATGTTCACGCCTGCCATGATTCCAGTGACCGCTGGGAAGAAGACAGCAAACACCACCCAGAACGGGGCCGGGTCGTGGCTCGCTGCCAGGGCCAACTCGGCAGGGGTGCTTTCGACTGGAGTCCCTAAGAAAAGGGAGAGGAGAGAGAGGGCGATGGCACCCATCGTGACGTACTGGGCGCGGATTGCAGCATGCGCCGAGGTCAATGCCAGGCCCGCAACCGCCAGAGTGGTCACCAATCCGACCGCTCTTACGTTGAGGACAGGGAAAACCCCAACCACACTTTCAGCGAAACCCACCGTGTACAGCGCAACCGAGAGCCCCTGGGCGAGGAAGAGCGGAATTCCGACTGAACCGCCTGCCTCGATCCCCAGGGACCGGGAGATCATGTAGTAGGCCCCACCAATTCTCACCCTCTGATCCGTCGCGATTGCGGCGATGGAGAGCGCCGTAAGGAACGTGATCATCGTGGAGAGGGTGACGATGAGGAAAGTCCCGGTAAGCCCGACGTTTCCCACCACCCATCCGAACCGGAGGTACATGATGACCCCGAGGATGGTCAGGATGGAGGGAGTGAACACTCCACCGAAGGTCCCGAGGCCGTCGGAGCGCCCCGGAACGACCTCCGCTTTCCGAGGTGCGGTCGTCTTCGGTTGAGGGATCGGCACGAAGGCCTTCTCCGTTGGTGTTCGACCAGGGGCCTCCCCGTGGGGCGGCGCGCTCCGGTTCCGAGGGCTGCTCCAAGGGGTGCCATCCGGAAGAGCCCACAAATCAGGATGGCTACCTGGCACGGGGTCGGTAAAGGGTCAGGGGGAAAGTGAGGGTCCCCGGAGGATTACTCAAGGAAAACGAAGGGCGGGTGTCCGCTCAGGGAGTGAGAAAGAAGTTGATCTACTGCGGTGAGAACCTGTGGAGGAGCCCGCCACCGCTTGTTCCGGAGTCGCAGGCGAGGGTAGATCGACACCGGCTGTGGCGGGTCGTAGGTTCCTCCGATGCGCATCACGCTATTCATGCCCTGTTTCAACGATGTGCTCTTCCCGGGCACTGGGGTCTCCACAGTCCGGGTCTTGGAATCCCTTGGTCACGAGGTCGTCTTCCCGGGGGATCAAACCTGCTGCGGCCAGATCCATTTCAACACCGGATATCGGACCGAGGCTACATCCCTTCTGAGGCATTTTCTCGAGGTTTTCGGAGGGTCGGAGCTCGTCGTCGCCCCGTCCGCGTCCTGTGTGGCGATGGTGAGGGAGCAGTACCCTGAATTGGCCGCGTTCACAAATGATGCCGACCTCCAGACAACCGTTGGGGAGATTGCTGGGCGAACGTTCGAGCTGACCGAGTTCCTCGTGGACAAGCTGGGCGTAGTAGACCTGGGCGCTCACTTCCCCTACCGGGTGGTGTTCCACCCCACTTGCCATTCCATTCGGTCGATCGATGTGGGTGATGCACCACTCAGACTCCTCCGGGCCGTTCGAGGGTTGGAGTTCCAGACCTTGGAAGGTGACCAGGAGTGCTGCGGATTCGGCGGCACTTTCGCGGTTAAGAATCCCCATACCTCCTTGGCCATGATGGAGGACAAGATCCGGAACGTGGCGGAGAGTGGTGCCGAGGTCCTCACCGCCGTGGACAACTCCTGCCTTCTCCATCTGGCGGGAGGGATGCGGAGGAGAGGGCTCTTGGCCGAGGGTCCAGTGGATGGATCCCACGAATCCCGGACAAACGGTGGTATCAGGATCATGCATCTGGCCGAGATCCTGGCCGCCAGGGAAGGGGGATTCGAGTCGTGAGTGGCCTCCGACCCCTCCCGACCTTCCCCACCTCTGCTCCAGCGGCACTGGAGGACGCTCAACTCCGCCGCAACCTGAAGAGGGCAACCTCCGCCATCCGGGCCAAGAGGGGATTGGTTGCCCGGGAGCTCCCTGATTGGGAGGCCCTCCGGAACGCGGCGCGAGCAATCAAGGAGGACGTTCTCACCGGCCTCGATCGCCATCTCCTGCGATTGGAGGAAACCGTGTCCCAAGCCGGGGGAGCGGTCCATTGGGCCAGGGACGGTGCCGAGGCTGTGGAAATCATTGGCGCCCTGGTGGAGACGGCCGGAGCGAATGAGGTGGTGAAGGTGAAGTCCATCACCACCGACGAGGTGGGGCTGAATGAAGCCCTGGCGGCTCGGGGGATCGATGCCGTGGAGACGGACCTGGCCGAGCTGATCATCCAGATGGCGCAGGAGAGATCTTCCCATTTCCTGGTGCCTGCCATCCACAAGAATCGAACCCAGATCAGGGATCTGTTCAGGGAGAAGCTGTCGCTGCCCCACCTCTCGGATGACCCCCCCGATTTGGCTGAAGCGGCCCGTCTCCATCTGCGAGAGAGGTTCTTAAGAGCTCAGGTGGCTATCAGCGGCGCCAACTTCGCCATCGCCGAGACGGGTACCGTAGGCGTGGTGGAGTCGGAGGGGAACGGACGCATGTGCCTCACCCTTCCGAGAACGCTCATCACCCTGATGGGGATCGAAAAGGTCCTCCCCCGCTTTCAGGATCTGGACGTCTTCCTCCAACTTCTGCCTCGGTCCGCCACGGGCGAGAGGATGAACCCCTACACGACCCTCTGGACGGGAGTGTCCCCAGGAGACGGACCCGAAGAGTTCCACCTGGTACTCCTGGACAATGGCCGGACCCGGGTGCTTTCTGATCCGGTTGGGCGGCAGGCCCTCCAGTGCATCCGATGCAGCGCCTGTCTGAACATCTGCCCGGTATACGAGAGGGTGGGCGGTCACGCCTACGCCGCGACCTACCCCGGCCCCATCGGATCCATCCTCACCCCCCAGCTCCTGGGGCCGGGCCGCCACGATTCTTTGCCCTTCGCGTCCACGCTCTGCGGTGCTTGCGCCGATGTCTGTCCGGTGAAGATCGAGATCCCCAGGGTGCTGCTGCACCTGAGAGGAAAGGTGGTGGAGGGCGGTCGGTCGGGACGGACGAGGGCCACATCCGGATATGGTACACCCGCCTTCCAGGAACGGTGGATCATGCGGCTGATGGCCTGGATCCTCGGCTCCCGGACCCGTTTCCGCTGGGCGGTGAGATTCGGGCGCCTCCTCCAGCGGCCCTTTGTCCGGTCCGGGTGGGTCAGGAGCCTACCTGGCTACGCAGCCGGCTGGACTCGAGGGCGGGATCTCCCGGCGATCCCGGAGGAGGGATTCCGAGAGTGGTGGGATCGGGAGGGTGAGCCCGGCAGGGCCCCCAGGGCGGAGCGGACGTCGGATCTCGACGCGGAGGTCCCCTCATGACCGATGCCCGGAAGGCTGTCCTGGCCAAGATCAGGGAGGGAATCGACGGCCCCCTGCAACGGAATGGCCCTGAGCCCCCCGACGGAGCGGGGGCGGAGATTCCCCGCGAATACCGACGGACGGGATCGGCCTCCCGGATCGAGGTGCTGGATCTGTTCGCCCAGCGCGTGTCGGATTACAGAGCTACGGTGGTCCGCGTCACCCGCCAGGGACTTCCTCATGTCGTTGCGGAGGCACTCAAGGGTCGGGAGGTGCTTCGCCTTGCCGTTCCCCAGGACCTCCCGACCTCCTGGCTGGGGTTGGTGGCGGAGGAGAAGGTGGACGTGCTCAGGGAAGGCGATAGTGGGGCGCCTATCTCAACCGAGGCCCTCGCCTCGAGCCACGGCGTTGTCACAGGGTGCGCTCTGGGGATCGCTGAGACGGGGACCATCGTTCTCGACTCGGGATACGCCCAGGGCCGCCGGGCTCTGACGCTCCTCCCTGACTATCACCTCTGTGTCGTTTTCGGCGAACAGGTCGTGCAAACGGTTCCGGAAGCGGTTGAACGGATGGGCGCTGACCTGACCGATCGGCGGCGCCCCCTCACACTCGTGTCGGGCCCCTCGGCCACCTCTGACATCGAGTTGATCCGGGTGGAGGGCGTCCACGGCCCCAGGACTCTTGATGTGATCCTGGTGGAAGGCGTGGATCCTGCGGGAGGGCGCACCGCGGCTCGCCCCACTTGTGCAGACCTCCCTTAGCCTATGCTCCGACGAGCTGCCCGCCTTCTCCGAACGGAACCCGAGGTCCTGGCCCTCTCCTTCGCCCGTATGGCCGACGCGCTGGGGAACAGCCTCCTCATCATTCTTCTTCCCCTCTACATCGCCGAGCAGCCGTCCACCTGGCTGAACCTCCCCACGGAGACCCAGGTGGGCCTGGTGGTCTCACTCTACGGCTTCCTTTTCGCCTTTTCCCAGCCCTTTGCTGGGGCTGCCACGGACCGGGTGGGCAAGCGGAAGCCCTTCATCCTGGCGGGCCTGCTTCTCATGATGGTGGCCACATTGGGATTCATGGTCGCTCACCGTTTCGTCTGGATCCTGGCCCTCAGGTGCCTCCAGGGATTGGGTGTGGCCATGATCATCCCTTCGGTCCTGGCCCTCATCTCGGGTGTAACTGAAAAGCGCACCCGGGGAAACGCCATGGGTGTCTACAGCACCTTCAGGATGGTGGGCTTCGCCACGGGGCCCCTCCTGGGGGGATTTCTCCACGTCTACTTCGGGTTCAATGCGGCGTTCTTGGCCGGGGCCGCGTTTCTGGTCGTGGCCATCCTCCTGGTCCAGTTCACCGTTCATGACCCGGAGAACCCTTCGCTTCCCCCCGCTGCTCCGGAACCAGGGGCGGGGGGGAGGCCACGGATATCTTCCGGTCCTACGGCCACGAATCTGGTGCTCATGGCCAGCACCATCGTCATGGCCAGCTCTCTCTCCATGATCTCCGCCCTGGAAAACGAGTTCAACGCCAGGCTGGCGCAGACAGCCTTGGGATTCGGAGTCGCGTTCAGCGCCCTCACCGTCTCCCGGCTGTTCGTGCAGATCCCTGTTGGGCGGCTCTCGGATCGTATCGGCCGAAAGAAGCTCATCGTGGGTGGGCTCATCGCGTTGGCACCGTTGACGGTTCTTTTCGGGTACGTGGGTACGACCCTTCAGCTGATCAACTTGAGAGTGGCCCAGGGTGTGATCACGGCTTTCATCGCGGCTCCGGGATTCGCCCTGGCGAGTGACCTTGCCAAAAAGGGCGGTGAGGGGAAGGAGATGAGCTATGTGACCATGGGATTCGGCCTCGGGATGGGCGTGGGCCCCTTGATTGCCGGGGCCCTCGGAGGTTACCTGGGGTTCGAGGTGCCCTTCTATGTGGTGGGTGCCATGTCTCTGCTCGCTGCCTGGATGGTGGCCAGGTGGGCGGAGGAGAGCATCAAGCCCGGTGAGTGGGTGGTGCTGGAAGCCGAGGAGCCTCAGACCTAGGGCCGGGTCGCCCCGAGTGAGAGCCTCCCTTTCTCCAACCCGTAAACCAGAAGAGGTCGTCGGTGGAATTCTCTCTCGGTGCCCAGGCCTTCCTCGCTCTCCTGCCCATAATGCTGGCGGGTGTCCTGTTGGTGGGGTTTCGCATCCCCGCGAAGTGGGCCATGCCGGCCGTGTACGTCGTGGCGGTGGCTGTTGCCGTGGCGGTCTGGCAAATGGAGTGGGTCCGCGTGGCCGCCGCGTCCATCCAGGGCCTCTTCCTCACCTTCGACCTCCTCTTCATCATCTTTGGAGCCCTCCTCCTGTTGAATACGCTGGAGCGCTCCGGTGGTGTTTCTGCGATCCGACGGTCTTTCCATGCCATCAGCGACGACCGTCGGGTCCAGATCGTTCTCCTCGGCTGGCTCTTCGGTTCCTTCATCGAGGGGGCCTCGGGCTTCGGGACTCCGGCGGCGGTCTGTGCCCCCCTCATGGTGGCCATGGGCTTCCCGGCCGCCGCGGCGGTCATGATCGGGATGATGATCCAGAGCACGGCAGTCACTTTCGGGGCGGTGGGAACCCCCGTTCTCGTGGGTGTCGCCGGGGGTGTGGGTGGGGAAGCCTTCGACGCCCAGATGGCCCTGGCGGGGTTGGGAATGAGGGAATTCCTGGAGTTGGTGACAGCCAGGGTGGTGGTCCTGCACGCCATCGCAGGAACCCTCATGCCCACCTTCATGGTGATCATGACCACCAGGTTCTTCGGAACGCGGAAATCCTGGACCGAGGGGCTTTCCATCTTCCCGTTCGCCCTCCTTGCCGGGCTGGCTTTCACCGTTCCGTACACCCTCACCGGGATATTCCTGGGTCCGGAGTTCCCGTCACTCCTCGGGGCGCCGGTCGGGCTCATCATCATGACGCTGGCGGCCCGGAAGGGGTTTCTGGTCCCGGGAGATCGTTGGGATTTCCCTGAGGCTTCCACATGGGCGGAGGATTGGGTGAGCGGGATGGAAGTGGAAGAGGATGGGATCATGGCGGGAAGGCCCATTTCCACCGTCAATGCCTGGAGCCCCTATCTCATCCTGGCCGTGTTGTTGGTCCTGTCCCGCCTTCCCCAACTCCCCTTCGGAGCCTGGCTCCGTTTTCCGGAGGTCCACTGGGACGCGATCCTCGGGACGGACATCACCGCGATCTCCACGCCCTTCTATCTTCCCGGCTTCATGCTCGTCCTGGCGGTGGTGGCCACCTACTTCCTCCATAGGATGAGCAGACCGGCGCTGAAGCGGGCCGTAGCGGATTCCAGCCGGGTTCTTCTCGGGGCGGGCTTCGTGCTGGTCTTCACCGTGCCCATGGTCCGGGTTTACATCAACTCCGGTGTAAACGGAGCCGGCTTCCTCTCCATGCCCATCGCCATGGCCGAGTGGGTCGCCACCAATGTGGGTCAGGTTTGGCCCTTCTTCGCGCCGGTCACCGGGGCGCTGGGGGCGTTCATCGCCGGGTCCAACACCGTGAGCAACCTCATGTTCTCGGCGTTCCAGTACGGAGTTGCCGAGCGGCTGATGGTCTCCGGGATCATGATCGTGGCATTGCAGGCCGTGGGGGCGGCAGCAGGAAACATGATCGCGATCCACAACGTGGTGGCGGCCTCGGCCACGGTGGGGCTCCTCGGGAGGGAGGGGGCCACGCTGAGGAAGACCATCTTGCCGACGATCTACTATCTGGTGGTGATCGGGATTCTCGGGCTTGTGGCCATCCACCTCCTCGGAGTTGTCGATCCTCTGATGGCGGCTGGCGGGGGATAGAAACCCTCCCGCTACTGCACCACCATCGTGGCAGTCGTCGTCAGCTCCACCGTTTCCCAGGTAGCTGAAACCGTCAGTTCGTATGAGCCCGGTGGCGTCCCACCTGTGGGCGGTTTGGTGCCGTCATCCCCACATGAGACCGGAATCAGGAGTAACACAGCCACCAGTGTTCCCCGTACCAGGGGCCTTCCCAGACCCCCAACCTCTCGAGCAGGGTTGGCCTTCGTCAGCCGATTCGCCGTCGAGTAGGTCAGGAGCGCGGCCAGGGCAAGGAGCGGGTAGAGCCAAGCAACCGGCGGGCCCCAGGGTGAGCCGTCGGTCCCCAACGGTGCCGATGCGGCGGGGGCAACCGTGGTCACCGTCATGGTTGCGGACGCCTGCCCGGACACCAGGGTGACCTGGTCCTGGTCGAAGGTGCACGTGGTCCCTGCGGGGTTCCCAGTGCAGCTCAGATCAAGTGTCTCCTCGAACTCCCCCCCTTGGGCCGTCACTGAGACGGCGTAGACGGCCGGTTGCCCTTGTGTAACCGTTTGCGTGGATGGGGATGAAAAGATCCCGAGGGTCGACACGGCCAGGCACTCTGAGAACTCCGAGGTGTTCCCGTTGGCGTCGGTCGCTGTCGCGGTCACCACCGATCCTGTGATGCTGGCCACGGCCTTCGTCACGGTCCCGAAGCCGGATGCGTCTGTACTCAACGATGCCGCTCCGAGGGGTGTGCGGCCCTCTCCGAAGCCCGTCTCGTGACACTCGGCGTTCGAGAAGAAATCCAGGGTGAAAGTGGAGTTGGGAGTGGAGTTCAACGTCGCCTGGACGGCTCCGGCCCCGTAGGACACTGCCGATTGGATTTCCGGGTAGTTCTGGAGCTCGTTGGGTCCCGTGTCGGCATCGCCCTCGTCGTTCAAGGTGACGCCGTCCCGGTTGAGCTCGATCCCCATACCGGAATTGTCGAAAATGGCGTTTGAGAGAATCCGGTTCCCGGTGCCCGCGTCCGGAAAGAGACCGATTCCAACCCATGCGCTGTTTGCGACAATATTGCCGGCTCCTGGCTCCGTGCCGCCGACTGTATTGTTCGACGCGCCGGTGGTGAACCGGATGGTCGCTCCTCGGTTCCCCAGAGGGCCCGAGCCGGTGACATCGACCCCGATGTAGTTCCCTTGGATGATGTTTCCCGTGGCGGTCGCGCCTTCGATGCTGATTCCGGGGCGATTCCCGGAGATGACGTTCCTGGCGCCTGCCTCGGTACCTCCGATCGTGTTGTCAGGAGCATCCTGGATCAGGATTGCCCGGCCGTTTTCCAACGCCACCGTCCCCGTGGCATCGGTGCCGATGAAGTTCCCCTGAACGGTGTTCCCTGCTGCGTCGAGGCCGTTGAGTTGGATGTTTTGTCCACTATTCCCGGAGATGACATTCCCCGCTCCGGGTTCGGTACCGCCGATGGTGTTGGCCGGGGAGAAGTTGGCCCAGATCCCCAGATCGTTCCCCAAAACGGTCGATCCGGTGGCGTCGGTTCCGATGTAGTTCCCCTGGATGATTGTCCCGGTGCTCCCGGGCCCAAGATCGATTCCGGCTAAGAGGTTCCCGGAGATGACATTCCCGGCGCCGTCCTCGGGCCCTCCGATCATGGTGTTTTGGCCCCAGAGAAGAATTCCTGTCTGGGTGTTGGGGATGGCGGCGTCCCCGGCTGCATTTGTCCCGATGTAGTTCCCTTGGATCCGGTTTCCGGTCGCCGCGAAATCGCCGATGAGGATCCCGAAGGTATTTCCCGAGAGGATATTCCGGGCACCTTCCTCGGTTCCGCCGATGGTGTTGTCGCTAGCGGCGTCGTGGATGGCGACACCGGAATCCCCGTTTCCCACGGCGAAGGTCCCAGTTGGATCGGTGCCGATGAAATTGCCCAGGACCAGGTTCTCCTTTGTCTCTGGGCCAAAGAGTATCACGCCCGCAACCACGTTTCCCGAAAGCGTGTTTCCTGCCCCGCTTTTGGTTCCTCCGATGGTATTCCCGGCAGCGAAGACCACCCCCACTCCACTGTCCCCGTTCCCCAGCGCGGACGTCCCGGTGGCGTCGGTCCCAATCAAGTTCCCTTCAACGACGTTGGCCGTGGCGTTCTCCCCATAGAAGTTGACACCGTTGGAGGTGTTCCCCGAGATGAGGTTCCCGGCTCCAACCTCTGCCCCTCCGATGGTATTCCCCGGGGAGTAGACGGGGATCCCAATCTCGTTGGGAATGGCCGCATCCCCGGTCGCGTTGGTACCGACATAATTCCCCTGGATGAGATTCCCGGTGGCCCCGGCTTCCCAGAGAGTGATCCCTTCCCGGTTTCCGGAGATGACGTTCCGGGCGCCTTCTGAAGTGCCGCCGATGGTGTTGTCCGCCACATTGTCCACCCAGACGCCGATGTCGTTGCCCAGGGCTGTCGTGCCTGAGGCGTCCACACCGATGTAATTCCCGACAACCAGGTTCCCGGTGGCATAAGGAGGGCCGAGACTGATGCCTTGAGTAGTGTTTCCTGAGATGAGGTTTCCCGCCCCTGCCGCTGTTCCCCCGATGGTGTTGCCGGGTGCCAGGACCAATACTCCGACACTGTTGGGAATTGCCTCGTCTCCCGTCGAGTTCGTCCCGATGTAGTTTCCCAGGACCACGTTGTTGGTGGCGGCGGGATCCACGATCGTAACTCCCTCGATATTTCCGGAGATCAGGTTCCGCGACCCGGGATCTGTCCCTCCTACGGTGTTGTCGGGAGCCTGGCCGATCATGATCCCGGCGATCCCATTCCCCAGCGCGATGGATCCCGTAACGTCGGTGCCGATGAAGGTTCCTTCGATGACGTTGTTGGCGGCGTCGGCGTGGATTTGGATTCCGTTCGATTCGAACCGGTTTATCGTCAATCCACGAATCGTGTTGTTGGACAACACGACGTTCAAGCCGTTGTTTGGGCCTGCCTCGGATCCGTCCAGCTCGATCACCGGGGTTCCGGAGTAGTCAGGTTCCGTGGTCCCGTCCAGCGTGATGCTCTCCTCGACGTCGGGCAAGGCGGATTTCGGCCGAATGGTGTGCGGTCCCGAACCGGGGATATTGAAGGCGATGAGAGCTCCGCCCTCCGTATGGTTTGCAGCGGTAATGGCCTCTCGAAGGCTGCAGTGGAACGCGTTGCACGTGCCGTCGTCCGCATCGTTGGTCGTGTTCACGGTGAACGTGGTTTGACCCGCGAGTCCAGGCGGTGAAAGACCGATGAGGAGTGTGGTGAGAATCCCGGACCAAGAAAGGGAAGAAGACGGTATTCGGAACCGCAGGCTGGCCATGGTGTCCTCCCGGAGCAGAGAGGTGAACACGGGCCCCCCTTACTCGGTCAGATCCGGATCGCGGCCCCGATGTCCCGATACACATCCTGGTCCATCACCCTCGGACAGCGAAATCCCGGGACCCTCGAGCAGGAGTGGCCAGATAATCCTTTACCAGGTTATCTGTCTGTACAGTAGGGGGATCCGGGGCGCAATTCGCAAGTCCCTCTTGAACTGAGGCCGGGAAGTCGAGGAATACTCTGTCAGGCGGGACGGGACCCCCTCAGCGTGGTCGGCCCCCCTTCACCAGGGGATGGCCGCGGCTCGTCCAGTCCCTCCACGATCCGTCATAGAACCGGGTTTCGAATCCCAGGAGGCGGGCTACGAAGTAATCCAGGCTCGCCCGCAGCCCAATGACGCAGTACGGGACCACGGTCTCCCCCGGGTCCGCACCGGCATCGAGGAAACTCGATGCCAGCTCCCCCAACGGCTGAAGACGGAACACCTCCCTCGACGCCACCAGATCCACCCATGGGGCGCTCCCGGCCCCCGGAAGGTGCCCGACGGCCGCGCCCTCTTGCCCCTCACCCGTGTACTCCTCCGCATACCGGGCGTCCACCAGGGCAAGGGAGGGGTCGTCCAGCTGCCCGAGGATCCACTCAGCGTCTACGACGACGTTTGACCGAGGCCTAAGGGTCAAGTCACCTCGCGGCCTCGGTTCCTGGGGATCCTGGGAAAGCGGATTCCCTTCCTCTATCCAGGCCGGAAGGCCCCCATCCAGGAGGGAGACTCTCGAGCCCACTCCAAGGATGTCCAGGGTCAGCCACAGGCGCGCCTGGATCAGAGGGTGACTCCCATACACCACGACGTGGTCCTCGTCGCTGATGCCCAGGTTCTCCAGGGTGGCTTCCAGCTCGTCAAAAGGCAGAAGTTCGGAGCCTTCACCGTGTTCACCCTCCCAGGTGATGGTGGAGTAGGGGAGGTACCTGGCGCCGGGAATATGCCCCTCGGCGTAGTGGGTCCCCTGTCGTTCGACCTGGATGATGGCCAGCTCCGATCCGTCCAGCCTCTCTGCGAGCCACCGGGCTGACACCAGAATCTCTGGATCGGAGTGGGTTTCCCCCCCGGCGTCCCCAAGGAGTTTCCACTCTCCATCCTCCCGTCGGAACCAATCGGTCCATTGGCCTCGAGAGGTGCTCAACGCGCCTTCCCGACTCCGGGTCACGGCGGAGTAGTGATAGAACGCGATGGCCACGTCGCCATGGACGTCGACGGCCCTCGGCACGAGCTGATAATGTGCCCGCCTGGGGGCGGAGAATCGCCCCTCTGCCTGTTCCCTCCAGATGGCCTTGTCCCTGGTCGTCTCATCCGCGACGGACCAACCCCGGTATTCGTCAGAGACTTTCTCGAACCACGCGTCCAGGTCCAGGGCGCTGGAGAGCGCCCATAGGTCTTGCACCGTGTTCCAGACTTCCCGTTGTGCCTCAGACCATTCCTGGCCAGTGGCATTCGACGGAAGAAAGGCAAAAAGAGCCAAGCCGAGAACCAGCCGGATCCGGAGCTGTGCCCACATTATGGTCTTCCTTTTTGGCTGTGGGGGTCCCCTCAGGGGCCCGTTCCGGGGGAACCAGCCCCTGGGTTTCCCAGGCTGGGGAAGGTCTGCACTAGTTGCCCG
>JBDHCH010000084.1:0-14570 GCA_039592115.1 Gemmatimonadota bacterium | reverse complement strand
TCTTCGATCGCCCCCATCCGGCGGGACTTGGCCTTCACGGCCACCTCGTCACCGGCAGAAATCTGGAAGCTGGGGATGTCCACGATCCGGCCGTTCACCTCCACGTGGCGGTGCCGAACCAGCTGACGAGCGGCAGCCCGGCTGGCGGCGAAACCCATGCGGAAGATGACGTTGTCCAACCGGGATTCGAGGTAGACCATCAGGTTCTCACCAGTGATCCCGGTCTGGAGTGCGGCCTTCTCGAAAAGATTCCGGAACTGCTTCTCACCCAACCCGTAGATCCTCTTGACCTTCTGCTTCTCACGAAGCTGGACAGCGTAGTCCGACTGCTTCCGGCGCCGAGCCTGAGCAGGGCCATGCTGACCCGGCGGATACGCCCTCCGCTCCACGGGGCATTTCTCGGTATAGCACTTCACGCCCTTCAGAAAGAGCTTCTGCCCTTCCCGACGACAGAGCTTGCAGACAGGTCCGTTATAGCGTGCCATCTAGATTAACTCCTCAGACCCGCCGCTTCTTGGGCGGCCGGCAACCATTGTGCGGAAGGGGAGTGACGTCGTGGATCGACTTGATGTGGAGGCCGGCAGCGGCCAGAGCCTGAATCGCCGACTCCCTTCCGGAGCCTGGGCCCTGAACCCGAACCGAAACCCGCTTCACGCCCATGGCCACGGCGTCCCGGCCACACTGCTCGGCGGCAACCGTGGCTGCGAACGGCGTGGACTTCTTCGATCCCTTGAACCCAGCCTTTCCGGCGCTGGCCCAGGTCACGACGTTCCCCGCCATATCGGCTATGGTGATCAGAGTGTTGTTGAAGGTCGCCTTGATGTGGGCGATTCCCTCGGCCTCCACCACCTTCTTCGTGCGCTTTGTACGTGTCTGCTTCGGCTTTGCCACGCGTCGCCTTCCTTCGTCCGCTCGTTCGAGTCCTTCGATAACGGAAAACGAGGACGGGGGTCAGCGGCCCAAAGGCCCCAGCCCCGCCCCCGAAATCTTCTTACTTCTTCGGGGCCTTCTTCTTACCGGCGATGGGCCGGCGTGACCCCTTGTGGGTCCGGGCGTTGGTGTGGGTTCGTTGACCCCGTACCGGAAGCCCTCGACGATGCCGAAGGCCCCGATAGCACCCAATGTCCATGAGACGCTTGATGTTCATGGACACCTCGGTGCGGAGAGCACCCTCGACCTTGAAAGTGCCCTCGATCTCCTTCCTGAGGAGGTTGATCTCTTCGTCGCCCAGGTCCTGGGTCCGACGACTGGGATCCACCCCACAGGAACTCAGAATCTTCCCGGCCCGAGTGTGCCCGATCCCGTAGATATAGGTCAGGGCCACCTCGATGCGCTTACCCCGGGGAAGATCAACACCCGCAATACGTGCCATCAGATCGTCTCAGCAGTTCTCGATACCAGAATGCGATTCCTCACCACGGCCAGCCCAGGTTATCCCTGACGCTGCTTGTGACGGGGATTCCGCTTACAAATGACCCGCACCACTCCCCGGCGACGTATCACCTTGCAGTGTTCGCAGATCGGCTTAACGCTAGCTCGTACCTTCATGGGAACTACCCCGGTCCGTTGATTACAGAGCTTTGAAGTATAACCGAAACCTATCGGTGCCTCAAGCCATTCTCGTGGTTTCGGGCATGGGCCACGGGAGGATCTCATACCCCTCCGGGACAACGCCCGTGAGGACCTGTGGGCCCTCGTCGGTGATGGCAATCGTATGTTCGAAGTGAGCCGACGGCATCCTGTCCGCCGTGACCACCGTCCAGCGATCTTCCAGGGTCCTGATCTGGTCCGTTCCGGCGCTGAGCATGGGCTCGATGGCCAATACCATCCCCTTCATGAGGGCAGGTCCGTGCCCGGACCGGCCCACGTTGGGCACCTGAGGCTCCTCGTGAACCTCCCGACCCAGGCCATGCCCCACCAGGTCCCGGATAATCCCATACCCGGTCCCATCCACCCTGCTCATCACCGCAGCTCCGATGTCTCCGATGTGGTTTCCCACTACCGCAGCCTCGAGGGCGAGATAGAGGGACTCCTCCGTCACCGTCAGTAGGTGCTGCGTAGCTTCTGAAATCTCCCCAACCGGGAATGTCCAGGCCGAGTCCGAGCACCATCCCCGGAGACGGACTCCTACGTCGATGGAGAGGATGTCCCCCTCCTTCAACCTGCGCTGACGGCTGGGGATCCCGTGGACCACTTCTTCGTTCACGGAAATGCAAACGCTTCCGGGAAAGCCGTAAAGACCCTTGAAGGCCGGAACGGCTCCGTCGTGCGACCGAATGAAATCGTCGGCGAACCAGTCCAACTCCCCCGTGGACACCCCGGGAGTGACCCAAGGTTCAATCTCACGAAGCAGACCGGCGATGACCTGCCCACCTCGGGCAATCGCCTCGATTTCCTTCCGGGACTTCAACTGGATCAAAGCGTCACCATCCTCGCGAGCCGCATCGAGACCTTCCTCCTACAAGGCCGCGAGAATCCCTTGTTGGATCTCATCCACGCCGCCCTCACCAGGGATCTTGGCCATGACGCCTTCCCGACCCTCGTAGAAGCGGATCAGCGGCTCGGTCTGGGCCGCATAGACGTTCAGGCGGTTTTGCACGGTCTCCGGGTTGTCATCCGGCCGATGGACCAGGGCGGCACCACACTTGTCGCAAACCCCCTCCTCATTCGGGGCGTTGGCATACACGTTGAAGACGCTACCGCAATCGGGGCAGCTCCGGCGCCCGGCGATTCGCTTCACCAGTACATCGTCGTCGGCCTCCAGGACCACGACCCGGTCTACGGTCCGACCCAACTCCTCCAGTGCCACATCCAACGCCTCGGCCTGGGGAACCGTCCGGGGGAAGCCGTCGAAGACGACTCCCTGGTCGCCAGGCATGGCAGCAAGCGCATCCTTCACCATGGCGACGATCAGCTCGTCGGGAACCAACTCCCCCGCGTCCATATACTTCTGGGCCTCCTGGCCCAGAGAAGTGCCTTCCCGCCGGTTGGCCCGGAGAATGTCTCCGGTGGCCATATGCTTCCAGGACTTTCCTTCAGCTAAAAGGACCCCCTGGGTGCCTTTTCCCACCCCAGGGGGACCCAACAGAATCACATTCATGCCGCCCTCCATTCGGTTGGCCGGCGCGGCCTACCGGAGCCCGTATCGGCTCCTCTCGTGAACGGATCGCCTCTCCAGCCGTCTCCAAAGCGTACGGCATCAGAAGGAACACGGCTGGAAGGGCCGACTCAGGAAGCCGGGCCGGGCACCCTTGCCCGTACAGGCTCCCTACATATACCGCCCTCTCCCGCGCATTTTCACCCGACCCTTCTTCATGAACCCGTCGTAGTGGCGCAGCATCAGGTGCTGCTGGGCCTGCTGGACCGTATCCAGGGCCACTCCGACCACGATCAGGAGGCCGGTCCCGCCGAAGAAGAACGTCTGGATGCTGAAGATGTCGAAGATCCAGAAGGGCAGGAGGGCGATGAGAGCCAGGTATACGGACCCGGGTAGGGTCACCCGGGTCAGGACCCGATCGATGTACTCGGCGGTTCGGGCCCCGGGTTTCACCCCTGGGATGAAGCCACCCTGCTTCTTCAGGTTCTCCGCCAGATCCACCGGATTGAAGATGATGGCGGTGTAGAAGTACGTGAAGAAGACGATCAGCAGCCCGTAGGTCACGTAGTACGTGATGGTCTGGGGCTGGAAGAGATCGGCGAGACCCTGGAAGAAGGTGCTGCTGGAGAAGGCTGCCGCCGTGCCCGGCACCACGATGAAGGCCTGCGCGAAGATGATCGGCATCACCCCGGCGGAGTTGATCCGCAAGGGGATGAAGCTCTTCTGCCCTTCCTGAATCCGCCCTCGCCCCACCACCTTCCGTGGGATCTGGACCGGGATCTTCCGGGCTCCCATGGTCATGGCCACGACACCGGCCGTAACTCCGATGAGGACCCCGAGCAAAGCCACCAGCGCGATGGCCCCGATCTCTCCAAGCATCAAGGCTTCCCAGGTGCGGGCTGTGGCGGCCGGGAACCCTTCCACGATCCCGAAGAAGATCAGGAGGCTCATGCCGTTCCCAATCCCGTGCTCCGTGATCTGCTCACCCAGCCACATGATGAAGATGGCTCCGACGGTCAGAACCATCACCGTCGTGAAGACGAACAGGACCCCCGGCGTCCGTACGGCACCGGGAAGGCTACCGAGGAAGACGGAGTACCCGTAGGCTTGGATGGCGCTGAGACCCACCGTGGTGTACCGGGTCCACTGGGTGATCTTCTTGCGGCCCTCTTCGCCCTCCTTCTGCAACTTCTCGATGGTGGGGAAAACCGCGGCCAGCAGCTGGAACATGATGGAAGCGGAGATGTAAGGCATGATCCCAAGGGCGAAAATCGTCGCCCGGGAAAGCCCCCCGCCCACGAACATGTCGTAGATGCCCAGGAACGTGTCCTGAAGCTGGCCGAACTGCTCCCTCAAGGCCCCGACGTCCAGGCCCGGCACCGTGATATGGGCGCCGACCCGGTAGATCAGGAGCATGAGGAGCGTGAAGAGGATCTTGTTCTTCAGCTCCGGAACCCGGAACAGATTGGGAATGGGATTGGCCATTGTCGCCCCGATCAGGCCTTCTCGTCCTCAGCCTCCGACGCCTCTTCCCCTTCCGGGGCCGACGCCTCTTCGGTCTCCTCCGCCTCGGGGGCGGACTCCTCTGCGGCCTCGGCCACAGGTTCCTCAGCAGCTTCCGCAGCCGAGGCCTCCTGGTCTCCTGAGCCACCAACCAGGACCGTCACCGTCCCCCCCGCGCCCTCGATCTTCTCTCGGGCCGTACCGCTGAAGCGGTGGGCCGAAACTTGGTAAGCGCCTTCAATTTCCCCCATCCCGAGGATCTTCACCGGCTGGTTGCTCTTTCCGATGACTCCGTTGGCATAGAGGATCTCGGGAGTGATTTCGCCGGCGTCGATCCTGGCCAGGTCACGAACATTCACCACCTGGTATTCGACCCGGTGGATGTTCTTGAAGCCCCGCTTGGGAATCCGGCGCTGGAGGGGCATCTGCCCACCCTCGAACCCGGGGCGAACTCCGCCACCGGATCGGGAGCCTTGTCCCTTGTGGCCCCGCCCAGACGTCTTTCCAGTCCCGGAGCCCGGACCCCGACCCAACCGCTTCCGATCGCGATGGGATCCCTGGTTTGGGCTCAAATCATGCAACTCGGGCATGCGATTATCCCTTACTCTTCGACTTCTTCGACCCGGACCAGGTGGGGGATCTGATTGATCATCCCACGAATGGCCGGCGTATCATTGTGGATCACCGTCTGCTGATGCCGCCTCAAACCCAGGGCCTCCAGGGTCCTCCGATGCTTCCCGGGCCGACCGATCCTGCTCCGGACCTGGGTGATGGAGATCTTCTTCGGCTCAGCCGTCTTCTTCTTAGCCACGACGCACCCCCAGGGCCTCCACGGGGATGCCCCGTTCGAGGGCCGCCTGCTCCGCGGTCACCATATTCTGGAGACCGTTCACGGTGGCCCGAACCACGTTGATGGGGTTGTTGGTCCCCAGACTCTTGGTGAGAACGTCCCGGATTCCTGCAGCCTCCAGGACCGCACGGACCGGCCCACCCGCGATGACGCCGGTACCCGGTGCGGCCGGGCGGAGAAGAACCCTTCCGGCTCCCCATTCCCCGATGATGTCGTGGGGGAGGGTGCCGTTCACCACCGGAATGTTGAACGTCTCACGCTTGGCCCGCTCGAAGGCCTTCCGAATGGCTTCCGCCACCTCATTGGCTTTCGCGAGCCCGATTCCCACCTTGCCGGCCTGGTCACCAACAGCGACCAGAGCTGTGAAGGAGAACCGACGTCCACCCTTAACGACCTTTGCTACCCGATTGATGTGGATGACGTTCTCCACCATATCGGATTCGCGCTGGCGGTTTTGCCTCTTTTCCCGTTCCCTGGCCATCAGAAGTCCAATCCTCCCTCCCGGGCGCCCTCAGCGAAGGCTTTGACCCGGCCGTGATACTTGTAGCCGCCCCTGTCGAACACGACATGCTCTATTCCGGCGTCTTTGGCCTTCTTGGCCAGGAGCTTTCCGGCTTCCCGGGCAACTTCGACTCTGGGGTTTCGGGACTCGCCTTTGAAGCCCCGCAACTCCTCGGCCAGGGTGCTGAGCCCAACGATGGTCCGGGACGAATCATCGTCCACGAGCTGCCCCTCGATGTTCTTGAGGGACCGGAACACCACCAGTCTGGGCCGCTCAGCGGTACCCTGGAGCTTCTTCCGGATCCTGCGGTGCCGCTTGGACCGCTGGATCCGACGGCTCTTCCTGAGATTACCGATCTTCGCCATGGTTTATGCCCCTGCCGTCTTTCCGGCTTTCCGGCGAACCTGCTCACCCTGATACCGGATCCCCTTGCCCTTGTAGGGCTCCGGGGGCCGGAAGGCGCGGATCTCGGCAGCCGTCTGTCCGACTTTCTGCTTGTCAGCTCCGGAGACCACGATAGTGGTCTGGTTCGGGCATTCCAGCGTCACCCCCTCCGGCGCCGGATACTCGATCGGGTGGGAATAGCCCACCTGAACCGTGATCCCCTTACCGGACACGTCGGCGCGGTACCCCACGCCCACGATCTCCAGGGTCTTGGAAAAGCCCTCGGACACCCCGTGGACCATGTTGGACACGAGGGAACGAACAAGGCCGTGAAGGGCTTTGTGGCGGGGCTGATCCGACGGCCGATGAACCGTCACGACGCCGCCATCCACCTTCACTTCGATCTCCGGATGAACCTCCAGGGAGAGATCTCCCTTGGGTCCCTTGGCCGAGAAGGTCGCGTCCTTGAGGGAGACATCGACTCCCCTGGGGACCTCCACCGGCATCTTTCCAATCCGCGACATGGTGTAGCTTAGGTTTTGGTTACCAGACCAAGGCCATGAGCTCGCCACCCACGCCCTGCTGCCGAGCATTTCGATCGGACAACACGCCGTTGGAGGTGGAGAGTATGGCCATCCCCAGCCCGTTTCGGACCCGGGGAATCTCGTCAACGCCCACATAATGCCGCCGGCCGGGGCGGGAAACCCGCTCCAGGTGCCGAATGACCGGCTGACCTTCGTGGTATTTCAAGTAAATGCGAAGCAGGCCGTGGGCACCGTCGTCCAGGACTTTGAAGTCGAAGACGAAGGCGTTCTCCTTCAGGAGCTTTGCGACCTCGACCTTTTGCTTCGAGACCGGCATGTCCACCCAGCGGTGTCCGGCGGTGCCGGCATTCCGCACCCGGGTGAGCATGTCAGCGATGGGATCCGTCATCATTTCCGTATCGATCCTTTTACCAGCTGGACTTCCGCACACCGGGGACCTCGCCCCGCAGCGACATTTCCCGGAAGCAAATCCGGCAGATCCCGAACTTCCGGAGGAATCCCCGGGGACGACCGCAGCGCGAGCAACGATGCCGTACCCGAACGCCGAATTTCGGCTTGCGCTTCGACTTCTCGATGAGGGCTTTCTTCGCCATCTAATCCTCTGCTTACCTTTGGCTTGGCCACCCTTCCCGAACGCCGGGAGGGGATGCCGCTTGTGCTCAGGCCGCCGTACCGATCTGGACGGGCTTGTCTTCACCCCGGAACGGGAAGCCCATCTGCCGCAGTAACGCGAAGGCTTCGTCGTCCTTGTTCGTTGAGGTCACCACGGTGATATCCATCCCGTGAACCTCCTGAACCCGGTCGTAGTTGATCTCCGGGAAGATGATCTGCTCCTTCACACCCATGGTGTAGTTCCCCCGACCGTCGAAGGACCTGGAGGGGAGCCCCCTGAAGTCCCGGACCCGGGGAATGGCGGCGCTGATCAACCGATCCAGAAACTCGAACATGCGGCTCTTCCGGAGCGTGACGCTCACCCCCACGGGCATTCCCTCACGGAGAGAGAAGTTGGAGATGGACTTCCGAGACCGATTGATTACCGGCTTCTGGCCCGTGATGATGGTGAGCTCCTCCACCACGCTGTCCAGGAGTTTCTGGTTCTTGGGCGCCTCGCCGATCCCCACGTTCACAACCACCTTCTCGATCACCGGGATCTGGTGGGGGTTCTTGAATCCGAACTGTTCCTGAAGCGCCGGCCGGACGTTGTCCCGATAGTGCTTCAGAAGCCTGGGCTCCCTCTTCTCTGCCATGGGCTTGGGGGCCTTCTGGTCTTTCTTGGCCGCTTTATCCTTCTGCTTGCCGGCCTTCTTGTCGGCCCCACCCTGGGTTTCCTTCTTCTTTGCCATTTCTCCGCCGTCCCTCTTACGGCTTGGGGATCGGATTACCGCTCTTCACGGCGATCCGTTCCTTGGTTCCATCGGCTTCCACCCGCAATCTCGTTCTGCTGGCAGTCCCGGAAGCCGAGTCGATGAGCATCACGTTGGAGATGTGGATCGGAGCCTCGAAGGTGATGATCCCGCCCTCCGGGTTGTCCTGCGTGGGGCGCTCATGCCGCTTTCGCATGTTCACGCCCTCCACAACCAACCGGTCCTCGCCAGGGAGGATTCGAAGGACCGTGCCCTCCGCCTCCCGGTGGTTTCCGCGGATGACCTTCACCCGGTCGCCCTTCACGATTCTATGTTTGATCCGGCTGGCCGGTGCCTTCTTCTTGGCAGGCATCAGAGCACCTCCGGAGCCAATGAGACAATCCTCATGTACCGCTTCTCCCGAAGCTCACGACCTACGGGGCCGAAGATACGGGTTCCCCGAGGCTCGCCCTGGGGGTTGATGAGGACGGCAGCGTTGTCGTCGAAGCGGATGTACGTTCCGTCCTTCCGACGCATCTCCTTGCTCGTCCGGACCACCACGGCCCGCACCACTTCCCCCTTCTTAACCGGGGCATTGGGGATGGCGTCTTTCACCGTGGCCACCACAACGTCCCCCACCCGGGCATACCGCCGGCGGGATCCACCCAGGACACGAATCACAAGGGCCTTTTTCGCCCCCGTGTTGTCCGCAATCCTGAGAACCGATTCCTGCTGAATCATCGCTCTGAACTCCGATGCTTCGGACCGGCGCTACTCGGGCCGCTCAATCAATTCGGCTACCCGCCACCGCTTCGTCTTGGAAAGCGGACGGGTCTCAACAATTCGTACCGTGTCCCCGACGCGGAACTGGTTCTCCTCGTCGTGAGCGTGGTATTTCTTCGTTTTCGCAACCTGCTTCCCGTAGAGGGGATGGGAGAACCGCCGCTCCACCTTCACCGTCACGGTCTTATCAGCTTTGTCACTGACCACCACGCCGATGCGGCCCTTGCGGGTGTTCCGCTCCATCTGCCCCTCCGGGGTCTGATTCTGGATCTCAGCCATGTCCCACCTGCAAGTCTCTTGACTAGCTCTGCTGGGCGAGCTCGCGCTCGCGGAGGATCGTGTTCATCCGGGCGATATCCCGGCGGATCTGGTTGATGAGCTTCGGGTTCTCGAGCTCCATCGTCGAGCCGCGGAACCGAAGGCGGAATTGCTCCTCCTTCAGCTCACCGATCCGCTCCTGGATCTCCTCGTCCGTCAACTCACGAATGTCCTGAGGCTTCATATTCCTTTTCTCCTGGTGCCGCCTATCGCGCCGGCGTAGCAGGCGCGGCGCTTACCGCGTCCGCTGACACGGCCGCGATTCCAGCCGCGTCCGCTAGGGCGGCCGCGATTCCAGCCGCGTCCGCTAGCGCGGCCGCGATTCCTAGCCCAGCTGGCGCTCCCGCACCACAAAGCGGGTTTTGATGGGCAGCTTTGCGGCGGCAAGCTCCATGGCCCGCGCGGCCATGGGCTCGTCCACACCTTCCAGCTCGAACATGATCCGTCCGGGCTTCACAACGGCCACCCAACCCTCGGGGTTCCCCTTCCCCTTCCCCATCCGGGTCTCGGCGGGTTTCTGGGTGATGGGCTTATCGGGGAAGATCCGGATCCAGACCTTCCCACCCCTCTTGATGTGCCGGGTCATGGCGACACGGGCGGCCTCGATCTGGCGGTTGCTGATCCAGGCGGCCTCCTGGGCCTGAAGCCCGTACTCACCGAAGGAAACCGAATTCCCTCGTTGGGCCTTGCCCCGCATCTTGCCCTTATGCGTCTTCCGGTGTTTTACCCTTTTGGGCGCTAGCATCTTCTATCGATCCCCACTGGTGTTTCGCGCTCGTTGGTTCGCATGTCGAGCTCGATAATTCGGGCCCGCAAATCGCTACTTGGTGCCGCCGGCGGAATAGGTCCGACCGGTACGGTCCTCCACGACCTCGCCTTTGAAGATCCAGCACTTCACGCCGACCGTACCGTACGTGGTGACGGCCGGGAGGGAGGCATAGTCGATGTCGGCCCGGAGGGTGTGGAGAGGCACTCGCCCCTCGTTGTACCCCTCTGTCCGTGCGATCTCCGCCCCACCCAGGCGCCCAGCGCACTGGATCTTGATACCCTCCGCTCCGGTCCGGATGGCGGACTGAACGGCCCGCTTCATGGCCCGGCGGAAGGAAATCCGCTGCCGGATCTGGTGGGCCACATTCTCGGCCACCAGTCTGGCGTCGATCTCAGGGCGCTTGATCTCCTCCACATTCACACTGACCTCGGCCTTGGTGAGGACGGCCAGCTCATCACGGAGCTTGTCCACCTCGGCCCCCCGCTTTCCGATGACGACACCGGGTCGGGCGGTATGGAGGGTCACGACGATCTTCGAGGGCTTCCGTTCGATCTCCACCTTCGACAGGGCCGCGTGGTTCAGGCGGCGATGCAGATACGTCCGGATGGTCTCGTCCTCCTTCAGGAGGCGAGGGAAATCACGCTCGGCGTACCAACGAGACTTCCAGTCCTTGACGATCCCGAGGCGGAACCCGTGGGGGTGCGTCTTCTGTCCCATCCAGCGTTACTCCTTCGTATCCACGATCACGGTGATGTGGCTCGTCCGCTTCCGGATCGGCATAGCCCGCCCCTGGGCGGCTGCACGCCACCGTCGGAGGGTAGCGCCCTCGTCCACGAACGCCTCCTTGACCTGGAGCGCATCCACGTCCAGGACGTCCCCTTCCTCCTGCGCCCGGTACTGGGCGTTGGCCACGGCCGACCGGAGAGTCTTACTGACCGGGTCGGCTGCCGCCTTCTTGGAGAACTGGAGAATGGCGTAGGCTTCGTTCACCGAACGGCCCCGGATCTGGTCCACAACAAGACGGACCTTCCTGGGACTCATGCTGATGCTCTTCGCAATGGCCTTGGCTTCCATGGTCGGCTCTCTTATCCCCGCTACCGGGCCTTGGACCGCTTGTCGGCCAGCTTTCCGCCGTGCCCCCGGAAGAGGCGCGTCGGAGAGAACTCACCGAGCTTGTGGCCCACCATGTTCTCCGTGATGTACACGGGGATGAACTTGTTTCCGTTGTGGACGGCAACGGTATGCCCCACGAATTCCGGCGAGATAGTGGACCGGCGAGACCAGGTCTTGATGACCTTCCTCTCGTTCCGGGCGTTCATCTCATCGATGCGCATCATTAGCGCGTCTTCGATGTAGGGCCCCTTCTTAACGCTACGCGGCATTTCTACTGACCTCTCTACAGAGGGGGTGGCGACCGGCTCCTTTAGGAGCGGGTGGCCTTACCCCGCTTCCGTCCACGGACGATGTATTTGTTCGAATGCTTCTTCTTCCTCCGGGTCTTCTTGCCTTCCCGCTTTCCCCAGGGGGAAACGGGAGGACGACCACCGGAGGCCCGGCCTTCACCACCACCCAGCGGATGGTCTACCGGGTTCATAGCAACCCCCCGAACGCTGGGACGCTTGCCCCGCCAACGGTTGGCGCCGGCTTTCCCGATGGTCTGGAGGTTGTGGTCGATGTTCCCCACCTGGCCGATGGTGGCCACGCACTCTTTCCTGACCCGCCGGACTTCTGTGGAGGGCAGGCGAAGCGTCACGTAGGCCCCTTCCTTCGCCACCAACTGAACGCCGGCCCCGGCAGACCGAGCCATCTGGGCACCCTTCCCAGGCTTCAGCTCGACGTTATGGACCATGGTCCCCAGGGGGATCTTCTCCATGGGGAGCGTGTTCCCGAGCCGGATGTCCGCGTTCGGCCCGGACTCCACGACGTCGCCCACCGACAGGCCGCGGGGGTGGATGATGTACCGCTTCTCCCCGTCTACATAGAAGATGAGGGCGATGTTCGCGGACCGGTTGGGATCGTACTCGATCTCTGCAACCGTGCCCTTCACCCCGATCTTGTCCCGCTTGAAGTCGATGACCCGGTACCGGCGCTTGTGTCCTCCGCCCCGACGGCGGGAGGTGATGCGTCCGTGATGGTTCCGGCCACCGGTCCCCGAGAGGGACTCGGTGAGGGACTTTTCCGGACCCTTCCGGGTGATGTCCGCACCGGCGGTTACCGACCGGAAGCGGCTCCCCGGGGTCACAGGCTTGAATTTCTTCAAAGGCATCGCTCTATCCTCAGCCGACCTCGTAGAACTCGATATGGTCGCCCTCAGCCAACTGAACCACGGCCTTCTTGAAAGAAGGCCTGCGGCCGAGAGCCCAGTTCTTGTGGATACGCCCCAGGATCGACCGCTTGGCCTTCCCGGCGTACCGCATGGTTCGGACGTCCATGACGGTGACGTCCCACATCTTCTCAACAGCCCGAGCAATCTCGTGCTTGTTGGCGCCCTTGTTCACGATGAACGTGTAGACGTTGTCTTCTTCGATCTGCGCCGTGGTCTTCTCGGTGACGACGGGCTGGACCAGTACGTCGAAGCCCTCACGCATCGGCGGCCTCCTCCTTCTCCTTGCCCTTCTCGAGGGCGTCCCGCTCGATGACCACCGTCGTAGCCCAGAGGATGTCATAGACCGACTCCTCTCCGAAGGGCCGGACCTCGACGTTCTGTAGGTTCCGGGACGAGAGATACACGTTCTCGTTCCTGCCGTCGGTGAGGATCAGCGTCTTGCCTTCCAGCTCGATGCTACCGAGGTAGTCCCGGAGCTGGGCCGTCTTTGGCGCCTCGAACTTCAGGGTGTCGATGAGAACCACGCGGTCCTCCTCTGCCCTGGCATTGAAGGCGGAGCGACGCGCCAGACCCTTCACCTTCTTGGGAACTTTCTGGTTCCACGCGTGGGGGATCGGGGGGAAAGCCACGCCACCGCCTTCCCACTGTGCGGCACGAATGGTCCCCTGACGGGCCCGGCCGGTCCCCTTCTGCCTCCAAGGCTTCCGGCTTCCACCCCGGACCTCGCTCCGGCTCTTGGCCGAAGCAGTCCCCTGGCGCTGATTCGCCAGATAGGCCTTCACCACCTGGTGAAGGACCCCTTCGTTTACGACGCCGTCGAAGAGCCAGTCCGGGAGCGCCCGGGCCCGGCCCTTCTTGCCGTCGATCTTATAGTAGGCCGCCTTAAACATGCGTCACTTCGTGATGAGGACGTAGCTGTTACGAGACCCGGGAACGCCACCCTTCAAGAAGATGAGGTTCCTCTCCGAGTCCACCTTGACCACCTCGATATTCCGGATCGTCTTCCGGACGCTCCCCATCTGTCCTGGGAGCTTCTTTCCCTTGATGACCCTGGAGGGGTCCGTTCCGGGGCCCATGGATCCCACGTTTCGGGATCCGGGGTGCCCGTGGGACGCCGGACGACCGGCAAATCCATGGCGCTTCACGCCACCCTGGAAGCCCCGCCCCTTCGACGTGCCGGTGACCTTCACTTCCTCTCCGGCCTCGAAGATCTCCACCGTAAGGGCCTGTCCAAGTTCATACTCCTCACCGGCGTCGGGAGCGAACTCCCGGAGGATCGCCGGAGCGGCTTCCTGGCTCGCCTTCTGGGCGTGGCCGACCTCAGGCTTGGTGGCTCGCTTCGCCTTCTGGGCTCCGAAGCCCAACTGGATGGCACTGTACCCGTCCGTCTCCTCCGTCTTGATCTGAGTGACCGGGCAGGGCCCGGCCTCAACGACGGTGACGGGCACGGCAGCGCCTTCCTCGGTGAAGACCCGGGTCATCCCGATCTTTTTTCCAATCAACCCGGCCATGGTTCAGTCCACCTTGATTTCGACGTCCACACCAGCCGGGAGATCCAGCTTGGTGAGAGCGTCGATGGTCTGGGGACGGCTATCCAGGATGTCGATGAGCCGCTTGTGCGTGCGAAGCTCAAACTGCTCCCGGCTCTTCTTGTCGATGTGCGGAGACCGGAGAACGGTCCACCGCTGCCGCCGGGTAGGGAGCGGAATGGGTCCCCGGACAGACGCCCCTGTCTTCTGAGCCGTCCGGACAATATCCGCTGCCGTCTGATCCACTACCCAGTGATCAAAGGCCTTGAGTCGAATTCGAATCCTGCCAGCCATTCGGTTTCCTCGTTTTTGCGCTGGCCTCGGGTCATCGCCCGCGCTGCGCTATGGCTTTACCGCTCTACTTTTTCCCGTGGGCTCCTGCGTTGCCGCCGAGCGTCCGGGGGTTGGTTCAGCTGGCCCCGTGTCCGGTAATCCCTCGGAGCGACCCTCACACGCTTGCGTGTGCCGGGAGCGAGAGGGAGGCACCGTGACAGGCGCCAGCGTACCTACTCGATGATCTCGGTTACGACGCCGGCACCCACCGTCCGGCCGCCCTCACGAATGGCGAACCTGAGCTCCGGGTCCATGGCGATGGGGCCAATCAGCTCCACCTCCATCTGC